>CAYPDZ010000009.1:18247-28039 GCA_964409575.1 uncultured Muribaculaceae bacterium | reverse complement strand
TTATTATAACTCTTTTTATTTATAATATCAAGCTTTTGTAAAGTTTAATTTTTCTCCATCTATACTCGAATTAATTTTATCACCTTTTTTAAATTCACCTTCCAAAATTTTCATGGACAACGGAATTTCTACAAGCTGTCTTATTACACGCCTCAAAGGCCTTGCACCATACAAAGGTTCGTAACCCTTATCCGCAAGAAAATTCTTAACATCCTCTGCAATTTCAAACTCAATATCTTGTTCCAAAAGCCGTTTTTTGAGCGAAGCTGTCTGAATATCAACGATAACCTTTAATTCCTCGCGAGTCAAGGGTTTAAACATTACAATCTCATCAATACGGTTCAAAAATTCCGGCTTAAACTTTGCATGCAAAGCCTGATTTAAACTTTCGTGTTTTTCTTCCGCAGACAAATTTTCATCCAAAATTACATCACTTGCAATGTTTGAAGTCATTATAATAACGGTATTTTTGAAATCAACAAGTCTGCCTTGACCATCAGTCAATCTGCCATCATCAAAGACTTGCAACATCAGGTTAAACACATCCGGATGAGCTTTTTCAACCTCATCAAAAAGTACAACTGAATAAGGTTTACGTCTGACCGCCTCCGTCAACTGTCCACCTTCTTCATAACCAACATAACCCGCCGTTGCACCAACAAGTCTTGAAATAGAAGCTTTTTCCATAAATTCTGACATATCAATGCGCACCAATGCATCCTCGTCATTAAACAAAATATCTGCAAGCGTTTTGCCGAGTTCTGTTTTACCGACCCCTGTAGGTCCGGCAAAGAAAAACGTACCGATTGGACGTTTCGGATCACGCAACCCCGAGCGCGACAAGCGGATTGCATTGGCGATTTTCTTGACCGCATCATCCTGCCCGACAACGCGTTTGTGCATAACTTCTTCCATATCAATAAGTTTTTTCGTTTCTTCTTCCATCAAACGATTAACGGGAATTCCCGTCCATTTCGCGACGATTGAAGAAATATCGTCCTCATCAACTTCTTCTTTTAAAAGTCGGTTTTTACCAGTTTGCAAAGACTTCAACTTTTTCTCAGCATCAAGCATTTGTGAATATTTCAATTCCAAAGACGCTGTTTTTGTAGGATTTTTCTTGTTTATTTCAATTTGTGATTTTATTTTTTCGATATTTCGTTTTACACTCGCATAAGAATCAAGAATTTTTTTCTCCGCAAGCCATTGTTCTTTGAGTTTTGAGATTTTTGTATCTAAATCAGTTATTTTCTTAACAATTTTTTCAAGTTTTTTCAGAGCCTCCGCCGAGCCGTCTTTTTCCAACGCCTTTTTGTTCATTTCAAGCTGCATTTTTTCGCGAATGTAAATATCTATTTTTTCAGGCATTGTATCTATTTGAATTCTTTGTGCAGAAGCTGCTTCGTCCAACAAGTCAATAGCTTTGTCGGGCAAGCATCTGTCTGCAATGTATCTGTGAGAAAGTTTTACGGCAGAAACAATCGCACTGTCCAAAATCTTTATACCGTGAAAACCTTCGTATTTATCTTTCAATCCTCTTAAGATACTGATTGTGGCTTCAACCGACGGCTCATCAACCATTACCGGCTGAAAACGTCTTTCCAAAGCTTTGTCTTTTTCAATATACTTGCGGTATTCGTCCGTTGTTGTTGCACCGATTACTCTGATTGTTCCACGCGCAAGCATCGGTTTTAAAAGGTTTCCGGCATCGGCAGAGCCTTCTGATGAACCCATGCCCATTATTGTATGAATTTCATCTATAAAGAGCATCAAGTCGTCTGTTTTTTCTTCGATTGCTTTAAGAACAGATTTCAAACGTTCCTCAAATTCTCCTCTATAAGAAGCTCCCGCAAGAAGTGCACCCAAATCAAGTGCCAAAATTTTGTCATTTTTAAGGCTTTCCGGCACATCTCCCGATATAATTCTTTGTGCAAGCCCTTCTACAACGGCGGTTTTACCAACCCCAGGTTCTCCGATAATAACGGGATTGTTTTTGGAACGTCTGTTCAAAATCTGGATTGTACGACGAATTTCATCATCACGACCGATTACGGGATCGAGTTTGTTATTTTTTGCGCATTCGGTCAAATCCGTAGTGTATTTTTGCAATGCATCATTTTCTTTTTTTTCTTCTTCTAATTCAACGTTTCCGCTTTCATCAACATCAACAATATGACTTACAACATCCGTCATTTTTTCGTAAAGCTCAAGTCTGTTGACATTGCACTGTTCCCAAAGATAGTCCAATGTTTTGTTTTGAATTCTAAAAACGGCAAGAAACAAGTGTTCAATGCTAATTTGTTCATCTTTGCGCTTTTCCGCTTCTTCTTGCGCGATTTTCATTAGTTTTATCGCTTCTGTCGTAAACCCGATATCAGAGAATTTTCCTCTTGGCAAATATGCGCGTTTGGAAACATAATTGTTCAATCTGTCGGTGATTTCGGGGTTTTCAAGCCCGATACGCTGCAAAATAATTTGCGGTAAATCGTTTTGGTCTAACATCAACGCAAGCATGACGTGTTCCGGCGCCAATTGTGGATAATTCCTTGCAACTACAATAGATTTAGCGGATTTTATAATCGCTTGAACATGATCGGTTAAAAGCATTTTCTTATTCCTTTTTTCTAGATTATAAATGCTTTATAAAGTCGTAACATCATACAATTGATTGGGATGAATATTCAAAATCCCGCTCATCAGGTTTTTGTAACTGTATGTACAAGGAGCTTCGCTATAATATTTTTTTATTAATTCTAAATACTGTTCGTTGTTTTTGCCTAAATATTTCAAGAGAATTTCCAATGGTAAATTTCCACCGCCTCTGCCTAAACCAAAAACCGTTGCATCAATGGAATATGCACCAAGTTCAATTGCTTTTAATGTATTTACAAATGCCATTTGCAAATTGTTATGCGCATGAAAACTTATCCGCTCAAACCCGCAAGCCTCAAGGTTTTTATAAACAGTTTCGACATTATTCGGCATAAATGAGCCAAAACTATCGGCAAAATAAATCGAAGTCAAAATATCTTTGTTTTTCCAGTTTTTCAAAAGTTCATAATCGTCAAATTTGTCTGCCGTCATAAGATGCAAAAATACTTCAAAACCTTGTGTTTTAAAATCTTCTACCGCCTGAATTGCCGATTTAATTTGGTTTGGATAACAAGCAACTCTCACGCAGTCTGCTTTTTGCGATACAGAACGGATATTTTTGGCATCAACCATCACAACCGTTTTAATCTTTGAGGATTTGATGCAATCAGGAAAATCATAACCGACTTCAATATAATCAAGATTTGCACACTCCGCACAACGAAGTGTTTCTAAAATACATTCGTCAGTAAAATTTTTGATGTGCGACCCGTCGCGTATAGTGCAATCCAAAATCTTTGTCATGAAATTATTTTATCATAAATAATTTAAGGTTTCTTTTTGAATAAACCGGTAAATTTATTCCAACCTTTTTTAAAGAATTTACCTATGGCTTTGCCTTTATCAACAAAGAATTGTTTTGTTGATTTCCAACTGATTTTATTAAATTGCTTTTTAACCCATTTAGTTATTGACTTAAATTTCCAAATTCCGACACCTAAAGTCGCAACGGCAAGTGCGCCAAACAATACTTTTTTCCAAGTCGGATTTTTTACCAAATCTTTATCTTTTTGCTGTTTTGGAGGAATTTTTGCTTTTTCCTGACGGAATTCATCTACCTGAGGCTGTTTCAAATTTGGAGCCGCAGGAAGCGGAGGACCTACGTAAGGTGACGGAGGAGCTGACGGTGCACCGACATATCGAGGAGCCTGACCTGTTATAAATGATGGTGCATCAAAATCCAAAACACCGTTTTGCGCCAACATATCCAAAGTATTCGCCCAATTTGCAGACATTTTTTAACCCTTTACAATTTTTTTGAAAAATATATTCCAACCTTTTACATGTATATAAAGTTTTATTTTCAGCAAAAATTGCTTTTTTTATGAATTTTTGTTAAATTTTTGTAATATGAAAGAGATTTTACGTGAAAATAAATATTTAATAATTTTGTGGATTTTGTGTATAGCAGGTTTAGCAATATTTTTGGGGCATTACTCGGGATTTTTGATTGATATTGGACGTGAAGTTTATTATCCCGAAAGAATTCTTGCCGGTGATGTTTTATACAGGGATTTGTTTAATATTTATGGACCGCTTGCTTATCAGATTAACGCCGTTTTATATAAAATTTTTGGGACAAAACTTTCGACATTGTATGGAGCAGGAGCGATTTGTTCGCTTTTGACAGTAAGCGGTGTATATTTGCTTGCAACCCGTTATATGTCAAAGTTTTTGAGCTTTTCGCTCGGGCTTTTTACGATTGCGGTCGGGGTTACTACAACAAGCATTTTTAACTTTCATTTTCCGTATTCGTGGGCAGTTTTATATGGATTGGTTGCGTTTATTTATTCGCTTTACTTTATAAAAGACAAATTATGGCTTTCTGCGCTTTTGGCGGGCGTTTGCATAACCTGTAAATACGATTTTTTACTTTACGGATTTGTAATTCTATTCTTGATTGTAAAACAGCGTGATTGGAAAGCATTGTTGAGCTTTGTTTCTGTGCCGATTTTGAGTTTCGGAATTTTATTTGTACAAGGTTTACGGATTTCTGATTTGATAAACTCGTTTACAATCGTAAAAAATATGGCAAAAAGCAAGACTTTGACATATTTTTACCAGAACAGCGGAATATATTTTCACCCAAAAGCTTTGTTAATGGATTTAGTTTTATTTTTGAAATTCGCAATTCCTTTTGGCGGAATACTTTTTGGCACATGGAAAAACAAAAAAATAATTACAATTATTTCTTTTATTTTGGCAATATTTTTCTTTGATGCAAAAGTAATGTTCGGATTTTTGCCAATTTTGCTTTTTATTGCAATCTGGTTCAAAAATTTCAATTTATTAACAGTTTCCATACTTTTGGTGAGTGCAAAAGTCTTTTGGGTGCTGATTATGGGAAGTTACGGCACATATTACGTTTCGCTTTTGTTGATTGCGTTACTGTCACTTCTCCCGCGAAAATTTGACAAAGTTGTCGGAATTTATTTTGTTATTTTAAGCATTTTTGTTTTTGTTGCAAATAACAAGAATTCTTATGTCAAAACACCGGACAAAATTGTTGAGTATATAAAAGAAAACACAAAACCGACAGACAAAATTGTTGTTTTTCCCGAAGGCATGATTATAAATTTTCTTGCAAACAGGCAATCTGACGGGTTTTACAACTCTTTGTTACCTTTGTATATCGAAACTTTCGGGGAAGACAAAATTGTTGAGCATTTTGAACAAAATCCGCCCGAATACATAATTTTAAACAATTTAAATATGAAAGATTATTATTTTGAATATATTTGTAAGGATTATGCACTTGATTTTTGCGGATTTGTTCAGGAAAATTATGAGTTAGTCGAGGTTATAGAAGATGGCTACAGGTATAGTATTTTTAAAAATAAAGGGGCATTCTGAACTTGCCTTATTGTCATGCTGAACTTGTTTCAGCATCTCATGATTACAAGATCCTGAAATAAATTCAGGATGACGTGTTTGTGGTAAAATAAAAATATAGAGGTAAGAAAATGGAAAAATTTTATTTAACAACAGCAATAGATTATGTAAACGGCGCACCGCATATCGGTCATGCCTACGAAAAAATATTAACCGACGTAATTGCAAGACATTATTCTCAACGTTGTGATGATGTGTATTTCTTGACAGGTACTGATGAACACGGGATTAAAATCCAAAAAACAGCGGCAGCTCAAGGAAAAAGCCCAAAAGAACTTTGCGACGAAAACTCTCAAAAGTTTAAAGATGCTTGGAAAGCACTCGATATTGATTATACAAAATTTATCAGAACTACTGATGATTATCATGAAGTTGCTGTTCAACATATTTTTGACAAACTTTTGAAACAAGGTGATATTTACAAACACTCTTATGAAGGTTTGTATTGTCAAGGGTGTGAATGTTTCTTGAACCCGAAAGATTTGACAGAAGACGGGCTTTGTCCTGATCACTTGAAAAAACCCGAAGTTGTAAAAGAAGAAAATTACTTCTTTAAACTTTCAAAGTATAAAGATGCAATTATCAAACATATTAAAGACCATCCTGATTTTATTTTGCCGGAATTTAGAGCTAATGAAGTTTTGAACCAGTTGGAGGATATTCAAGACATCTCTGTTTCTCGCGCAAAATCAAATGTACAATGGGGAATTGATGTTTTAGGTGATGCCGACCAATCAATTTATGTTTGGATTGATGCACTTTCAAATTATATCACGGCTCTTGGCTATGATACAGAAAGTTCATCTGATGATTTCAAAAAATACTGGCCTTGTGATGTTCACGTAATCGGTAAAGATATCCTCAAATTCCATAGTATTTATTGGCCAGCATTTTTGATGGCGTTGGATTTACCGTTGCCAAAACATATTTTTGCACATGGTTGGATTACGATTGACGAAACTAAGATGTCAAAATCTTTGGGCAATGTTGTTTCACCGACATCTGTACTTGAAAACTTCAATATGGAATATCCTGACGCGTTCAGATATTATATGGCAACCTCTGCACCATCAGGACGTGACGGAAACTATTCCGATGATGATTTTAAAGAAAAAGTTAACGCACATCTTGCAAACAGCATGGGCAACCTTTTGAACAGAACGCTTTCAATGCTTGTAAAATATTTTGACGGCGAAGTTAAACCGGAATTTAAACTATCCTGTCATCCTGAACTTTACAAAGCGAACCAACGTAACAAAGTGAGTTGTGTGAGCCTGTATCCGTCAGCGAAGCTGTTAGGTGTTTCAGGATCTAACAGCCTAATGAAAAAAGCATTAGGAACTGTTCAAATCGTTAAAAACCACTTTGACAACTTTGAGCTTGCAGAAGCTGGATTAGAAATAATTTCACTTGTTGATGCGACAAACAAATACGTTCAAGATAACGCACCTTGGACTTTAGCGAAAGAGGAAAAAATGGTTGAGTGCGGACAAGTTTTGACAAACGTACTTGATATTATGTGTATAATCGCATCGTTGATTTATCCGTACTGCCCGAATATCGCTCGTGATATGGCAAGACAATTGTCGTTTGATTTAAGCACAAAACTGGATGATTTAACAACAGATAGTATTAAAGTTGGAAAACTGATTTCAAAAGAAGATATCAAACCGGTATTTTTGAGATTGGACTCCGAACTCGCTGATAAAAGTTCAAAGAAATAAAAAATGCGGCAATGCCGCATTTTTTTATTATTCTAAAACTTTTTATGTAATATTGTAAATTTTTCTTAATAATGGGGTTGTCAAAAAATCATGTTTAGTTAAGAATGAGCAACGGGAAGGAATAAGAAAAATGTTGGTAGGAAAATTAACATACGATACCGTCAAACAACGATACAAGGAGAAGTTATCTCCAAATCATGTTCCTTCCGAGTTCATGTCTTTAAAAAATAATCTAAATATCGAGAGACCTTTAAAAAGTAATTCACAGAATTCAACTTTTAAAGGTCTTTCTTTTAAAGGGGAAAATCAGAAAAAAGATGACAAAATGAAACCTGTTCTTGCAACATTGGGAGTTTTGGTTGCGACAGGTTTGGCTTTAAGACTCGCTCCTGCATATAAAAAGGCCGGAGAATACAGCATATCCGAATTCAATAAATTTATTAAAGAAAAATCAGGACTTGAACATTCAATCGTTGACGGTCTGTTTAATCACGTTAAAAACTCTGATTTGACCAAGAAAATGGTTCAAATCAAAGATGATAAAATCATATTCCACAAAAAGACTGTCCCTCAATTGATTTGGGACGGACTTGTTTATCCGTTTAAGATTTTGCCGGCAGATATTCTCAACGGAACAGTCGGGCTAATCGGGAAAATTAAGCCGTTCAAAGGTTGGGCTGACAAAAAATTACAAACACCATTCTTTAAAAATATCAGACAGCGTTCTAAAATTGATGCCGAAGTTAACGCATTGCGCGGACTTTTTGAGAAAGCAAAAGATTTAAAAGAAAAACCATCCGATGCAATTGCTTCAAACATGTTTCAGCAATCTGTAAAAATGTTTGATTCAAAAACAGGTAACTACGACACAAAACACGAACGTTCATTAAACAGACTCGTATCAGGATTGCCGCCTGCAATATTTTTGGCAAACGACGCATACAACTTGTCACGTATGATGGACGATGATTCAAAATCTGCTAAAAAAGAACAAAAAGCCAGATTTAAACAAGAAGCTGCAAGAATAGGTTTTAACGCATATATCACATTGATTACACTCGGTGCACTTCAAAAATATATTAACAATTCGGCGTTGGGCATTTTCTTAATGACAGGTGCTACAACCCTGACAACAGAAGCTTTTTCAAGATTAATAAACGGCAAACACATTACACGTTTGACTCCGGAAGAAGCAAGAAAAGAAAATGCAGAAAATAACGCACCGGAAGCAAAAATTGAACCTCAAAAACCGTCGTTTAAAGCATCAGAAAATAAAGATAATGACAACAAAGAAAAACATCAAAAACCGCTCCTTTCATTCGACACCGTAATGAAAGCATCAGCAGTAATTATCGCCGGAGGTTTTGGTGTAAAAGGACTCAGAAAAATTTCTGCAGTTGAAAATCAGTGGAAAGCATTCTCAGGTTTCTTTAAGAAACAATATAAATCATTAACAGAAATCCCCGAATACAAAATTTCTAAAAAAGAACTTGAAAAAATAACCTCTGTATTGGAAAAAAATAATTTTACAGAACTTGCAGCAAAATATAAAAAAGTAGCACAAAACGCTCAAAACGGTGAATTTATCAATCTCGGTGCTAAAGACAAAAAAGTCAAACCACTTGTAAACTTTGTAATAGCACCGTTCAAATTTGCTTGGAATACAGTCACTTTGCCGTACAACCTTGTTATGAAAGTTGTTAATGCATTTGTTAAAAAGCCGAAAACTTTAGATTTTGCAATTAACGACAAAGGCACTTTAGAAACTATTATGAAGAATTTTGCAAAAGAACGCAATATTCCGACACCCGAACTTGAAAAATTTATCAAAGAAGTTCAAGATAAAAAAATAGCAAAAGATGCGACATTAACCGATGTTCAACAAGGATTGGTTAACAGAATTTCTGACGTGTCATCGTTAGCAAAAAGTATTGAAAACATCGGCAAAGAAGCAGCTAAGAAAAATCTTTCACCGGAAAAATTCCAATCATACGTAAGAGATAATATCTTGAAAGCGTTCAATGTTGACACAATGTCAAACATCTCTAACAGCGAACTTTCAAACCTTGCAAAAACAGCCGCATCAATTGCTACAATCTGGTTCTTGATGACAGATAACTACAACATGGTAATGTTAAAATCAAACGGTAATGACGTTGACGGTGCAAAAACCAAATTCACCGAAAGATTTGTCCAAGAAGGCTCAAGATTGTTCTATCAAACTCTATTGATTGACCTGTTTAACAGCACATTCAGAAGTCAATACAACAAATCACTGTTTGGAATGAGCTGGATTACATTGACAAACACAACAATGGGCGAATGGCTGACTAGAAAATCAGTCGGTGTACCGGTCGGAACACATTCTCGCGACAGTCTGTTGAAAATTGAAGAACAACAAGAAAACGCAAAAGGTTTCAAAAAATCTTACTACAACTTTATGAAACGCCTGACCGGCAAACGTTCAATCAAATCTTATGAAGTAAAAAGTTACGAACAAAAACCCGTTGAAACTGCACCAACA
>CAYPDZ010000009.1:16561-18147 GCA_964409575.1 uncultured Muribaculaceae bacterium | reverse complement strand
CAAATCTTATGAAGTAAAAAGTTACGAACAAAAACCCGTTGAAACTGCACCAACAGTAAATTTCACAAACAACAGTCCGTTGAATAAAATGATTAAGGCAAATTAATTATCTGACCTTGTTTTCTTCGCCTTTAATAAGTCTTTGAATATTTGAGCGGTGAAGCCAAATGATATACAAAGCACCAAGTGCACAGTAAGCAATATATGCAACAGGAGCTTTAAACGACCACATCAAAAGCGGCGAAATTGCAAGCGCAACAATTGAACCAACTGAAACGTATCTTGTAAAGAACGTTACAATAGACCAAATTAGTGCGATAATTAAACCAACTTGCCAATTGAGTGCTAAAATCGTACCGACACCTGATGCAACCGATTTTCCGCCTGTAAATTTGAGAAAAATTGATTTGCTGTGACCAAGAATTACCGCAACCGCAGCCAATACCGGCAACAAACCAATGCCGGTGAATGTTTTTGCAAACAAAGATGCAAGTACAACAGGCAACGCACCTTTAAAAGCATCCAAAAGCAAAGTTATAAAAAACCATTTTTTACCCATTACACGCTTTACATTTGTCGCACCGGTAGACCCCGAACCGATTGTTCTGATATCTTGTCCCGTAAAGGTTTTTACAATAATATATCCCGTCGGAATTGAACCGATAATGTATGCACTCAAAACTACTGCTATTAATTCAAAAATCTTTTCCATTTTTCTCTCCTTCTTATGGAACGAATTATACCAGACATATTGTAATAATTCAATAATTCATTATAATAATATTAATGAAAAAGATAATATCAGTTCTTTTATGTTTAAATATTTTATCTGTACCGGTGTTTGCGGAATACGATTTTTCGGACGAAGCACAGGCTGAATTTAACAAACAACAATCTCAACAATTACAAATAAACGATTTTTCCAAACAAAAAAATCGCAGGGAAATCAAAAATTACAATACAACAAACCAAGTTCAAGATGCAGAAACTGACAGGACAAATTACGAGCCATCACCTCTTTTGTATGAACCAGTTCCGCAACGACAACTTTTGCAAGGCAATGTTGTTACAATTCCGGCCGGAACGAGTTTCAGCGTAACTTTTGAGTCGGGAATAAGTTCGGGAAGCCTTGAAAAAAACGATAGACTAACCGCACGTTTAACAAACAACCTTGTATACAACGGACAAATAATTGCACCCGCAGGAAGTCTGGTTTACGGCTCTGCATCGGATGCCAAAAACGCCGGTTATGCTTATGGAAATGCAGAAATTGAACTGAATTTTAATGAAATTTTAACACCTGACGGCAACTTGTTACAGATTTCTACGGAAAATGTCTATATGAAAACCAAAAGCGAACGCGCTCAAAAAATGACGCGTGATGTCGTCATCGGAGCGTTAGGCAGTATGCTTATCAGTGCTGCATTTACGGCACTGAGCGGAAGTGACAATTGGGGCAGAAACATGGCAATTTCCGGCGGTATCGGAGCCATAGGCGGCGGAATTCACGGCGCAATGCAACACGGAAAAGAAGTCGACATCCCCGACGGAACAACAATTCAAATAAAATTGATTGCACCGCTTAC
>CAYPDZ010000009.1:8455-16461 GCA_964409575.1 uncultured Muribaculaceae bacterium | reverse complement strand
TTATGAAATTGAATAAAAAATTAGTTACATTAGGTCTAATATTATTAGTATTATCAGTTGCAATAAGGTTTATCTGGGCGGGATTAAGGCAGATTAAAGTTGACGATTTTCACCCATCTGCAGTTATTTTTGTAGTGGATAGTTCGGCATCAAATCAAAAACGTTTGCCCGAACAGAAAAAAATTCTCAGACAAATTTGTAATCTTCTTGACCCAGAAGATCAAATTAAAATTTTGAGGGTTTCGGAGGATGCTTATTTGATTTACGAAGGCACTCCGATGAACGGAAGCGGTATTACAAAATCGATGGATGCGTTTACAAAATACGATGCCAAAGATTACGGAACAGCATACGGTGTCGGGTTGAAAAAAGCATTTTCTCACGCTTTGACAATGAAAAAAGACGGATATGTACCTGCAATCGTTGTTATCGGCGATTTGGAAAATGAAGGCGCTATTGAAAAACAGATTAATTGGGAAACATTACCTTCAAATGTCCAAAACGTAAAAAAATATGCGCCCGATATTTCTATGATGTTTTTGGATGCGCACCCTGCTAAACTCGATTTGGCAAAAGAAAAACTCACACCAGTTCTGGGTGAAGCGCATTTGATAGTTTCTCCTGAACAAAATGTCGACAAATCTATCAGAAGATTTCTTCATGCACTGGGCAGATAAATTTAAAGGAAAATAAAATGGCAGTAATAATTTCAACATCAAAAGGCGAAAAAACTTTTAACAAAGATGTAATAAATATCGGTACACACCCAAATTGCGACATTGTGCTTAATTTAGGGTACGACGTAATGCTCACGTTACAATGTTTGAACGGAAAATGTACTGTTGTAAATAATTTTCAAAGCGATAAAGTGCTTTTTAAAGGTCAACCGATAAAAAAAGTTGAAGTTGCAAATGTTTGCAAACTTATGTTTGCCGACAGCAACGAATTTTTGAGCTTAAAAGTCATTGCAACCGCACCTGCAGTCAAAACGGTTACTTCAATCGGTAATGAAGATTTGACAGAAGAAGATATCAAAGGTTTGTACGGCAAAGACGTTAATGCTATCACAAAAGTCAAACTCGAAAAACAAAAAGAGGATTTGGAAAGTGCACGTGTTGCCATAACTAAACAAGTTGCGTTCCATATAAACGATTTGAAACAAAAACTTTCAAACAACTCCAAAACGAGTATTTTTCTTCACATCGCAATGTTTTTCAGCTCAATGGTTTGTGCTTTTGGAGTTTCAAACTATTTGATGGGGTTGAATATTAAAGAATCTGCAAACTTTTTACATTTGCCCACCAATATTAAAGTCTGGGCAATTTACACCATATTAATTTACGGCATCTGCTTACTTTTAAAACAGGGAGTATATCTCTATTTGCAAAGCAATGTACAAAAAGAAATGTCACGTTCTGCAAAACTCGGACAGAGTTTTATGTTGATTTTTTCGCTGATTTTTGTTCTTGGAATTTATGTTGTAAACCTCGTTTATTATATGAATTTGAACGATTTTATGACATTTGCAATATTTATTTCGTTCTTTTTCTCGGGGATTATGGCTGTTCTTGCAATCAGTTGCGGATATTTCAAATGCAATACGACAGAGTGGGCAATAATGCTTGACAAATACGAATACAGAGAGGATTTTGAAAACGTTATCAAAATCTACAGACAGTGGATTGAAAGATATATCAATAGTTTGAGCAACTCAAAAATTCAATATATCAAAGATAAAATGTTTAATCTCCAATTGAAATCTGTAGGAGAAACAATTGTTGGAATTTTGACAGCTCCGTTTCTTGCTTATGGTGTTTCAAACACTCTTGCAATGTGTTTTCCGGAAGCTGCAGGCTGGGTGAGAATTTCAGGATTGAGAATTAGCCCTGTATTTTTGACTCTTGCAACTTTCTTGATTATTTTTGCATTCTTTACATTTGTAAACGCATTTTCTTGCACTAAAAAAATTCAAGGCTCACAGGTAATTAAACAAGACGGTTTTTCTGATTATCAGCACCACGGAGTTACAATTTACGGACTTGAAGGTGTAAGGCGTTTGGAAAGTGAAAGGCGTCGCTCACTTACTATCGCTTGTGCAATTATATTTATTGAATTTGCGATGAACATTTCATATTTTATGACCGAAATCGGCGGAGATATGCAAGGAATGTTTTTGAGTTTGGTAGCGGCATTAGTTCCGACAGCACTTTTGATTGCAGAAACATTGATGTTGAGCCAGACAAAATTTGATATTTATGCTTGTGATGAACTGTTAGCAAAAGTAGATAAAGATTAATTATGGATTTTTTAAAAGTATCAGTAGTAGTTTTATTTGTTATTTTAACCATTCTGACTATTAAAATTCATCCCGAAATTCATCAACCAATGTTGATAGAAGATGCGGATTTCAAATTAGTCAGAATAAGCGACACGCTTACGTCTGAGAATACTCCCGTGACTATTGCCGTACAACCTCAACAACAAACAATTACACCTGTTCAGCAGACTCAAAAAAACGTCGAGGTTAAAGTTCAAGAAATTCCGAAACAAACACAACAAGTTGAAAGAAAGTCGACTGAAACAAAACCTGTTAAAATAAAATTCCCTAAAAAAGAAACTCCGGTTCAAACAACAACACCGGAACCTCAAGAGTCGCAAGCCGAACTTTTGCAAAAACTTTTGAATACTGATATAGAAGATACAAAAGCTTTGCAAGAAAATGCCCAAAAATTTGCTCAAACGCTTCAACCTCAACCAACACCAAAACAAACTTCCTCATTCAAAAATCCATATATGACCGAACAGGAGGAACTTATCGCATGGAACAAATGGCGAAGCAATATTCACAATCAGGTTATGAAAGATTCAAATGCGGGCGTAGCTCCGTTTGGTACAATGTTTACATTTTCATTTTTGGTTGACAAATACGGAAATGTATCTAACGTAAAAGTTAGCTGCTCAAACAATTTTTGTATGGATATTGCCAGAAACAACCTCAAACCGGCAATTTCTAACCTCCAACGCAAACCTATTTTGAATTTTCCACGCGGAACACAGCGAACATCTACCGTCGTAAACGGTTCTTTTATGATAGGTTCAGAGGACAGATTTTCTACACCGAGCAATTTTTCGGACATTGAAAGGGTGGTGCATTAATGAACAAAATTGTTGTAATTTCGCTTATTGCCATTGCGGTTTTTGCCTGTGCAACCGTTGCAACTCTGACATTAAAACCGCAAATGCACAAAACAATTCTTATGGAACAAATAATTTTCAAGAGGGTTAAATGATGATTAAAATCGTTTTTATTACACTGTTTGCACTTTTAGAAATCCCGTTTTTCATCAAGTTTTTAAAAGCCCATAGAGAATGTGAACTTATACGTGAAGTTGCAATTTTAATTATTATGGCAATTATCGGACTTATTATTTTTGGGATTTTTATGATAGGATAAACTTATGTACAGATGTAAAGAATGCAATGCCGAATACAAAATAAAACCCGATTACTGCGATTGCGGTAACGATACTTTTGATTATATTGAAGAAAAACCTGTCAAACAACCTATTACGCTTGAGCAAAAATCAGAGATTGTTTCAAGAGTATTCTTTTCACTCTGCTTAATCATTGCGATTTCTGTGTGGTTTATTCCGATGTCAAAAAAAGTGGAGCATAAAACAAAACCTGTTACAAAAACTCAAACTTCAATACCAAATATAGATAAAATTTGGGATGACACACCGATATACCAGCCCAAACCACAAACGACACAACCCGTAACCCGAACAGAGCCAATAATTTTAACCCCAACGGCATCTGTTCAAAAAAAAAATATAGCCAAAGTCGAACCCAAAAAAGAAGTTATAAAAACACCCGTTCAACTACCAAAATCAATTCAACAGCCGGTATCTAATAAACCGACCACTGTAAAAGAACCTGTTAAAGTTGTAGAAACACCCCAAAAAGTTGAACCGATTAAACCCGCTTACAACCCCAACAGCCCCGCAATGATTGATTACAAAACCAAACTCAGAGCAAAGCTGTTTTCAAAATTTGCAGTAGGAAGTATTCAAGGGTCAGGTAGTTGCTCAATAAGTTTTTCTGTAGACAAAACAGGCAAACTCACAAACCGCAAATTTACCAAAGAATCAGATAACAAGAGTCTGAACGATACTGTTTATTATATGTTGATGAGCGTTCCTCAGTTTTCAACTCCACCCGCCGAATACAACGGCGAAACAATCCGTATGAATTTTTCGATTAACAACGGAAATTATGAGATTACAATAAATTAAAGGCTAAAATTGAAGTTCAAAATTATTGTCAATTCTTCATTGAAAAAGTTTTCCGGGAACTGTTTGAAAGGTGCGGCTGCTTTTATTGCATTACCTGCATTTTCATCAAGTTCCTTAATCTTTGAAGATTTTAAAACTCTGCATTTTTTTACAGTTCCGTCTTTGTTCAATGTCAATGCAATTTGAACAAGCAAGTCTTTTTGGTCTTTTGCGAGTATTTCAATATGTTTTCTTGCCGGAACTTTCCATGCTTTTTTAACCTTTTCGCGAACCTCTTTTACATAAGGCGTATAATCAACATATTTGCCATCAGGTGAAAATACAAAAGACTCTTTATCCGATACAAAAATTTGTACCGCATGAAGTTTTCCTGACGGATAATCATAAATAATTCTACATTTTTGTAGTTCAGGACGTCTGAAAGTCACATACTTAAGTTCATTTGTGTCGGAATTATAAATGAGTTCTGCTCCATAACTTTTTACATAATGATATGCACTATTTTGCGTACCGTCATCCGGTATCAAAGTAAAATCATGGTAATATTTCGGGTATTTATCCGTCCTGACATACGGCTTAATCCTGTTGAAAATAATAGAAAGCGTTTCATTAAATTTTTCATAACTCGAAGTTTGCACAGGCGTTAATAATTGCGGCTCAACTTTTATATAAGAAGCTGCAAAAGCTTGTGACAAGCTCATAAACACTATTAGGCATAAAATTAAAAACTTTTTCATAATAAACCCTAAAAAGATTGTAACATAAACATGAAGAAATGTAAAATTTCAACTTAAAACATTAAAGTTTTACCCAAATCATGCCGATATAAAAAATATGATTGACATTTAAGAAAAAATTATTAAATTGAAATCAGAAAGGATGTATGTATGTCGTCAATCAGCTCTATACCGCATATTTCAATCGCAATGGCATCAAGCAGTGAAAGCACACTGAAACAATCAACGATAGATCGTTTGCTTGCATTGGGGATAGATCCGACGACAGTTACTACAGAGGCACAGGCACAGAACTTAATAGCGCAGGCGGAGGCTGCCAAGAATCAAAACAACAATCCTGAACAAGAAGAAGGAGGTAAACAACAAGAGAAGCACAAAGCAGAGCTATTACAACAAAATATTTATAATACGATGGATATGATATCCATTAACAACAAATTAATTTTAGGTTTATAAAATTCAGCAATACTGAAATTTAAAAGAAATTGGAAAGGCTTACTCAATGTAAGCCTTTTTTGTGGGTTGAAATTTGTAATACAATGTATTATAATGTAATACAAAAGGAGATATTATGGAACAATTTTCGATGCGACTACCTAAAAATACCAAAGACCAACTTCAACAGTTAGCCGAAGCAACAGGGCGGACTAAAACATATCTCGCACTTGATGCCATTGAAAAATATCTCGCTCTTGAAGCATGGCAAATTGGTGCAATACAAGATGGGATAAAAGATATTGACAACGGTAAATTCAAAGACATCAATGAAATAAAGAAGGATTGGGAAATTGAAGTATAATATAAAATTTTCTAATTCATCCATAAAAGACTTAGATGCTATACAAAAATACATTTACGAAAATAATCGTGAAGCTGCGAAAGAAGTCGTATCTTATATTATCAAAAGTATTGAAACTATTCTGCCTGAAAATCCGGCTGCCGGTAGAAGCGGGCGAGTACTGCGAACACGTGAACTTGTAATAACAAAATATCCATATATTGTTCCTTATCAAATACGGAATGAAACAATTTATATTTTAAGAATTTTGCACACATCACGTAAATGGGAATAATGTATATGCTTTTACAATAAATTCCATCTTTTAGTTTTGTTTTTCACGAATTATAAGTTCATAACCAAGAAAATCCAGAATTTCTTGAACTGTTTCAAATCTTATACGCTTTTTATTCAATTGTATAGAAATTGTACTTGGTTTAGGCACATTAAAGCCATTGGTATTCATCTTTGAAAGTAACTTTCTCATTGATAAACCACCACTACGCAATAATAAAATTTCAATTTCTTGTTTGATATTTAACATAATACCAGTTTAAATTTACATTTTGTTATTGACAAATATATAAAATAGTGATAGATTATAACTAATAATGATTGATAATAACGAACAAATATTACAAATAGATTTTGAGGACGATATTATTTTACCGGACACATATTGGGGAGAATTACTATATATTATCGCCTGCCTAAAAGATATTCTGCACAACAAATCTAAACGCAAAATTCTTTTAAGAAACCTTTTCAGACAAATTAGAATTCACCGCAGATGGATGCAAGTTAAATAGGCATTATATTTCTTTTATTATTCTGCAGGGATTTCCGACAGCGACAACATTTGACGGAATTGTTTTTGTAACCACACTGCCGGCACCTATTACAACATTATCACCAATTTCAACACCCGACAAAACCGTTACTCCACCGCCAATCCAGACATTATTTCCGATTTTTATGGGTTTTGCAAACTCAAGTCCACTGTTTCTTGTTTCAACATCAAGCGGATGCTCTGCTGTATAAAATCCGCAATTCGGCGCTATAAATACATTATCGCCAAATGTAATTTTTGCACAATCAAGCATTACGCAATTGTGGTTTACATAAAAATTCTCACCAACTTCAATGTTATAACCGTAATCACACCAAAAATTTTGCTCAATCAAAAAACTCTTACCGGTTTTACCAAAAATTTGCGTTACAAGATTTTTTCTCTCGTCAACCATTTCAGGCGACAGAGAATTGTACTGATGACACAATCGTTTGCATCTTTCACGTTCTTTTGCAAGTTCTGTATCTCCTGCATCATATAACTGACCACTAAGCATTTTTTCTTTTTCACTCATAGAAGTATAATACCACAAATTCCCCTAACGGGTAGTAAAATTTCTTGAAAATTTTTTAGAAAATTATTGAGAAATGAGGATTTACATGAAAAAAATAATTATTTTATCAATGGCAATTTTTTGCCTAATCAGCACAACTTCAGCCGAAGAACTCGTCAAACAGCAAAGCAAGTATCCTGATTACGCCTATATGTATCTGGGTGCAGACAAGTTTGAAAAAATGAACAGGAAAATTTTCAACTTTAATTTAGGATTAAATAAATACGCAATACGTCCCGTCCACATCTTGTGGTCATCAATCATGCCGGAATATGGAATTGACAGAATTCAAAGTGCATACAAAAATATTGAATACCCCAAAAGGCTTGTAAGCAGCTTGATACAAAAAGATTTCAAAACCTCGGGCACAGAAACCGTTCGATTTTTAACCAATACAACATTGGGACTCGGCGGAATGTTCGACCCTGCAAAAAGTGTTTTTCACATTGAACCCTCAACCGAGGATATGGAGCAAGCTCTGACAAAATGTAAATGTAATGCAGGAGCTTACGTAGTTTTGCCTGTCATGAACGGTACTACAACCCGCGGAATTACAGGCAAATTATTAGATACAGCACTCAATCCGACAACTTATGTCGGCACACCGGTACTTGCAATGGTAAAGGCAGGTTTGACCGTAAACAGAACCTCATACACACAACCTTTAATAAAAATGATTGAGTCCACATACGCAGACCCTTATGAAATCTCAAGAAAAATGTACGCACTTGACAATTTTATAAAAAGTGAAAACTTAGACAGAAAAGAAACTTTAGAAAAAGGTTTTCAAAAT
>CAYPDZ010000009.1:0-8355 GCA_964409575.1 uncultured Muribaculaceae bacterium | reverse complement strand
GATTTGCCTGACATTAACAAATCAATTTGGAACGAACTTTCCATCTGGAACAGAAGTTTTTCTAAAAAAATAAAAACTTCATCCGTAAACGTCACACCTGACAAAGAAAATTACAAATTCAGATACATAATGCAAAAGGATAAAAACGCACCGCTTGCGATTATTTATCCATCAATTGGCGAAGGTATTCAATCTTATAACGCCGTTGTAATGGCAAAACTTTTTTATGATGAAGGATATTCGGTAGTAATCCAAGGGAGTCATTTTCAATGGGAATTTATAAAAAGCATGCCGGAAAATTATTACCCCGGAATTCCAGCCGTAGACGTTAAATATTTAAAAAACATAACCGCAAAAATTGTTGATAAACTTGAAAATAAATACGAGTGTAAATTCCCGCAAAAAACAGTTTTAGGAACTTCGCTCGGTGCAATGGCAACTCTTTTTCTTGCCGATAGTGAATTTAGAGAAAATTCTTTAAATATAACAAAATATATTTCAATATGTCCACCAATTGAACTTACATACGCGATGGAACAAATTGACAGAAATGGGGAGGAATGGAATAAAAATCCAAATGATTTGAAAAGACGTGTAGCCGAAACTGCATCCAAAATCGTTCAACTTGTCGATATGAAAGATGAAAACAAAGATTTTAAGATAAGCACTTTACCTTTTACGGAAGATGAAGGTAAACTAATTACGGGATTTGTATTGCACCAAAAACTTTCGGATTTGGTTTTTACACTTGAAAGTACTCCAAAACACAAAGCCACAGGGATTTACGAAACATTAAACAACATGAATTACAGAGATTACATGGAAAAATATTTTTTGAGTAAAAATTACGGTATTGAAAAATTAACCAATGATACAAGTCTTTTGTCTATCGAAAACTTTTTGAAAAACAGCGATAACTACAAAATTTATCATTCACTTGACGATTATCTCGTAAATCAAAGGCAATTAAAAAAGTTAAAAATCTGTTCGGGCAAAAAAACTGTACTGTTAAGTAACGGTGCACATTTAGGATTTATGTACACACCTGAATTCATTGAAGATTTAAGAAAAGAAATCGCACTGACCGAAAAAACTGCATTAGAAAATTGAATTTTATGTTATAATTGCAGGCATGAAGAAAGTTTTATGCTTCGGCGACAGCAACACATACGGCTACATACCGTCAACTCATGAAAGATACAACAAAAACATCCGCTGGACAGGTGTTTTACAAAATCTATACGGTTCTGATGTAAAAATAATTGAAGCAGGATGTAATAACAGAACTGCTTTTTGCGACAATCCGGTCGGACTTATGCAAACAGGAGCAAAAATTTTCCATGAATTCTTGTCACCGGATTTAGACTACATAATCATTGCACTCGGCATAAATGATATGCAAATGCATTATAAATTTACAGAAATTGACATAAAAAACGGGATTGAAAACTTGATTAATATAGCACAAAGTGTTGCACCTAACGCAAAAATATTACTTATTTGTCCGTGTGCTTTGACAGAAAATGTTCTAAAAAGTCCAAAATTTTCACAAATGTTTAACCAAAATTCAATCAAAAGATCTCATAAACTGAATAAAATTTATTTAACTGTGGCAAAAGAAAAAAATTGCAAGTATTTGGATTTGAATACTTGTACGCAAGTTTCACCTGTTGACGGACTTCATTACGAGCCAGAACAACACAAAATTATTGCAGAAAAAATTTACAAATTGCTCCTAAATCTGTAACTTTTGGAAATTTTTCTGCCAATAGATTGGATTAACCTTTCAACTTCAACCTTATCACTCAAAGAGCTTTTGTCAGGGTAGATTTCATATTTTGAACTAAATTCTTTCATCGTAACATTTGGCATTATAACATTTGCCCCGCTTTGGAGTGCAATAATTCTGCCATTTGGATTTAATGTTTCCATTGCAGTCGTTGCCGGAATATTCACATTTTTGAGCATTATTCTTGTTAATGCCATAACTTTCAATGCGAGCGTAAAACTCCCGTTTTCAAAAGTTTTTAAAGGTGTTTGAGGATGTGCAATAAAAGGACCTATACCAATCATATCCGCTTCAATTTCTTTGAAAAACAAAATATCATCTGCCAGCGATTCAATAGTCTGCTCCGGCAATCCCACAAGGCAACCGGTACCGACTTCGTACCCTAACTTTTTCAAATCTTTCAAACATCTTACACGGTTATCAAAATTCACAAGAGGGTGCATTTTTTGATAAAGCTTTCTGTCTGTTGTTTCAATTCTTATCAAATACCTATCAGCACCACAATCTCTAAACGCTTTATAATCCTCAAAACTTCTCTCACCGATACTCAAAGTCAATGCACAATCCAACTTTTTTATGCCATCAATAATTTTACACATAACATCACAAGAATAATATTCATCCTCACCTGATTGTAAAACAACAGTTTTATAGCCCATCTCCACAGCTTTTTGTGCACAAGTAATAATATCATCAGGTTCAAGCCTATATCTGTCAATATTTCTGTTTGGAGCACGAAGCCCGCAATATTTGCACATGCCTTTGCAAATATTTGAAAACTCAATCAAGCCTCTAAGATGAACTTCATCTCCGACATTTTCCCTTCTGACCTTATCCGCAAACGAAAACAGCCAATCATTTTGACTATCATCACGTAAAATATCAATTAATTCTTGTTTTGTAAAATCCATAACTTACCTATTAAAAAAGACCTCATCAACGAGGTCTTTCTAAAAATCTGGGATGGAAGGACTCGAACCTCCGAATGTCTGGACCAAAACCAGATGCCTTACCACTTGGCGACATCCCAACACGGCTACTCCCTTATTATATTCAGTCAAATTTTATTGTCAAGATTTTGAAACGGACTTTTTTCCTTTGCATAAATAAATTCAACATCTGAACCAATTATTTTTTCAAATACCGGCAATACAAGGATTTCACTCTCAAAGTGTCCAATATCAAATACAGCAATCGGACTTTCTAATGCTGTATGGAATTTTAAATCTCCTGTAACAAGCGCATCTGCCCCGTTTTCAAAGGCTTCTTGTATAAATTCCGTTCCGGAACCTGCACAAAATGCAATCTTTTTGAGAGTTTTTAGATCGTGATTATTAACGTAACGGAGATTTGGTGAGATTACTTTTAATTTTAAAAGGAGATTTTCTACAGTTGTTTCATAATTGATATATTTAACAAAAAGCTGGATTGCTTCGTCATTTTCATTCCTCGCAATGACATATTTTCCCAATCCCAAAACTTCAACAAGCGTGTCTGTCGTTCCGCCATGCGCTTTATCAAGATTTGTATGTGCACAATAAATATCCATTAACGGCTGAAAAAATTCTGAAACAAGTTCAGAATGACAATTTATCTTAAATAACGGATGATGAGAAATTATCATATCACAATTTTGCTCTTTTGCTTGACGTATAACACTTTCCGTAACCGTCAAACAAAGCATAATTTTTTTGATATCGGTCTTTTGCGTTTCGACTAACCAACCTGAACAATCCCATTTTTCTTGAGTTTCAAGAGGCGCAAAAGCTTCAATTTTCCTTATTATTTCTAGTTTATTCATATACCCCTCCCCGAAATTAAAAATTTCGACCCTCCCTCAAGGGGAGGGTATTTTAAAAAATTTCCTCAAATATTTTGTAAGCAATTGTCATTTTGTCCGCTCTTTCAAGTTTTTTCATTCCGCCGTTTTTGTCTAAAATCGTGACTTCGTTATAATCACTTGAAAAACCGATGTCTTTGCGTGAAATATCATTCGCAATTAAATAATCACAACCTTTTTTGGTGATTTTTTCTTTGGCATGTTCTATCAAGTTTTCGCTTTCTGCACAGAAACCGACAATCAGAGGGAACCCCACCCGGAAATCAAATAGATTTCCACCCTCCCCCAAGGGGAGGGTATTTTTCTTATTAGAAATTTCTGCTAAAATATCCGGATTTTTTACAAGCGTGAGAGTGATTTCATCCTCATTAGTTTTTTTCATCTTTTGAGATGCAATTTCTTTTACTCTATAATCTGCGACTGCTGCCGCCATAATCACACAATCGGCATTACAAAATTCTTTTTCAACAGCAGATTTCATATCAAGAGCTGATTTAACCTTAACAATATTATATTTTTTTGACACATCTTTTGTCGTAATCAATGTGACGTCAGCTCCGAGATTTTTTGCAGCATCTGCAAGCGCAAGTCCCATTTTGCCTGATGAATAATTTGAGATATATCTGACAGGGTCGATATCCTCAATTGTGCCACCCGATGTTATGACAATTTTTTTACCTGCAAGAGGTTTATAATTCAACAGTTCTACAGTCTTTTCAAAAATCTTTTCAATCTTGCACAATCTGCCTTTTCCCAAATATCCGCAAGCCAAATAACCGCTTTCCGGCTCCAGCACAACACAAGAAAGTTTTCGCAAATTTTCTTGTATAATCGGATTTTCCCACATATTGCAATTCATTGCAGGTGCAATAATTATAGGCTTTGTAAATGCACAGGCAATTGAAGTCAGCAAATTGTCACAAACACCTGTTGCAATTTTAGAAATCGTATTTGCCGTAGCGGGTGCAATTACCATAATATCAGCTTCATCCGCAAAACTTATATGTTCGGGATTATAATCTTTTATGTCAAATTCCTCAACTGCAACATTGTTTTTACTCAAAGTTTGTAAAGTAAGTTTTGTCACGAAATTTAAAGCATTTGGCGTACAAACCACGCGAACATTAGCATTTGCGCGTTTATACATTCTGACAAGCTCACAAATCTTATACGCCGCAATCCCGCCCGTAATTCCAAGCAGTACAGTTTTCCCGCTAAGCATTTCTAATCTCCGCTTCAAGTTGCATTATCGCACTATCCAAATCATCATTGATAATCGTTTTATCAAAACTTCTTGCACGTTCTAGCTCAACTTTTACCTCATTCAAACGTTTTTGAATTGTAGCTTCATCCTCTGTATGTCGCCCCCTCAAACGAGCTTCCAAAGCCTCCAAAGACGGTGGTGCAATAAAAATCAACACAGCTTCGGGCATTTGCTTTTTAACCTGCAATGCGCCTTTTGTATCAATTTCAAGGATTATATCTTTTCCATCGGCAAGACATTGGTTAATATATTTTTTCTTTGTTCCGTAGCGATTTCCGGCAAATTCTGCCCACTCCAAAAACTTATCATTATCAATGCAATCTTGAAATTCTTCTTTTGTCAAAAAGAAATAGTTAACCCCGTCAACTTCACCCTGTCTGGGTGCACGAGTCGTACAAGAAATCGACAACATAAACTGTGGATTTCTGTTCAAAAATCCTTTTAATACCGTGCCTTTACCAACACCTGACGAACCTGATATTACATACAATTTTTTATTCATAGATTTTATTATACACGCAAAAAAAAGACCGTCAATGACGGTCTTTTAAAATTTTAAGCTGTTTTGCGTTTCATTTTTTCATAAATAAGTAATATTGTACAAATAACAACACAAATCGCTGTAGAAATCATCCAAAAGCCGATTGCACCGTTCCAGCCGAATTTGTCAACAACAACACCAGTTCCGCTTGATGAAAGTGCTGCACCGACGTAACCGAAAATTCCGGTAAATCCGATTGATGCGGATGCAACTTTTTTGGAACTGCTTTCTACTGCACAAAGTCCGCCGATTAACATTTGAGGACCTGCCGTAAACACACCTATCATTGCAGCATAAATAAAGTCCATAACATGATTTGTTGACGGGTTAGCCGCAAAAGCAAGCAAACTCAAAATTAAGCATAACAAGAAAATAATGTTAATCGGAGTTCTGTTACCTTTATAAATCTTATCAGAAATTACACCTGCAAAAATCGCACCACCGGCACCAACAAGTGCCAATGAGCTCAATTTTGAGCTTGCGAGGGTCAAAGAATTACCTTTAACTTCAACCAGATATTTTACAAGCCAATCTTCTGTACCAAAACGTATAATGTATACAAAAATATAAGCTATTGCCAACATCCATATTACAGGGTTGCAAATAATATGTTCTTTGAATATTTGGAAGTAAGAACGTTCGTCTTTTTCTTCTTCATCTTCACAATTAACCGCAACAGGTTCCTCTCTGAATTTTTCAACATCAGGCAACCCCAAACTTTGCGGTTTATCTCTCAATCTGTCAAACAACCAGATACCGACAACAATACAAATGATTGCAGGAATAAAGAATGCGCCCATCCAACCGAATTTGTCAATAACGAACCCTGAAATCATTACTGCGGCAAATACACCAATCTGGTGAGAAGTTGACCACAACGACCATTTTGTACCGCGTTCAGAGTTTGAAAACCAGTAAGACAAACTTTTTGCAACCGGTGGAAATCCGCAAGATTGAAACCATCCGTTTGCCCCCCAGAAAAATGCCATTACCCATAGCAAAATCGTTGCAGACGGTAAACCGAAAAAGCTAACATGCCCCGGAGTTATAAACAATGCACTCAATGCAAAACAAATATTACAAATTGCTGACAAAATCAAGGCTGTCGGTAAAAATGTTCTTACATTGGCTTTATCCGCAATAACACCGTTGATAAATTTGCCGATACCGTAAGTTACGTACAAAGTTGACCCCAAAAGCCCTAATTCAGTATTTGAAAGGTGCAAAGCTTCGCCCATAGACGGTAACGCAACGGCGATATTTTTACGGCAAATATGAAAAACTACGTACGCAATGAAACTTGAATAGAAAATTCTCCATCTGAAATGAGCATACGTTTTCTTAACTTCATCTTCACTCATAGTAACAGGTTTTGCCTGTGGTTCTTTAAAAAATTCAATAAATTTGTTTGTCATCTTTTACTTTCCTGCTTTAATTATCTGAACATTTCTTGTTTCTGTAATTTCGTGACGAGCTTCTTTGATAATTTCTCTCTTGTCCTCATCAAGTCTGCATCCGCCAACCAATCTGTCAATAAATCCCGTATTTAATTTAACGGCTTTTTCAAAAGCACCGACTTCTTCCAAAACATCTTTAATTTGGTGTATATCATACCCAAATGATTGTTTAGAATTGTAAACAAGAGTTTCGCCGGATTGAGAAATAATCGGTTCTCCGCCTTGTTCAAAATACAATTTAAATACGGATTTTAAATCCTGCAATTCTGATTGCAAAGTCGTTACAGTCTGCTGAATTCTCAAAAATCTTTCAAACAGATATTCAACATTGTCGAGCTGTTTAACTTCCCAATCATATTTTTGCAAATAAAGTTTTTTAAGTTTTGGATAAGCAAGAGCAAGCCCCATAGTATCTGCCATGGCTCTGTGGTGATTTTTTAATTCAACATTAAATTTTGTAGTCAAGGCTTCCAACCCATGCGAAAATAAATCAGGATAAACTTCCTTAAACATTTGCTGAGAGTCAATTCTCGGGTTATTTAATTCATTGCCTGTTGTTCTCAAACTTGCTTCATTCAAAAACGAATAATCAAAAATACAATTGTGAGCGACAATCGGGTAATCACCGATGAATTCAAGAATTTTCGGCATTGCTTCTGCTTCTGTCGGCGCATCCTCAACCATTTCAGGAGTAATTCCATGGATTGCAATGCTTGATTTTCTTATATGTTGTTCGGGGTTAATCAGAGTTTGAAACTCGTCTTTAATCTTGCCGTTTTCAAGCCTCACAGCTGCAAACTCAACCATTCTTTCTTTTGTATAATCCAATCCCGTAGTTTCTGTATCGAGAACAATTTCTATTATTTTTTTCCTTACCATTTTTTTATCCTATAGAACTCTGTTAAGATAATAGCACAAAAAAAAATTATGTGGTAGTATAAGTGAATAGGTGAATAAGAAAATAAGTGAATAAGTGCTTATCAGGTGCTACGCACCAAAGTTATTTTTGAGCGAAGCGAACGAAATGAACTTATTAACGGATTCACTTATTCACCTATTCACTTATAAAAAAGGAGACACGTAATGGCAATCGATATCAATGACACAACTTTTGAACAAGAAGTTTTAACTTGTGAACAACCTGTAGTAGTAGACTTTTGGGCACCATGGTGCGGACCATGCCGTAAATTGGGACCAATTTTGGACGAGGTTGCAAATGAATTTAACGGAAAAGTTAAGTTTGTAAAAGTTAACACAGATGAAAACTTAAAAACAGCACAAGATTATTCAATCAGCGGACTTCCGAGTATTTTGGTTTTCAAAAACGGAAAAGCATTAGAAAGATTAGTCGGTTTGATGCCAAAATCAACAATTATTTCTAATATTGAAAAACATTTGTAGAGGTGGGGTCTCGTCATTGCGAACATTACCTTCCATGTAAAGGGAGGGAACTGTTCTTGTCCT
>CAYPDZ010000008.1:4074-28218 GCA_964409575.1 uncultured Muribaculaceae bacterium | reverse complement strand
AAATACAGCCGGCAAAATGCTTGTATCCAATCAAGATGCAGAAAATTTTGAAAACACGAATTCATTAACTGAGTTCTTAGATTGCTATGGTTTGATGGAAGATTTTGTTACAACAGAAGATGTAGAAGTTACTAATCCGGCTTGGACAGCTTGGGTTACTGAACATGAAAAATGGGAAAAATCAGAACCGAAGCAAGAGGATTATAAAAAGACAACTACGGAAACTGTTACAACTCGTGTTAATACATCGCCGATATATCCTGCATTAACATCTACAATAGCCACCTGTTTTAATATTGCAATAGGGGGCGAAAATTGCTTTATGCATGTATTGTCCGCATTAATAGGTGTTGGAGAACATACTACATCCTCAGGAGAAACTTTTAAGGTTTCATACACGGAAGATACCTGTGATGAGCATGGCCATGGATGGTGTTGGAATACTTATGCAAGGCATGAGGAAATCGGTGATACATTGAGACAATCATTATATACAGATACATTAAGTACTGAAGCATTTGATGGAGAAGTTGTTACTGATTATGGAACTGTAAAATGCACAGGTAGTGGTGATGATACGAATTTGTATGGCAACAATGTTTACCAAAAAATTGTAGATTTCTTGTGGGATATTCATGAGGAATATGTAGTTGGAACGAGTACAGGTGGAACTGCCAATCCTAATTCTTTGGCGAAATTCTTTTATTTGATAGAATTTGATTTGGGTGAGTCTACTACAGAAACTGAAATCAAAGAAACAATAGAGGATGATGTTGATGGGTACAATGAAGCTCATAAAAAATGGGAAGAAAGCGAACCGGGAGAACCACCAAAAACAATAATAGAAAAGCAAACAAATACATTAATAACTATCAATGACAAAGATAAAGCTCAATGGTACGTTAACCTTTGGTACTACATGAATGGTTCAGAAACAGCCAACAAAGTTAAACAAAAAGAGATTACAGATGCAGAAACAAACGTAACCTCAAATATATTTGTTGTTGAAGGTGCTGCGAAATCCGGCAAAGGCGGGACTTATGAGGTCTTTGAGGATTTAAGTTTGTACAAAAGCTCCGATTGGCTACAATTTGCGCTTGAACATGGTATGGTTACAATGTATCAGGCACAATACAACAACCCTGCATTAGATAGCGGCAAAGTTTCTGAGTTGACCTCCGAAGGTGTAACTTGGACTTCAATAATTTACACCAACGCATCAGATATAACTCAACAAGACGACGAAACTGCCATTGCTATTGCCGAAGTAAAATATAAAAATGCCGTAACAGAAATTGAAAACAAAGACAAAAAATACGATCAGGATTTGAAAAAACTTGATACCGAACACTCTGCGCTTCAAACAGAATATGACTCAATAAAAGAAGTTATCGGCAAAAACGTTGACAGGTCATTCAAGGCATTTTCGTAGTAGAATAAAACCTCACCCCATCCCTCTCCTAATTTTAGGAGAGGGTGATGATTTATGATATTTTTTTTCGTAGTAGAGCAGAAGACACGAGGTTCAGAGGGTAAGAGGTCAGGCTAGTTGAAATCAGCTTACCTTCCCTCCGGTCTTCAATCAGCCCTCACCCTAACCCTCTCCCATGGGAGAGGGAAAAATTTGTTAATGAACGTAGTGAATTTACAAATTTGGTGAGGGTCAATTGTTTGCGTAAGCAAATCGAAACGAACTTATTCACTTATTTACCTATTCACTTTAGATAAGCTGGACTTTTTATGTTATCATGTAACAATGGAGAAACTTATAAAATACGTTCCGTACGAAATTAAAACAGGTGTCGAAAATATGCAAATTGACTGTGATTTGCTTGAAAACGCGATTGCACAACAGTCTAAAGAAGCAGTTTTTCGACTTTACGGCTGGTCGCCGGCTTGCGTTTCGCTTGGACGTAATCAGAAAAACGATTTTATTGACGAAAAATTCTTGAAAGAAAATAATATTGATATTGTCCGTAGATTAACCGGTGGACGAGCACTTTTGCATGCCGATGAAATTACTTACAGCTTTGTGTGTCCCGTTTCTTATCTCCAAAACGGTGAAAATGTTGTTTCATCTTACAAAGAAATTTCTCAAATTTTGATTGATGCATTCAAAAAACTCGATATAGAACTTGATTTTGGTGGCAAACCAAAAGCTCACGGGAATTTTTGTATGCTTGTTTCAACAGGTGCCGATTTGTGTTATCAAGGCAGAAAACTAATTGGTTCGGCACAATTCCGCAGTGAAGGCTATATATTACAACACGGTTCTATCCTTTATGATTATGATTGTGAACTTTTAGAAAAGGTTTTTAAAGAAAAAGTTGATACGTCCTCAATCGTTGCTATTAAAGAAATTAACCCCAGTTTAAAGAAAGAAGATATTATTAAAGTGTTAAGAAATGTTAACTAGTTTCTTTCCAATCAAGCAATTTTCTATAAGCAAAATACTTTATATAAATACGGGGAATAACTTAAAGGGGATAACGAAATGAGTATTAATCCATTCGGTTCTATGTACGGACCTGGAGTTTTGAATGACACAATTGTACCGGGATATCCGGCAACAAAATTTCCGGTTAACTTACCGGCATTCTGGTCACTTCCAAACGCTACAACAAGAAACTTTGGCGGTGCAACTCAATATGTAACTTATCCTGAAGGATATCCTGACTGGATGTATCAATTGGGTAGAAATATTACTGATCCAAACCATATCAGCCAATGGAATCCAATGTTGATTGGTACAGGTATCAATCTTAATGGTACAACAACAAATCCTGCATTGACACAAGCCGGTCAAGATGCCGCTTATCAATGGGGTTATAACCTTGGTGTTCAACAACGAATTCAACGTGCAGTTCAAGGTATTGCAGGTGCGTTGAGTTCTATGGAAAACAGTTTGACTAACATTCTTAAGTCAGATAGATTAACAAGTGCGCAAAAAGCTAAATTGCAAGGACTACTTGAAGAAGTAAAAGAATTGAAAACCAGAATTGAAAATCAGTTGAAAGATAAAAATCCAACACAAGATGATGTAACTGCAATGCAAAGAGAAGTTTTGGATTTGCAGAAAAAAATTGGTGAAGCTGCTGACAAAATCAGAGCTGAAGTAAACGAAGGCGGAAATGCACCTGCCGGTTCTGGTTCAGCCGGAGCTGGTTCTGGTTCAGGTTCTACAGGTTCTGCAGCTTCTGACCCTGCAGATTTGACAGGTACTGAATATGAAAATATTGACCCTGAAACAGGTAGACATAATTCAATTGGTGAAGCACCTTCTAGATCTGAAGTAGAACAATTCTGTAGTAATATTTACAATTCTGTTGTATGTTCAGGTACTAACCACGAGGTTTTGGATGCAACAGTCCAAGGTTTGACTGCTGGTAATATTATTGAAGTTATTGCTCAATGGGAAAAAGCTTATGGTCAGCATACATCAGATGGTAATGAAGGTTTCTTCGCAAAAATGTTTGATGATGTTGGTGATGATTGGCAAAGTAAATACATACCTCACATGTTAGCAGCATTAACTCAAAGAGCTGAAGCATTAGGTATTTACGATGAAATCAGTGAATATGTTGGCAAAGTTAATAAAGGTCTTGGCAGAAGAAAATGTTTTATGTCTTGGCACGATGACCACCAACTTGCAAATGATTTGATGGCTATTTATGAAAAAATCAAAGCAAAAGAAACAGCTAACAAAACAGGTGCGCAACAAGCTATTGAAAACAAAAAAACTGAACATAATACTGAAATCAACAACAGAAAAAATGAAGTTATTAACGAAAAGAAAAATGAAATCGCTAATAAATTAAAAGAAGCGTTGAATTTGAATGAAACTCCAGCATTGTCTTCAGCTTTGAAAGTTGTAACTGATGATAACGGTGAATTCACCGGATATTCAATAGAATTGAATACTCAAAACGGTAAAGTAAAAGTTACCGGATGTACTTATCAACAGTTGGCACTTGCTATTGAAAATAACGGCTTGAAAGTTGAAGATGTTTTAATCAGAAAAACTCAAGCGTAACAAAAACTTAATATCCCTAAATGGGAAAGTGGCTCTGCCACCCTTAATGATTCCTCATAGTGGTAAAAGGAGTGAGCTTGTTATTATGGTTAGGTAGAAAGTAGGAAAAAGACCTTGGATCCCCCAAGGTCTTTCTTTTTGGGATTGATTTTTTTGTAAAAAGTGAGAGGAGAAAAGACCATTACGGTTAATATGTTGAGGGGTTAATAATTTAACGACTTTTATTTACAAATACACCTTTGCAATATCAATATCGTTTTGAGTTGTAATTTTGATGTTTTTGTAACTTCCGTTCAAAATAAATACGTCAATTCCGAGATTTTCAAGCATTCCGGCATCATCGGTAAAATTTTGTCCGATGAGTTTTTCGTGTGCTTGTTTTATTAAATTATATTCAAATGCTTGCGGTGTCTGAGTGTTATAAAGCTTTGAACGGTCAATTGTTCTTATAATTTTTCCGTCAACGACTTCTTTAATCGTGTCTATTGTTTTGGTTGCGACAGTGAGAGCTTTTTTGTCTTTGACCATTTCTATTGCCGTATTAATTAAATCTGTTGTAATCATCGGACGTGCACCGTCATGGATTAAAACATAATCACATTCGGATGCTTTAAGTCCGTTGTAAACTGATGCTTGGCGGGTTTGTCCACCTTCAATTATTTGCACTTTTTCATAGTCTTTGAAAATATTTTGCAAATATTCAATTATAGAAACATTTGCACAAATTATGATTTTATCGACGTTAGATGCATCAAAAGCATCAACTGTATATTTTATAACCTCTTTATCGTTAATTTTTTCTAAAAGTTTGTTTGTGTTGCCAAATCTGGAAGACGTTCCGCCTGCCGGAATTATGGCATTTACTTTAGCGTCATTGCGAGCAAACGTAGTTTGCGTGGCAATCTCATTATTATTTAATATGTGTGCTTCTTTCATTTGTTTTCCTCAAAGTGTTTGTATAATTTGTCGTCTATGTCTGTGTAAAAAATTCCGTCAAGTTCAATACCGCTCTTGCCTTTTTTAACTTCACCGATACAAGTATAATTACCGCATTCCGGTACTGCTGCTACAAGTTGGTAATCCTCTCCTCCGTATAAAACTGTATCCATATCAACATCTTTATCATGCGGAATTTTTGAAGTGTCAATTGAAATCGTCACTTCGCTTGCTTTTGCAATTTGCATCAATGCATCGGCTAGCCCGTCGGATGTGTCCATCATGGCATAATCATAATTTGCGTTTGAGGCAATTTGTTTTGAAAATTCTCTTTGTGCAACTGGCATGAGATGGGCTTGGATAAATTTTTCACCCTCTCCCCTCAAGGGCGAGGGAGTATTCAAAAATTGTAAACCTTTTGCACTATTACCGTGTTCGCCGGAAACGACTATTTTATAACCGATTTTTGCATTTGAACGTGAAGAAATTTTTCTGTCTTTAGTTGAACCGATTGCGGTTACGGAAATAAACAACTTGTCACTTCCCGTCAAATCGCCACCGACGATTTTAACATCATCACAAGCTGCTTTTGCACCTCTATAAAAGTCTTTTACAAAATCCTCATTGATATATTTGGGTAAAGACAATGCAATTGTGAGATATTTGGGTTCAGCTCCTGATGCACAAATGTCACTGATATTTACCATTGCGGACTTGTAACCCAATTGATACGGTGTTGTATAGTCGAGTTTGAAATGGACATTTTCAACAAGGCTGTCTTGAGTTACAACAATGCCCAAATCCGGCAAGAATGCACAATCATCCCCGATAAAATCAGAATTTAGGGTTGATTTAATTATTTGAATAAGTTCTTTTTCTTTCATTATGAATCAATATCAATAATCGTTACAAACTCTTGAACAAGAGCTGAATTCCATTTTTTGCCGGCATCCTGTTTGATTACTTCTACGGCTTGTTTCGGTGTAAGTTCTGCTCTATATGTTCTCGGTTCTATTAAAGCATAATAAGCATCGACAATCAAGATAATTTGAGATGTCATCGGGATTTGTTCACGAGCTATTTTTGCCGGATAACCGCTACCGTCCCAGTTTTCATGGTGATGTTCAATTATCGGGATGATATTTTGAATATCGCTTATGGGTTGTAAAATTTCTCTTGCTGCGATAATTGGATGCTCTTTAATTTGTTGACGTTCCTCATCAGTCAATGGTGTTGTTTTTTGAAGAAGTCCTTCCGGTAACATTAAATTGCCGATATCATACAAAAGCATTGCGATTTTTAGGTTGTCAATTTCTTCTTTAGGCAGGTCAAAACGTTTTGCAAGACTTACGGCAAGCAAAACTTTGGATTTTACAACACCACTTGGGTGGAGCGGGTTGTATGTTTGAGTTAATAAGTCTGCAGCTGCATAAAGAGCTTCTTTTGGCACTTCATTATCATTTTTTTGAAGTTTTCTTTTTATAAGTTCGGAAATATCGTTATTTATATGAACATTATGCTTGTTCAAAATATCCATAAATGTATTAATTGCAATTTCCTGCCAGCTTGTTTCGGATATTGGTTTTGCCAGCGTAACTCTATTTCTGCCGTTACGTTTTGACTGGTACATTGCCTGATCAGTAAGTTCTAAGATATCTTCAATATTATCCGAATGTTCCAAAAATGTTGCCACTCCAATACTTGCCGTAATGCGTTTAATTGTATCGAGTTTTTCACTTTCAAGAGCTTTTCGAATTCTTTCTGCAGCAATCATCGCCCCTTTTGAGTCTACTCCGGGGAGAATTACGTTGAATTCTTCTCCGCCCATACGTGCTGCAGTATCGATTGAACGGGCGTTTCGCTTGAGGACTTCTGCAACAGTTTTAATTGCTAAATCGCCATAAGCATGACCAAATTTGTCGTTAATTTGTTTCAAATGGTCTAAGTCCAAACCGATTACACTAAACGGTTGTTTTTGACGTAATGCACGCCTAACCTCTTTTTTTAGATATTCTTCAAAATATCGTCTGTTATAAAGTCCCGTCAATCCATCCGTAACAGCTTGTGCTTTTACTTCTTCAAACAATCCGGCGATAGTTATCGCCATTTCAATTTGTTGGGCAAACATGTTTAAAAAATCAGTTTCACCTGTTGTCAATTCTTTTCTTGATGAAAACACGTTAAACCAGCCAAAATGTATATTTCTGGCGAACAACGGGATGTTAATTATTGATTTACTCGGACTTCCGTCAACAACTTCTTTCAAAATATCATCTGTCAATTCAGGAATAACGGATTTTAGAGTCCCGCCAATGTCAAGAGTAAGCTCAATTTGTTTTGATTTCGCGGATTTTGCGTAAATCCCGTTTTCGCTATAAACAAGTTTTCTTGTTTGAATTGGTGTTTTTATCAGTTTGTCAACGCGTTTGATTGAGTTGTCATTTGATTGAGCGAGAACGGTCAAATAAATCCCGTGTTCATCCTCACATTTTTTTATAATATTACAATGTAGATAGCCGAGTTCTCCCTGAATGCTGTTAACAATGGTTTCAAGAACGCTTTGCAAAGGTCGTGAAGCATTCATCATATCCCAAATGTGTTGTAAAGTCAGCATCCTTTTATTGGCAATATTCAACTCTTTTGTGCGTTCTTCAATTTCTTTTTCAAGTTGAAGATTTCGTTCATAAATTTCCAAGTAGTCTTGCTTACCGCTGTATATGGTGTTTTCTACTTCTGAAACTTTTCTGTAAATATCTTTTAAATTTTTGAAGAAATCCATATTTTTATTATACACTATGTTGAAAATTTTACAATATTTATACACTTGAATTATATCTTAAAAGTTTGGGATTTACAAAATAGGTTTTATTTGCTAGCATAATAGGGGAGGGGTATTATGGGATTAAAAAACAAAATCTTTACAGCTTTTATATTAACTGTGTTGTCGGCTCAATGTGCGTTTAGTACCGATGTTTGGGTAAACGATTTGAGAAAAGTGTTTCAGAGCAATTCTGCAGTGATATATGCGGTAAATTTGAGAACTTTCGGAGCGCAGGATACAAATAAAAACGGAATTATTGATTTTGAAGACGGTGAAGAAAGCGGAACTTTTTTGAACGCAATTCCCAGACTTGATGAATTGAAACAAAAAGGTATAAATACAATTCATGTTTTGCCGATTACTCCTGTTGGTAAAGTAAAAGCTTTGGGTACAGCCGGCTCTTTGTATTCGGCGTCAAGTTTAAATTCCATAAACCCACAATTGTTGAGCAAACAAACCGCCTTGTCTGCGCAAGCTCAAGCAATAAAATTTGTAAATGAAGCACATAAGAGAAATATTCGTGTAATCATGGATTTGCCGTCTTGTGGTTCTTACGACTTATACATGCAAAGACCGGAACTGTTTTTGAAAGATAAAAACGGACAACCGGTAATTCCTGCCGATTGGACTGATGTAAGAATATTTAATTCAGGTTCTGAAACTGCGATAAATAGTGATGTTTATACGATTTACAAAGAATTTGTAGATATGGTTATTGGTATTGGTGCCGATGGTATTAGAGCGGATGTTGCGACAAACAAACCCGCAAAATTCTGGAAAAGTTTGATTGATTATTCAAGAACAAAAGACCCGCAGTTTTTGTGGCTTGCAGAAGCTTCAGAAAGTTGGACAGAGCCGGTGAGTGCAAATGCTGTCTACACGCCGTATAATAAACTTCTTGAGGCGGGTTTTGACGGATATTACGGAAGTTTTTTTAATTTGAAAGATATCAAAACAGGTAAAGAGTTTATTAATCTCGTTCAAACAACACAGAAAAATTTATCAGGTTATTCCTCTCCAAAAGCTGTAATCGGAAGTTTTACAACTCATGACGAAATGAGTCCGATTTTGATTAACGGCACAAATTTTTCAAAAATGATAATATGGTTAAACGCAACTTTGCCTGTGAATTCGTACTTTGTAGATGGTTTTGATACCGGCGACAATTATATTTATCTTTGGGCAAACAAAAAAGCTTTCAAGACTTATACCGATGATGATTATTATTTCGTTCATCGCGGAAAGTTAGATATATTCAATTTTTCACGTGCAGCCGGTGGCAAAAACGGTGAAATTTTAGGCTCTTTTGTAGTTGCGAACAGATTAAAAACAACATTTGCAGCGATAGTTAACAATGGGAAATTTAGGCCGTTAAAGTCTTCTAATTCGTCAGTGTTTGCCTATGCGATGAGTTATGACGGAAAAAGTATAGTTGTTATGGGAAATCTTAATTTCAGACAGAACGCCGAAACAGTTGTGTCTATTCCGAAATTAACTGTTGACAATTTGATTTTGCCGTTGCAGATTGATAGTGTGCCCATAGCGCAAAATGGCGGATTTAAAGTAATAATGAAACCCGGTGAAACAATTGTGATGTTTTTAGATGACTTTGAAGTGAAATAAAGCTACGGTTGATGAGTTGATATGTTATATCTCCTATTAAGTCGGAACGATTGTAAATTTTACAAGAACCAGTTGCCCTACTGGAGGAATTATGCTATAATCTCAGTGAGGAGAGCTTATGAATTTAGTATTTATTCTAACTGATATACCTATTTTAATCGTTATTTTTACGTTTATTTTCTCGGTAGTTTATTGTATTAGAAATTATGTCAAGGTAAATAGAAAATTAAAAGAATTTTTTGCATTTATTTCGACTTTCAAAAAAACTGATTTAAATTTTCGTTTTAAAGAAATTGATGAATGGATGTCTTATAACCCTTATGTATCAACTGTTTGGTTGGAGTTTAAAAATACACTTGTATTTTCTGAGTCCGTTGCGCTCAAGGGTAAAAATAATGATTTGACCTATAAAGAAGTTTCTTCAACTGTACAAAACATTCAGACAACTGTTGATCCTTTGTACTTTTTTGATGAAGATGCACTTGTGAGGTCAAAATATAATGCAAAGCTTATCGGGTCTTTACCTACTGTCTTGACAGGTTTGGGACCTATGTTTACGTTCTTGAACATTGCTATTGCATTTGGTAAACTCGATTTTTCATCTCAAGAATCAATTTTGAGTTCAGTTGCAAGCTTGATGTCTTCAATGCAGACAGCAGCTTTGGTATCTGTATTTGCGGTATCTGCTTCACTTATTTTTATTATGATTGAAAGAATTTCGTATAACAGATTATGTGAGTCACAGCTTGGTAAGGTTCAGGCAAAGATTTCTCATTTGTTTGACAATATTTCGTCAGAGAAATTCTTGTTTGAACTCTTAAAGGAAACAAAAATTCAAAATAATGCGTTGTCAAATTTGATGGCTGCAATGCCTGACCACTTCAAGGTTGCTATGAATTCTGGTATCGCAAGCAATCTCGTGCCGTATTTGGAAAACCTTATTTTTGGTATTAATCAAATGAACAAAAATATGAAAGAAGTCGCCAAAAGCAGTAAAAGTGACGATGTTGATGATTTATTTTAGAGGTTGTTGCTTATGAGTATAATGGCGAAAAAACATAGTGGTGGAAATAGTGAAGAAAACGTATTCTGGACAACAATGTCTGACCTTATGTTGGGTTTGGCGGTTGTATTTATGACGTTATTCGTTCTTACGATTACAGGTTTTTCTAAAGAAGCAATATCGCAAAAACAAAATCAAATGGAATCCAGTAAAGAGTTGATAAAGAAGCTTAAAGAAGCGAATATTGAAGCGCAGGTTGACCCAATGACAGGTGATGTAAAGATCTCTGATTTGGAACTTTTTGAAGTCGGAAGTTATAATCTTTCTTCAAAAGGAAAAGCTTATTTGGATAAACTTGCACCGATTTATATTGAGAATATTTTTTCTAAAGATGAACTTGTTGGACAAATTGAAAATATTATTATTCAAGGGCATACTGATACTCAATCTTTTGCGGGGATTAAAAATCCCGATGAACAATATATGAAAAATATGACTCTGAGTCTTGAAAGAGCCAATTCTGTTGCTAACTATATTTTTCATACTAACTATAACAAACAATATAGCGATAAGTTAAAGAAATTGCTTGTTGTTGAAGGGAAAAGTTACTCACAGCCGATTTTGGTAAATGGCAAAGAAGATTATGATAAAAGTCGTCGTGTTGAAATGCGTTTGAAGGCTAAAAAGTATGATATTACGGATGTTTTGTTCGGTGGAGCGCAAAATAATGATTAATGAAAATCTCATATTAGAAACGATAAACATGATTAAACTATACAATCTCGATATCAGAACTGTTACAATGGCGATAAGTTTGAGAGATTGTATGGACAGTAATGTTGATATCGTTTGTGATAATATCTACAAAAAAATCACACATTATGCTAAAAATTTGGTGGAATACGCAAACGAATTTGAAAACGACTATTCTATACCGATTGTGAATAAACGGATTTCTGTCACACCGATTTCGCTCGTTGGTGAGGCTTGTAAAAACCCTGATTACGTAAAAATCGCCAAAACTCTTGATAGAGCTGCAAAAGATGTAGGTGTAAATTTTATCGGTGGATTTTCTGCATTGGTGGAAAAAGGCTGTACAAAGGGCGATAAACTTTTGATTGAAAGTATTCCAGAGGCTTTGGCGCAAACTGAAAGGCTTTGTTCATCGGTTAATGTCGCATCGTCAAAAGCCGGTATTAATATGGATGCTGTGTTGAAAATGGCTGAAATTATAAAAAAATCGGCTGAACTAACAGCGGACAAAGATGGTTTAGGTGCAGCAAAACTCGTTGTATTTTGTAATTCTCCGGGTGATAATCCGTTTATGGCAGGTGCATTTTGCGGTATCGGAGAACCTGAATGTGCATTGAATGTCGGAGTTTCAGGGCCTGGGGTTGTCAGAGCTGCCGTTGCATCATTACCGAAAGATGCAAGTTTAAGTGATTTGGCGAATAAAATTAAACAAACAGCTTATAAAATCACAACAACAGGAGAGCTTGTAGGCAGAAAGCTTGCTGCAAAACTTGGAATTCCATTTGGGGTAATTGATTTATCGCTCGCGCCGACACCTGCGGAAGGTGACAGTGTTGCAGGAATTTTTCAGGCAATGGGTTTGGAACATGCAGGAGCACACGGAACAACAGCATGTCTTGCAATGCTAAATGATGCCGTGAAAAAAGGCGGTATTATGGCAAGCTCACATGTAGGCGGATTGTCAGGTGCATTTATTCCTGTTTCTGAAGACGCTGGCATGATTGAAGCCGCAACAAAGGGTTGTTTAACTTTTGATAAACTTGAAGCGATGACGTCTGTTTGTTCGGTCGGGCTTGATATGATTGCAATCCCCGGAGATACTCCAAGTGATACGATTGCGGGAATTATCGCAGATGAAATGGCAATCGGTATGATTAATAAAAAAACAACGGCTGTTAGAATTATTCCTGTTGTGGGAAAAAATATAGGAGAAGAAGTCGTTTTTGGCGGATTGTTGGGTAAAGCACCGATTATGTCCGTAAATTCCTTATCTTCTTCGGGGTTTGTAAGACGAGGTGGCAGAATTCCGGCACCTATACATAGTTTAAACAATTAAGAGGATTATATGGCTAAAACTTTAAATGAATTGGCAAGTGATTTAAAAGAATGTGTTATTGGCTTACAATCAGATGCTCACAACAAAGGTAGTGTGAGAAAAGAAAGATACAATAATTTGAAACTTTCTATGGATATTGCGGCAAATCCCAGACCTCACGTTGTTATTAGTGTTTCTATGTCGGAAGCGGAATTTGATCTAAGAACGGGTGAGAAAGTGAACGGTGGTTTGGGACCGGATGAAAGATATGTTTTAAGGTGGCTTTCAAAACCAAACACGTTAGCTGATTTGAAAGCTTGCTGGCAAGCTTTGGAAAGCCGCAGAGGCAAAGCTACTGAGGAGTAGATATCATTGATTGCGAACGTAATTTTCTGTGATATGTGATTGCAAATCTGTGAGCTTCATCTCTTATTCTCTGGAAAAGGTACAGTGCACTTGAATTTCTTGGTAAGATTACCGGCTCTGATTGGTTTGGCAAGAAAACTTCTTCATGTTTTTTGGCAAGACTCACAACGTCAATTCCTTTTATGCCAAGTTCTCCTATAATTTGCATAACGCTTGATAATTGCCCTTTTCCTCCGTCAATTATGATTAAATCAGGTTTTTCCCATTTCTTTTCACCAAGGTGCTCAAGACGTCTGGTTAAAACTTCTTTCATAGATAAAAAGTCGTCGGGTTTGCCCTCTGTTGATTTTATTTTGAATTTTCGATATTCGGAACTTTTTTTGACACCATTTATGAATGTTACCATTGAGGCAACAGTGTTTGTACCTTGAATATGTGAAATATCATAGCATTCCATTCTGTGTGGAAAGTTTTTGAGCTGTAGTTTTTCGGCAAGATATGAGCCGATTTCGTTAAAGTCATCTCTGATTTTGGACATTTTTGCAATTTTGGCGTTGCCAAGGACTACATTTGCGTTTTTATCGGCAAGCATTTGGAGTTCTTTTCCTTGTGCGGATTTTCCATAACTTATTTTGACCTTTTTTTGAGCGAGAATTTCTAACCATTCTTCGTAAAGCGCTTTTTCGCCGATTGCCTCCAATTCGTTTGAAACAATTCTGTCTGGAAATTCGAGCTTGAGAGTGCTGTAATATTCTTTGAAAAAAGTAGCGAAAAATTCTGTTCTGTCCTCGTCTTCAACTTCGTAAACAAAATCTTTTTTGTCTATAAGTCTGCCTTCGCGTATCATAAGAATTACGATTGCAAAAATTCCTTCGTCTGCGAGGAGTGAAATTACATCCTCATTGAGTTTTGTATTTTCGTAAACGACTTTTTGTTTTTCAAGAGTTTTGGCTAAATCGTTGTAGCTGTCACGAAGTCTTGCCGCTTTTTCAAATTGAAGGCTGTCTGAGTATTTTTGCATCTGCTCTTTAAGCTGTTTCATTAATTCCGTTTGTTTGCCTGACAAAAATAATTCGGCTTGTTTTACAATTTTTTTGTATTCATCAGGTGTTACAAGGTTTTGACATGGTGCAAGACAGCGTCCTATGTGGTAATACAGGCATGGACGGTCTTTGTGTTTCGGAGTTTTACATTGTTTGAGCAGAAATAATTTTTTTAAAAAGTCCAGCGTTGCATGCATTGCTCTGATATCCGTGTAAGGACCGTAATAATGACCTTTTTCTGGGTTTAAATTCTTTTTGCGAACTATGGAAATTCGCGGAAAATCTTCATCAGTAATAAGAAAATATGGGTATTTTTTGTCATCTTTAAGTAAAATATTGTATTTTGGTTTATGTTTTTTGATTAAGTGGTTTTCAAGAATTAGTGCTTCAACTTCGGTGTTTGTGATTATGTATTCAAGTCGTTCAATTTGTGAAACAAGCACGTTAACTTTTACGCTGTCGTGATGTTTTCTGTTAAAATAGCTCATGACACGGCGTTTGAGGATTTTTGCTTTTCCGACATAGATAACCTCTCCGTCTTTGTCATAGTAAATATAACAACCGGGGAGTGATGGAAGCAGTTTTAATGTTTGTTTTAGTTCTTCGTTCATTAATCTTATTATAGCATAATTTGATTATAGATTGTGAGTTTTGTTTAATATTTTATCGAGATAAAATATTACGGAATATTGCGAAAAAGGCAATTGTAACGAATTGTAAAAATGAATTTCAAAATGGCTGAAACCCTTGTATAATCCCTCATAGAATAGAATAGAATAGAATAGAATAGAAGCAAAATTGTGCCCTAAAGTTTTTCCGAAATTTGTCGTACCTCATTTTGTCGAAGTGTTACATACAAAACAAAAGGAGAAAAGTTTATGACAGGAAATGTTAATGGCGTTGGTGCAAATTCAGAAGCAGGTTATGTTCAAAGACAGGATGGAAATTCTGGCGGAGTTCAACAATTTAATGCGCAACAGAATGCTATTATTCAAACAAATGTAAATACTCAGGGTGTTGGTACTACAGTCCAATCCGATACAAATTTCAATTTGTACGGAAATGACATTGCTAATTTTGAAAATTTTGGCGGTAATGATAAAAACGATGCAATGCGTCTGACGTCAAGTGTCGCAAATGATATTAAAAGAGCATATATGCAATTGCAACATGATTTTCCTGATGCTGTTGTAGCTTTTGAACCGATGCCGGATCCAAAGACTTGCGGTAAAAAACGAGAAGGATTTTTCAATTATCAAATGCTTTTGGAGCAATGGAAAACGAACGCTCTCCAACAGATTGAAAATGCCAGAGATATTGCCGGAGCCAATGCATGGACCGGAGGGGCGGCACCTATTGAAGGTGGTACAGATGTTCCAAATCCTCCTAAATCAGGAGAAACAGTACAAGACATAAATGCAGAAAAAGGTAAGCTCACAGCTGAAACCGGTCAACAAACACAACCGGAACCCGCTCAACAAGCACAACCGGTTGCTAAAAATACGGGAAAAGCACATTCTACAAATGCGCAGAAACCTAATCCTACAATCCGTCCTGAAATTACAAAAGTAGCTGAAAATTCAGAACAACGTAAAAATTTTATTGATAGTATGCAAAAAGTTTTGAAAGACTTAAAGATGGATTTTGATGAATACTTTAAAGAGAATTCAGATATTAACATTCCGGGATTTGGACCAGTTAATAAAGATGAGGCAATGCTTATTATGGCTTCAATGAATGATGTAAATCTTGCCTAGGTATATCTAAAAAAATTTGGCGGAGGTCAAAACCTCCGCCTTTTTTATTGCAATTGTTTTTTGTTCTTAATATAATAAAAATGTCCCCTCTACCTTTGGGAGAGGACTCTGCCGAGCAAAACAATTGAATATTGTTTTGCGAGAGGGAAATTTCAACTTGAACTGAGGTGAAAGTTAGAAATTCGGGTGAGGGTAAAATTACTTTATAATTCACAATGATGAAATTAGATAAGGAGAGAAAACATGAAAAAATCTATTAATGACTTAGGTGATGTTAGAGGCAAACGCGCTCTTGTCAGAGTTGATGTTAATGTACCTTTGGATGCGGACAAAAATGTTACTGACGATACAAGAATTCAAGCTATCGTACCGACAGTTCGTGCATTACAAGAAAAAGGAGCTAAAATTATTCTTATGGCTCACTTAGGCAGACCAAAAGGTGAATGGAACCCTGAATTTACATTAGAACCTGTAGCAAAACACATTTCTAAAGTTTTGGGTGAAGATGTTTTATTCGTAAAATCACCTGTAGGCGAAGGCGCTGATAAAGAATTAGAAGCTTTGAAAGACGGTCAAGTTGCGTTATTGGAAAACATTCGTTACTACAAAGCAGAAGAAGCAAAAGATGACGATATGACTTTTGCTCAAGAACTTGCTAAACTTGGTGATTTCTATGTAAACGATGCATTTGGTGCAGCTCACAGAAAACATACTTCAACTGCTAAAGTTGCGCATCTTGTAAAACCGGCTGTTGCAGGTTTGTTGATGGAAAAAGAAATCAGATGCTTGTCACAAGCTCTTGATAATCCTGTAAGACCTTTCACTGCGGTTGTTGGCGGTGCTAAAGTTTCTTCTAAAATCGGTGTTTTGGAAAACTTGTTAGACAAAGTTGACAATATGATTATCGGTGGCGGCATGGCTTATACATTTGTAAAAGCTAACGGCGGTAAAATCGGTAACTCAATCTGTGAAGATGACCAGCTTGAAGTTGCTAGAGCTATCGAAAAGAAAGCATCTGAAAAAGGTGTTAAACTTGTTATGGCAACTGATGTTCTTGTAACTGATGATTTTTCAGGCAACGGTACTAACAAATTTGTTAAAATTGATGAAATTCCTGACGGATTTGAAGGTGTTGATGCAGGTCCAGACTCAAGAAAAGCATTTGCTGAGGTTTTGAAAGCTTCAAAAACTATCTTGATGAATGGTCCTGTTGGTGCTTTTGAAAATCCTAAATTTGCAGAAGGTACAAAAGCTGTATTGGAAGCTGTTGTTGAAGCTACTAAAAATGGCGCAGTTTCTGTTATCGGCGGCGGTGATTCAGTTTCAGCAGCTAAGAAGTTTTTCAAAGCTGAAGATTTCACTCATGTTTCAACAGGTGGCGGAGCTTCTCTTGAATTCATTGAAGGTAAAGTTCTCCCAGGTGTTGATGCATTGGATGAAAAATAAATTACAATTACACACAAAAAAGAGGCTATCTAAGATGGCCTCTTTTGTATTGCACACCCTCACCCGAATTATAGTAATAATAATTTTAAATATACAGTTGCCACAATAGCGTAGAGAACAATAATTATTAAGTGCAGATTATTGTAATTAAAAAAAATAATAATTTGGAATTATAAAATATTCTTCTTGATTTTCTCCAAATATCCATTAAATGATTGATGTGAAGTCGGTGGTATTATTATATTGTATTTGTGGGGAATACCGGACTTAAGGGATAGTTATGACAACAGAAAAAGTCAATACATTGGATTATAAAGAGCTATACACGCAGTATAACTGGTTTTCAAGAGAATACCCGCCAATCGTTCAGGCTGCGTGCGATGAATTTTTTCTCCCCGGATTTCAGTTTATTCTCTTGGGAATAAGTAAAAATATTAATACATTGATGGATAAGGATGCGTATTTTGTAACCAAAGTTATGATTGACAAGGTGCATGATATGTTTTTTCGCTCATCTGAAAAAGCTGTCGGACTCATTTTGGAAAGAGTTTTGGGCAGAGCTGAGAGAAAATTTAACCTAAACAGATTGACGGATTTGGAAGCAAAGATTATTACAGCATTCAACGATTATATGTACAATTCTGTGTCAAAGCTTCTTGTACCGGCTCCACCAACTTTAAAACGAACAAATTTTGATGTTGTCCATTTGACTTTTTTGATTAAAGATGTGGATAAAGATACTTGCGGAAAGTTTATTGTTACATTGCCCGATATTCTTTTAAAACCTGATGTTGTAACAAGTTCTGAAAATAAATTTGATTATGCTGACTTTTCATCAAGTACACTTGACGGTTCCATTAAAATCGGGACAACAAGACTTAAACTTATTGATTTAAAAAATATTGATATTGACGATATAGTTGTTTTAGACAACACAAATACAAACCACATGGTATTACAGCTTGAGGATTACGAAAAAGAGATTAATCTAAATCCAAATCTCGGGCTTGTATTGCCTTATGATAATGACGGAGGAGAGGAAGAAATGGCTGAAAACACTAACCTTTGGGACAGTATTGAGGTTGAAATGAGTGCACGGTTTGATACTGTAAAAATTACTCTTGGCGAACTCAAAAAAATTGAGGAAGGATTGGTTGTTGATTTAACTTCCATTTATGATAATAAAGTAACGTTGAGCGTTGAGGATAAACCTATTGCACGTGGTGAATTGGTTATTGTGAACGACAGATACGGTGTTAAAATTGATGAAGTTATTGCAAAAGGTGCACAAGGTGCAGCACAAACACAAAATGAAAGTTTTGAAGGAGATGTTCTTGTTGAGAATAATAATAATGTTGTAGAGGAAATTCCACAAGAACAGCCGCAACAAACATCGGAAGAAGATGAATTTGACTACAGCGACTTTGAATTGGAAGACGAAGACATCTAAATTTTGAGGAGGGTAAAAATATGAGCACATATCTTGTAAATTTTATAGTTTATACAACAGCAATGATTGGGATAATTTTTCTTGCTGTACTTGTTTATAAAAAATGCTCTTGCAATTCCGTTTCAAAATCACAGTTTTTGAATGTTGAGGATTGCATAAGTCTTGCTCCGCGTAAAAATCTTTATGTTGTAAGAGCCGGCAAAGAGAAGTTTTTAATCGCATCGGATGCTGAAAGAACTTCTCTAATCTCAAAACTGGGTGTAAATGAAACTCCTGCCGTTCCGGTTGAAGAATTGCCGTCAATTGTGAATTTTCAAAGGGCAAACGGCTCAAAGAAAGTTTTTAAAAATATTGTAAATAATATCTAAAAAATCCTGAATTCAGGATAACAAAATTAGAAGGAATAATAATGGATACAATAGTTAAGGATATGAACCCAATATTGCAAATGCTGATAGTTATGACGGTTTTCTCACTGTTACCGTTGGTATTTTGTTGTATGACAAGTTTTTTGAGATTTGTCATTGTGTTTTCAATGCTTAAAACTGCAATGGGTACACAACAAGTTCCGCCATCAATTGTAATTGTCGGACTTGCGATGATTTTGACGTTTTATACAATGGGTGGAACTTTCCAAAAAATGTATGAGATGGGGTCTGTTCCTTATCAGAAAAATCAAAATATTGTTGAGGCGATAAATGAAGGGTCAAAACCTTTAAAAGAATTTATGCTAAAACAAACGAGAGAAGGCGATATTGCGTTTTTTGTACAAATGTCAAAAGGTGATGCGCCTACAAGTCCGGAAGAACTTACTGTTTGGCAAATTGCACCGGCATTCATTATGAGTGAACTAAAAACTTCATTTGAAATCGGATTTATTATATTTGTACCGTTTATTGTTCTTGACCTTGTAGTTGCAAATATCTTGTTGGCATTAGGTATGTTCATGTTGTCACCGACAATTATTTCAATGCCGTTCAAGCTGTTGATATTTATTGCAGTAGATGGTTGGGCACTGATAGTTCAAGGTTTGGTAACGAGTTATAATTAACACCCCCATGCCCCTAAAGGGCAGAGGAAAAAAGAGAGGATAAAAAATGGAAGTTTTAATTGAATATTTAGCAAAAGGATTTTTATTGATGCTTTCTATATCCATGCCTTGTGTATTGGTGGCAGCAGGTATCGGGCTTGTTGTCGGTATTTTGCAGGCTGTAACTCAGGTTCAAGAACAAACTATTGCGGCTGCTCCAAAAATTTTGGGTGTATTTCTTGTAATTATCATAGGCGGTATCGGTTTTTTAAACCTTTTGAAAGGTTTTGTTATTGACGGTATGTCAATGGCATTTAATCTTGTATCAAAAAACGACTCCTATGTTTTGCCTGCCGATTATTATAAATATACTTCTCCGTTTGAACACGAAATGACTGATAAATTTAATAATCAGTCTACGATTAATGAAATTATGAAAAATCCCGGAAAAGTTCCTTTTATTGATCAACAACAGAAAACAAAATATATTCCGAGTCCGCAAACTCCTATGCCAAAACCTGATTTTGTAGAAACTAACAAGATATTGGGGCGTTAGATGGAGCAAATTATTTCAGAATTGATGAAAACTTTTCCGATGATGAACGCCTATCTTGCCGGCGGAATTTTTATATTTGCAAGGCTTTTGGGATTTTTTAGAATGGCACCCGTGTTTAACAGAAAAGAAATTCCAGGCATGGTAAAAATTGCACTTGCATTGCTTTTAACAATTGTATTGACATGTGTAGTAAAGCCTGAAGTCACAATTATTGAAAATTCATTCATTCTGTCACTGCTTTTGAATATGGTTGTCGGAGCAATGCTTGGTTATGTTGCTCAACTTATTTTGTTGGCGATTGATGCCGGCGGTGATATGGTAAATATGCAAATGGGGCTTTCTTCTGCTATGGTTTTAGACCCGACAACATCGTCGCAAGTGTCTATTGTTGGAAAATTGTTTTCGTTTCTAGGATTAATAATTTTTATGCAGTTAGGCGGTGTTTATTGGCTTTTGACGGCTTTAATTCATAGTTTTGAAGTATTTCCTTTAGACGGGACTTTTGTACCGTTGGCGGAACTTGTAGACCTAGATTATGTTGTCAAAATGTCATCAAATGTTTTGTACATGGGGTTGCAAATAGCATCTCCGATATTGCTTGCGACATTGGGACAGGATATTATTTTGGGTGTAATTTCAAAAACTGCTCCGCAAGTAAATGTTTTCCAGTTAAGTTTCTTGTTCAAACCCGTTTTGGGTGCGGCGATTATGGTTTGGATTTTGCCTATGCTTGTGAATATAATAACTGATTATTTCATGTCGTATTCGAATATTGTGTAGCGGATTGCGAGTTGAGGGCGAGGTTTTGTGACAAAATGGTAAAAAACCATTGCAGAAACAAACCGTCATGCTGAACTTGTTTCAGCATCTCATTTGAGATTCTGAAATAAATTTAGAATGACGAGGGCGGTTATTTATTTTGAATGTTCTTTTACGTAATCGTTTACTAATTTTGTACCTAAATTACCTGCTGTACAGTTTTGTTCTTCTGCAAGTTTTTTAATTGGTACAGCTTCGTGGCATATTAGAAAAATGTTTCCGTATTAAGATGCTTCGCGTACTCTTTCCATTATTTCTTCAAACTCTTTGGCTTCGATAGTTTCTTTATCGAGGAGTTCTCTGGCAATAGCTTCAAGCATGTCACGGTTTTCACTTAACAATTTTTTTGCTTCTTCGTATTTTTCGTCAACTATACGTTTCATTTCCTCATCAATTTCAAAAGCCACCTGTTCCGAGTAATCTCTTTGGTGCCCGAAATCTCTGCCCATAAATACGTTTTCTTGATTTTTGCCATAAGCCATATTACCGAGTTTATCGGACATACCCCAAGCTGTAACCATTTTTCTCGCAATATTTGTTACGTTAATCAAATCTTGAGATGCACCTGTAGAAACACGGTCTTTGCCGTAGATAATTTCCTCTGCTGCACGTCCGCCAAGTGATACGGTGATTTGTGCGAGCAATTTAGCTTTGTTTGTATGAACTTTTTCATCTTTTGGTTTTGTCCATGTTACACCGAGTGCGTATCCGCGCGGGATAATTGAAACTTTGTGAAGTTCATCTGCATCTTTCAAAAGTTTTGCCAATAGTGCGTGACCGACTTCATGATATGATGTTAATTCTTTATCCTCATCAGTCATCACTTTGCTTTTCTTTTCAATACCTGCAATAACTCTGTCGATAGAGTTGTCAATGTCGTCCATTGAAATCAATTCTTTATTGTGTCTTGCGGCGAGCAAGGCAGCTTCGTTCAGCAAGTTTTGCAAATCCGCACCGGTAAATCCTGGAGTACGTTTTGCAAGTGTTTTTAAATCAACAGCTTCATCCAGTTTTTTGTTTTTGGCATGAACTTTCAAAATCTGTTCTCTGCCTCTAACATCAGGTGCGTTGATGTAAATTTGTCTGTCAAAACGTCCCGGTCTTAATAAAGCATTATCCAAAATATCCGGTCTGTTTGTTGCGGCAATTACGATAATATTTGTATTTTCGTCAAAACCGTCCATTTCAACCAATAATTGGTTTAAGGTTTGTTCACGTTCGTCGTGTCCGCCACCCATACCGGCACCACGTTGACGACCGACTGCATCAATTTCATCGATAAATATAATGCAAGGCTGGTGTTTTTTAGCTTGTTCAAACAAATCTCTTACACGGCTTGCACCGACACCAACGAACATTTCAACAAAATCAGAACCGCTGATTGAGAAGAACGGAACGCCTGCTTCGCCTGCAACTGCTTTCGCCATCAAGGTTTTACCTGTCCCCGGAGGACCTACAAGAAGTACGCCTTTTGGAATTTTTGCACCCAATTTTATGTATTTGTCGCCGTTTTTCAAGAAATCGACAATTTCCTCAAGTTCTTTCTTTTCTTCATCAATACCTGCGACATCTTTGAATGTTGTTTTTACCTTGCTGTCAAGAAGCATTTTGGCTTTGCTTTTGCCAAATGACATTGCTTGTGAGCCGCCTGCTTGAATAGTTTTTGCCAAAATTGCAAAGAATGCCAAGAATAAAATCGGCAATAATAAGAAACTCAGCGCACTGCCCAAGGCTTTTGACGGGTCAGTTTCTCTTGTAACCTGAATATCAGAGCCGGAATTGTCTAATCTTTTCATTAATTCAGGGTCATAAGCTGGTGTTAAAACTTTGTATCTTAATGCCGGAGCCTGTATTTGAGGAATTCCGAAAGGGTTATCAACAGTCGGAGTCACTGCCTGTTTGGTTTCCGGTTGGTTTTTAGGTATTGCTATCAAAAAATCGTCTGCTTTTTGTATTTTGCTAAACTCTCCATTATCAAGTCTTTCCAAAAAGTTTGAGTAAGAAATTTCTTCCGTTTTGGTTATCGGACTTGACATTATAAACGATGACGCAAAAGCAAGTATCACTATACCTAAAACTATGTACATTCCTGCAGATTGATTTTTTTTCATTAGCACCTCTCTTTTACTGTATAAGATTTTGCCTCTATTATAACTCAAAAATTATGATATTGCTTTAAGAATTGTAAATAAAACGTCGTTTTCTGAAATTGTCTGTTGCTTGAAGTTTTTATTAATACAGAGAGAGATATTATGGGTGATACTGTAAATTTTGAAACAATTAAAAATAGTGTGAACAAACTGGATGCATTGGCTAAACCTGTTGTGCCTAAATTAAATACAGTTTTTCAAGATGATACGGTGGCAGATAGGATGAAAAAATTTTTTGACGTTGCTGACGGGAATTCGATCTGGAACGACTAGATTTGGTCAACAGAAATACTTGTTACGCCGGAATTTCTTGCACTGTCCATGACTTTGACCATCGCACCGTGTGAAGAATTTGCATCAGTTTTAATCAAAAGTCCGTCGGGATAATCTTTTAGTTGTGATTTTATTGTTTTTTCAAGGCTATCGACAGAAATCATCTGACCTTCAAAATAATAATTATCTCCCTCATCAACCATGATTGTCATAATTTTAGTTTCTTTATTTTTAACCTGTTCCTCTGCAACATTTTCCGGTACGGTAAGGTTTAACCCTTGCTGGTCAAGCATCGGAGCTATTACCATCATAATGATTAACAGAACTAAAAAGATATCTGTTAAAGGTGTTATGTTTATTTCGTTGAAAGTATCTCTGTTTCTGCTCATTTATACCTCTTAACCACCAATTTGCTCAGGTGTTTTATTTTTTAGTTCTTTTTGTTCTTTTTTGCTCAATGGTTCGCCTGCAACGATAAGTTTTTTATACTCAGCTTCTTGTGCTGAATTCATTATTTCCATAATTTTTGCACTTTTAACTTTTTCGTCGGCTTTCACAACAAGTTCAGGTTTTTCAAGTTGCTCTTTCAGTGTAATAAGTTCTGCCACCAAATTGTCTTCCGTAACAGGATTGCCGTTAAGGTACATTTCGCCGTCTTTTGTTACTGATACGGTTGCATTTTTCTGTTCTATGGTCATTCCGCTGTTAATTTCAGGCATTGTAATGGATGTGTCGTTTGATTGAAATGTCGGTGCGACAACCATCATAAT
>CAYPDZ010000008.1:0-3974 GCA_964409575.1 uncultured Muribaculaceae bacterium | reverse complement strand
GCATTGTAATGGATGTGTCGTTTGATTGAAATGTCGGTGCGACAACCATCATAATAATTAACAGAACAAGAAAAATATCTGTCAACGGAGTTATATTAATTTCTGTGAAAAGAGCTTCTTTGCCCTTGTTGGTTTTCATTGCCATTTTTGTATCCTTTTTAAGTGTATGAGCAAACGAACATGTGAATAACTTAGCTATATAGACTTATTCACTTATTCTCCTATTCACTTATTTACTTTATAATGATATATTTGTATTGCTCGGAGTTGTTGATTCGTCGTTAGAGTCTACAAGGCTTAAGAATACCAATTTAATTAATTGGAAATCATCTTCGTAACGTTTTACGATAGATTGGAATGAGTTGTAGAAAATTACGGCAACGATTGCAACACCAAGACCGAATGCTGTAGCAATCAATGCTGATGCAATACCTGATGCAACGGCTGCCGATTGGTTGCCTTGTGCTGCCAAATCTTGGAAAGTAAACAAAATTCTGACAACTGTACCAAACAAACCTAAAAATGGAGCGACACCACCGATAGTACCGAGAACTGTCAAATGATTTTCCAATTTTCTTGAAGCCAATGCTGCAGAAATATCGAATGAACGTGAAAATCCGCTCTTTTGTTCTTCAAAAATTCTCACTGCTTCTTCGGTGACTTCACCGATTACACCGCCGCATTGGATAGCTATATTTCTTGCGCCGTCAATATTGTTTTTGTCGAGTTCACTTTTTATTCGTCTTATGAATAATACAGTATCTCTTTTGTTTTTCTTGTAATAAGAAAATCTGTTAATGACAACAGCTAGTACCAGAATTGAACAGATTAAAATCGGTAATAATACCGGCCAGTCCATTGCGATTGAGTTCCATAATAGTTCCATAATTTTTATCCTCTTCTTTTAATGTAGCTTACGATTGTTTTCAAACCGCTTTTTAACGGTTCATGTTTTTATTGTTTTGCTTTATAGGTGTTTAATTATATCCCGATGCTCCAAATACGTTGTAGTCAAACGTAAATTGAATATCTATATTTTGTCCTTTGAATTCCGCAGGTAACGGTCTGAAAGGTGCTGTTGCCTGAACTGCATTAATTGCAGCTTTGTCGGCATTTGGGAGTCCTGACGACTTAAACACGCTGCAAGAGAGCAATCTCCCATCTTTTGCAATTTTGAAAAGTAACACTACGCGTTTGCTTTCGTTGCCTTTTGGTGGATCCCAGTTCATTTTTATGCGTTTTTGCAAATCTCTCATGTAAGGTCCAAAATCGGGCTCTCTAATTGCATCAATTCCGGGTCTGCCGTTTGGATTTCCGGGTCCGGGGTTGCCAATACCGCCGGTTCCGCCTCCACCAGTTCCTTTTGCAAGTTTTGTACCCGAGCCGCCTGTTGGAGCGAGTGACGGTCCCGGTGTATATTTACCTGTTCCGCCTTGAGAAGCTGAACTTCCGCCTTTTGCAGATGTTCCCGAACCGCTGACTGGTCCTGTTGTATATCTACCCGTGCCTGTTCCACCTTTGGGTACCGGTACGGTAAACGGTGAAGATGGTTTTACCGCAGGTTTAGGAGTTGTAGGTGGTTTGATTGACGGACGTGCCGTTGGAGGTGCCGGTTTTGCCTGTTGCGGTTTTTGAACAGGTTGAGGTGCCTGAGCAGCTTTTGGTACCGGTTTAGGTTGATGCTGTACAGCTTGTTGTACCATTTTTTGTACAGGATTTTGCTTAGCCGGTTGTTTTGCAGGTTGAGCCGCTTTTGTCGGCGCACCCGGTGCAGGTGATGGCATCGAAACTTTTCTTGTCGGGTCATGATGTCCGCCTGCACGAGAATTTCTATCAGAACGATACGGCGTATTTTTATTTATTGGTGTATCTTCTTTATCAACAAGCACAAATTCAATATCGTTCATTTTTGGTTTTGGTCTTTCAAAAAGCGTGAAAGTTATTCCCAAAAGTGCCAAAATAAGGCTAATCAATCCGATTAGAGCGGGTAATGTAATATGTACGGCAGTAGATGCGACAACCGCTTTTTGAAACGTTAAATCTTCATCGTTTTTCAAAACAGCCGGTGTCGTATAGCCTGTATACTGTTCTTCTTCTATGATATCTGTATATTTGTCTAATAAGGACATTTTCTTTCCCCAATGTCTGATATGAAGTAATTTTATTTTAAACCAAAAATAAAATTATTACCCGACTTACTAATAATTGTTGTAAATTGCGGGGTTAACCGTAATGGGCTGTGTCAAAACGAGTTGAATTGCCGAATTTGCCGGAATTACAACATCATTTCCTTTATCCCATATTGATTTTACAACACCGCCGCCTGCACCAACAGCAGTTGCAAGTGCTGTACCTTTACCAATATTTCCGCCGGCAAGAGGTGAAATTACTACTCCTGCCAATGCACCTGCACCAGCGCCTACAGCAACATCTTTGCCGTAGTTTTTAGCAACATCTGCTTTTGTACCGCCGATTAAAACACCCGTGTTATCGGTGGTTTTAACTACGGCAGAAATCGGAATTTGTATTCCGTACGGTGTTGTTATTTGAGTAAATCTCAAAAGCAACTTTCCGTTAAGACTTCCGTGTTTCGCTTTGGAAACTTCTATTGCCGTACCGGTTACAGAACTTCCTGCCGGTGCGATTAAGTTGCCGTTGTAATAAAAATCAGAGCCTAAAGCTACAGATACACTTTGACCAGCAACCATGTCAGCAGAGCTGATTGGAGTGGTTACGACTGCCGAAACACTTTGTCCTGCCGGTACCGTAACTACACTGCCTTTAAGTGTGTGATTTGCACTGACTGTTTGTGTAGGAAGGTTATAGCTTTCTTGGTTGAAAGTTGGAGTAGTTCCGTTTTGTGAATAATCAAAATTTGGTGCCGCAATTGCTGCCGTTCCGAGTAAAATAACTGTTCCTAGTAATATTTTTTTCATAATTTAACCTCCTACGTTTAATATATTTTATTACACTACAAAAATAAAGTCAATTTGTTAAGGTGTATGGATTATTTGTGCCGGTGCGGTCAAAACCACGATTTCGTTAGAGCCGGTTTCAATAGTTGTGTGCGTCCCCATTTTTCGTTCATATACAGGCTTTATTTGAAGTGTTGTATAGTGAAATCTGCTTTGACGGTGTGACATTTTTGTATATTTTACGGGTTCTGATATTCCTCCGCCGAAAATGTTATTGTTTGCGTTATATAAATACCCTTTTATAGGGATTTCACAACCATCTTCACAAACTATTTTTGAAACACGAATTTTCATAGAAGCGTTTGTGCCTATAACAGGGTCATTAATTTTTTCAATGTAACCGTAAATTTCCGTATCTTTCGGAATTATTATGGTGTCATACATAAACAAATCTGTTGTAACGATAAATTTAACCTTATAGCCTTCCGAACAATATTGAGTTGAGATTTCTTGCGTGTTCATAACTGGGATGAAAGTTCCCGCCGGGATTTCTACAGTATCGTAATCTCTCATCTCAAGTTGTACGTTCTCAAGCTCCGCACTCTGCACGGTATTCACACTTAATAGTATTCCGATTATAATTAAAAGTTTTTTCATAATATTATTATAACAGTTTTTTCTGTATTATCAATATAACGAAGTAAGAATATTTTTGTTCATTTAGGCATTGCGAGCCCCGTTCCCGTCATTGCGAGCGTTAGCGTGGCAATCTAGCTTTTTTGAAGTCGATAAGACGTTAGGACGATAAGACGGTAAGTTCGTTACAGTTTGCTATCGCAAATGAAATAGCCCCCACCTCAATCCTCCCCCATAGGGGAGGAAGAATAGTTCCCTCTCCTATGGGAGAGCGAATTTGCGGACGGACGGAGCAAAGCGAGTCCGGATAGCGAGCAGATTGAGCAAGCTGTGGCGAAGCCACAAATGCGAAACTCTGTGAGCGTGGAGCAAATTCAAGACAGGGTTAGGGTGAGGGCTGATTTACCATTGTAAATTTTACAA
>CAYPDZ010000007.1:10897-28320 GCA_964409575.1 uncultured Muribaculaceae bacterium | reverse complement strand
TTACACAATACCAACTTTAAAACCAAAAACCGACCCCAAATTGAGGTCGGTTTTTAAATCCTTTTTGTTTTTAAATTCTAATTTTACTGTGCCTCACATAAAACGGTACCGCTTACAATCAAAGCAGAAAACGCTTTTGCTTGTTCGCACACTTTCATGCACAAACCTCTGCTTGCCTACATCACATTAGCGGGTTTTTTCTGAGCTGTAGCACCAGGAATTGATTGCCAATTTGCTGCCATGATTTTCTTGAATGATTTCAATGCCGTGTCTTCAAGTTCACCAAGTTCTTCAGCTTCCATAATCAATTCTCTTAATGGTAACAATGCTCTTTGATCTCTGAGAACACCCAATGCTGCTGCTGCACCGGCTCTTACCAATTCGTTTTCTGAACGGTTTTTCATAACATCAATCAATGCAGGAACAGCTTTTATATCATTCAATTTGCCCAATGAAGTTACTGCATAAATTCTAACGTTAACCCATTCGTCATACAACATATTAATAACTTTATCAACAGCTTTTTTGTTGCCGATTTCACCCAAAGCACGGGTTGCATCGCATCTTACATTAACTTTTTCGTGATCCAAAGATTCCATCAAAGCATCTGTAGCAACATCACCGATTTCAATCAATGCATCTGTTGCAGTAATGCAAACTTGAGGGTTTTCATCATTCAAAGCTTCTACCAAAGGCTCAACAACAATCTCACCGCCCAAACGACCTAATGCGCGAGCTGCACGGACTCTAACGTCAACGTTTCTGTCTTCACGCAAAGATTCAATCAAATGAACTGTCGCCTTGCTGTCGCCCAATTCGCCGAGAGCACGAGCTGCATATAATCTTACAGAACCGTTTTTGTCGTACTTTAGTACATCAATCAACGGTTCAACAGCCTTGCTGTCGCCCATTTCACCAAGAACACGAGCTGCGTTATATCTCACTTTTTCAGAATTACTTGTTTTCAAGTCTACCAATAATTCATCAAATGATTTTTTAACTTGTTTTTTCTTGCTGTTCACACTAATTGTCATTAATTTTCCTCCGACACACAATATTATATTCCACTACACTTATTTATAAAAAATTTTGTGAATAAAATATTGCCTTTTTTACCTACTTTTGTTAATTTTTTTTAACATTCCATTTTTTCGTGCAGTTATTTTTAAGGGTAAAACTAACACTTTATAATTCTAATATAACATATTTTTTATCTTTTGTCTTTAATTAGAGCAAATTTTGTAAAAAACTTGTTGTTTGTTTTTTTAAAATTTGAGCTCTTTCAATAATAATAAGGCAAAATTTTTAACAAAAATTCACAATTATTACTCACTACAGATAGTAATAATAAACTCGCTACCCATGCCAATCTCACTATTTACAGTAATTTTGCCCTTATGCTTTTCAACAATCTTTGTACAAATAGCCAAACCAAGCCCCGTACCAACACCCGAACTCTTAGTTGTAAAACCTGCTGAAAATATCTTGTCGAGCTGGTTTTGGGGTATTCCTTTTCCTGTATCTTTTATCTTGACAACGAGGTTATTATCGACAAATTCCGTTGTGATTGTAATAGTTCCCACACCCTCAATCGCCTGACATGCGTTGACCAATATGTTCATAAAAACCTGATTGAGCATGTTCGGAAAGCATTTCACCATCGGGATTTCGCCGTAATTTTTAATTATTTCAATTCTGTTTTTTGTTTCATGCCTAATTAAATCCAACGTCAAATCCAGCTCTCTGTTTATATCAGCTTCTTGTTGTTCTGCCTCATCAAGCCGAACAAACTTTTTCAAAGATGTAACAATATTACTTATCCGATTTACAGCCTCTTTATCGACATCATTAATATCCGTCAACATCTCTTTCAATTCGGCGTCATCTATTGAGCCAAGCAACTTTGCAACAATTCCGTTATTTGATTTTATGGAAGCAACCGGCGTATTAATTTCGTGAGCAACACCTGCCACAAGCTGACCTAAAGATGCCATTTTTTCGGAATTTATCAACTGAATTTGAGTTTCTTTCAACTCTTTAATCGTCTGAATATTTTTTTGATAAAGTTCGGCAGTCGTAATCGCGTTTGCCAATTGTGTCGAAATTGCTTCAAGAATTTCTATTTCTTCTGTCAGTTCACGTTTTTGGTAACATAGCAAAACTATTACCCCTTTTAGGTTTTGAGTATGATGAACAGGAACAATTATTCGCATAACAGGCTGTTTAAAGGGTTTTGCACCAATATATTCCATTAACACATTTGATACCGCAATCTCTTTTGTTTCAATAGTTTTCACAGTTTTTTCATCAAAATGGATTTGTGAATTTGTTTTTTTATTGCCGTAAACTTCCTCAATTGTAAAATTCTCACCATCAGCTTTGGCATAATATGCCTTATACGCCCCAAACATTATCGCAAGCTCTTTGAGCGCAGATTGTATAATTTGTGACAACTCCAAACTTTCTCTGATATTGTTAGAAACCTTATTGATAAGTGCGATTTTGATAGCCTGACTCTGTGCTTTTTGTTTAATATTTTGCAAATCCTTATTTTCTTCAAGGAGTTTATCATATTTTTCTTGAAGTTTTTTATTTTGCTTGTTCGCATCATTCAATTTGCTTTGTGCACTGACATCAGTAAAGAAAATTATTGTGTAATTTCCTTTTTTAACAGCTTGCAAATCGTAATAATAAATTCTATTCAAATCCGATTGGTAAGAAATCCGTGCAAAAAAATCTTCTTTTGAAAAGACTGCATGGTAGATGGGAGAATAGATTTCGAGGTTTTCAGAATTGAGCGGACATATATCAAAACTCGAGTTGTGCGAAAACTTTTTCAAATTCGAAAAATCTTTAAACCATCTTTTAAAAGTATGATTTCGGTACACAACTTCGTTTTTTTTATTAATAATTAATACAGCATCCCTAAACTGCCTGAAAAAATCGAACTTTTTCATAGCTATATTATAGTTCATGCAATACTAATTGGCAATTTATTAAAATATCAATTTAAATATTCATTACTCTCAAAATTTCTGTCATATCGGCAGATGTCTTTTTGATATCCGAATTTGCAAATTTAATCGCATTATCAGGGTCTTTCAAGCCATTTCCTGTCAAAATACAAACAATTTTTGAGCCTTCTTTTATTTGGTCTTTAACCTTAATCAAACCTGCGACAGATGCTGCACTTGCCGGTTCGGCAAATACACCTTCACACGATGCGATAAGCTTGTAAGCATTTACGATTTCATCATCGGTTACAAAATTAATAATGCCATTGCTTTCATCACGTGCAGCTTCCGCAAACTTCCAACTTGCAGGGTTTCCGATACGAATTGCAGTTGCGAGAGTTTCGGGTTTATAAATTCTTTCGCCTTTTACAATTGCTGCAGCACCTTCTGCTTCAAATCCCATCATTTTTGGAAGTGCAGAGATTTTGCCCAAAGCATGGAATTCTTTATAGCCTTTCCAATAAGCAGTTATGTTTCCTGCATTTCCAACAGGGATAAAGTGGTAATCCGGAGCTTGTCCAAGTGCGTTGCAAATTTCAAAAGCACCTGTTTTTTGACCTTCAATTCTGTATGGATTTACAGAATTTACAAGCGTAATCGGGTAATTATCGGAAATTTTTCTGACCATTTCAAGAGCTTCATCAAAATTCCCTTGAATTGCAATAATTTCTGCCCCATACATCATAGCTTGAGAAAGTTTGCCAAGAGCGATGTAACCGTCAGGGATTAAAACAAAAGTTCTCATGCCTGCTTTTGCACCATACGCAGCGGCTGATGCAGATGTGTTACCTGTTGATGCACAAATTATGGCACCTGAACCGGCTTCTTTAGCTTTTGACACAGCCATTGTCATACCGCGGTCTTTAAAACTTCCAGTGGGATTGCAACCTTCAAATTTTAAATAAATTTCGGCATCAACTCCGATTTTTTTAGCCAAATTTTCGCATTTAATTAGCGGAGTGTTACCTTCGTTTAGTGTTACAACCGGAGTTTTGTCCGACACCGGCAAATATTCTTTGAATGTGTTTATTAATCCTTGATAGTACATAATTTATCCTCTTTTCTATGAAGATTTTACTATAAATAATTTTTGTGGGCAATATTTTCTCACCACATAGAGAGAAGGTTGATTATAAGACCAGACGTAACTTTGTTCCCTCTCCCGTAGGGAGAGGGCTAGGGTGAGGGGGCACTCATAAATTAAAAAATTCTTCCAATTTCTGATATACACCCTCAATATTATTATCAATTTCATTATTCCAAAATCTGATTACTTTAAATTTTCTTAATGAAAAATATTCTGATCGAATATTATCTTTTTCAATATTTTCTAAAATATTATGTTGCCCACCATCTACTTCTATTATAATTTTCTTTTCAATGCAAATAAAATCTACAATATAATCTCCAATAGGATACTGTCTTTTGAATTTTAAATTATGAAAATTTTTATTACGTAAGAGTGCCCATAGTTTTGCTTCTTGTGGAGTTTGATTTTTTCTTAAAGTTCTTGATAAGTTTTTATTTTTGTTCATATTAATCATAATATCATAAATTGTGCATCGCAGACTCAAATGTAACAAATAAATAAAGAATTGCCCCCTCTCCCTAACCCTCTCCCGTAGGGAGAGGATACAAAACTACCTAACCTTATCTATGTGAGAAAATAAAATTGCCCTCTCATCTTAATCCTCTCCCGTGAGGAAAGGGTACCACAATCCGTGTCCGTCCGCAAATCCCTTTACATATAGAGAGGAAAATTAAAACGAAAAATCAAATAAATCTCTAAGTTCCACGTCAAGTGCATCTGCCAGAATGTGCATAGTTTTGATAGTAACGTTTGCTTCTCCGCGTTCAATTTGCCCTATATAATTAAAATTCATATCCACAATTTCTGCCAATTTCATTTGTGATAATTTTTGAGATTTTCTTATATATACAAGCTTTGCACCAAACAACGATGTGCCAATGCAATAAGAAAATATGCACAAAATCATAACATTAATTTACCGGCAAAAGAAGAAAGATAAAAAACAGGCGGGAAATTTCCCGCCTGTTTTACACCTGCACTCTTATCAAGCTGTTAACTCTGTTTCCGTCTTGTTCAATCAGTTTTATCGCACTTTGCATAGAAGCTTCAGAGGCAACTTCGGTAATTACGGTAATTTCAGCCGTATTATCGTCAGAAATGCGTTTTTGAACAATACTTGCAAGGCTTATGTTATTTTGTGCGCAAATCGTTCCGATTTTACCGATTACACCCATGTTATTTTTTGCGGTGATTGACAGGTAATACTTGTTTTGTGTTTGCGAAATATCAATCATTCTTGCATCTTCTTCATCTTTACATCTCATCATTGGCAAAATGTAATCAGATTTACCGAGTTCTGCACAAATCGCTAAAATATCGCCAACAACCGAACTTGCAGTCGGAAATTCTCCAGCTCCGGGACCTGAAAGCGTGATACTACCCACAGGATGACCGCTCAAATGAACCGCATTAGTTACATAATCAATATGTGCAAGAGTTGTTTTTTTAGAAACAAGCATAGGATGAACTCTTACATCCGCATTACCTTGCTCGTCAATTTTTCCTGATGCAATAAGTTTGATTTTATAACCCAAATCGTTTGCAGCTTTCATGTCAGCAGCACGGATTTTTGTAATACCTTCTCTATATATATTTTCGATTTTAATTCGTTTATGAAAAGTAATAGTTGCAAGAGTTGCGATTTTGTATGCTGCATCAAACCCTTCAACATCACCGGTCGGATCAGCTTCGGCATACCCCAGTTCCTGAGCTTCTTTCAAAACATCTTCATAAGACGCACCGTCAACATCCATTTTGGTCAAAATGTAATTTGTTGTACCGTTTACGATTGCCTCAATTTTGTTGATTTTGTTGCCGGCAAGAATTGTTTTGATAGGCATAATCAACGGAATTCCACCCGCAATCGCTGCTTCATACAAAATTACTTTATTATTTTTTTCGGCAATCTCAAAGAGTTCTTCTCCGCGTTTTGCAAGAAGTTCTTTATTTGCAGTTACGATATGCTTGCCATTTTCTATAGCTGTTTTGATTAGGTCAAACGCAGGCTCTAACCCTCCGACGAGTTCCGCAACAATATCAATTTCAGGGTCATTAACCACATCATACGGGTTATCCGTTAAAATTGAGTTATCAAGTCCTACGATATTACGCGGTTTGTTAATATTTTTCACCGCAATTTTCACAACTTCAACATAATCAAAGTTCTGTAAAGTCTTGAATACACCTGAGCCAACGGTGCCTAATCCTATTAGTCCGATTTTAATTTTCTTTTCCATAAAACAATTATATCATAAAATTTATTTATAATCATATTTTATCTGCCAATTGTCATGCAAAATCAGCGCACTGCAAAAAGTTCCGGTACCGGTTGAACTGCAACTTTTACGCGAATTTCCCGTCATTTTGTCCCTATCGTTATTATCTGCGCCAAATGCATTTTCGCTACCTACATAATAACCTACACCGTAAGGTACAAGTCCGCGCTCTTGTATTGTATATGCAAAATAATCAATTCCACTTTTGTTCGGACCTTTTTTACCGTTTATATCGATTGTTATTGCCTTATATTTTGTATCATCACCGTTATCAATCCAACTACTAACAGCAATAACCGCACCATCAGCCAACATTACATAATAACTTTCCGCTTGATTACACCAAGCTTCTTCACAATTTGAATTATCTAAATTAATGTATTTGACATTATAATCTCCGTAACTTAATTCTTGAATTGATTTAAGATAATTTTTTAAGTAAGCTTCGTAAAAATCTTTTGCACTAAGATTGTAATTCCATTCTTTTGTTTCACCATTGTATGCCTCTGAAAGCCTTACAGCCTGTGACAATTCGGAATAAGCTTTTTTCAACTGGGTTATTGCCCTGTTTTTTTGGTAATTTGCAATCAAAGTCGGCATGGTCATCGCCGCAACTACACCGATAATGCCCAAAGTTATTAAGACCTCGGCGAGAGTGAAAGCTGCTTTTTTAGAAGGCACTAGGGCACTAAGATACTGAGGCACTAAGGGCGTTTCGTCATTGCGAACGCTCCCTCCCTTTACAAGGGAGGGCTGGGGTGGGTTTCCGTCATTGCGGACAAGCGAAGCGCGATCCGCAATCGCAGAGTCGTTACCCCTCACCCTAACCCTCTCCCGCAAGGGGCGAGGGAATACTTCATTCCCGTCATTGCGAGCCCAGTTCCCGCCATCAGCGAAGCGGGCGAAGCAATCCAGCTTATGAAACTCTTCGCGTTGCTCAGAATGACCGGCACTCGTCATCTTGAGCGAAGCGAAAGATCTCTTATGTGATAAGTCCGTTTCGGTTTGCTTCGCAAACATTTTACCCTCTCCTAATATAAATAATCTTTTTGACATATAAAAATCCTCCTTTTTTCATCGTTTCCCGATTGTCAGTCGTACTATACAGACATTATAACCCATTTTTCCCCGACTGTCAATCGTGGGATTTGTGTTAAACTTATCGCCACAATAGGATAATGATTAATAAAAATGTTAAAAAAGAATTAGGCAAAAATATAAAAAATCTCAGACACAGAAACGGCATTTCGCAAGAAGAATTGTCGTTGGAACTTGAGTTAGACAATTCGTACATCGGCAAGGTCGAAAATGCAAAATTGAATATTACTATTGATAAATTAATATTGATTGCTGATTATTTCAAAGTTTCCGTTAAGAGTTTGTTTGATTAGTGTATTTTCTTCCGACAAGCTCATCCGGCAAAAACTGTTGTTCAACATCGGGTGCGGCATGCGAATATATGTAACCCTCACCAAATCCGTATTTTTTCGCATCTTTGTAATGAGCATCTCTCAAGTGCATCGGTGGCGAAAAATCTTTCCCTCTTTCAATATCTGCTAAAGCTTCATCAATTGCCATAACTGTTTCGTTGGATTTTGGTGCGCGCGCAACATAAATTACCGCTTGTGCAAGCGGAATTCTCCCCTCCGGCAAACCTAAAAGCTCCACTGCTTTGTAAGCATTAATCGCGACATTCAATGCGTTTGGGTCGGCATTTCCGACATCCTCTGCAGCGCATGTTATGAGTCGACGAGCAATAAATCTCGGGTCTTCTCCCGCGTAAATCATTTTTGCAAGATAATAAATTGCCGCATCAGGGTCAGAGCCTCGCAAACTCTTTTGAAAAGCCGATGCACAATCGTAATGTTCTTGTTGAGAATATCTGGTGTTACGTTTTTGGCAAATTTCTTCAATAATTTTTACAGTCAAATTGTGTCTGCCACCTTTTAAATCACTCGCAAAATAAGCGTTTTCGACAACATTCAATGCGTATCTCGCATCACCTCTGGCAAGATTAATAATAAAATCTATCGCACCTGTTTCACAATCCATTGGCAGGTGGTTTTTTGCAAGGTACGCAAAACCTTTTTTAATAATCTTGTCCATGCTTTCATCGTCAATAGAATTAAGTCTTATGACCTGTAAACGTGACAAAAGTGCGGGAACAACCTGAAAAGACGGGTTTTCGGTTGTCGAACCGATTAAAAATAATGTACCGTTTTCAAGATGCGGTAAAAGAGCGTCTTGTTGAGTTTTTGAGTAACGGTGAATTTCATCTATAAATAAAATTGTTTTTTGACCTACGCGCAGTGCCTCTTTTGCTTTTTCTACAGCATCTTTAATATCTTTGACACCCGAAGTTACGGCTGAAATCTCAATAAAATTTGCATTTGTTTTTGTTGCAATAAGTCTTGCAAGCGTTGTTTTTCCACACCCCGGAGTTCCCCAAAAAATCAATGAAAACAATCGGTTTGTCTTTAAAAGGTTTAGTATCGGGCTGTTTGGTGACACAACATTACTTTGCCCCAAAAAATCTTCCAGTGTCTTTGGACGCAAAATTTCTGCAAGCGGTATTTGTTTATTTATATTTTCCAGTTCCGTAAACAAATTATTCATAGTATAATTGTAACATAATAAGAGTTAAAAGTGAAAGGTGAGTAGTGAAAAGTCGTTTAATAAAAGTGGTTATTATATTACTTGTTATATTTTTTTCTGTTTTAACAATTCCGCATCGCAAAAACAATACTGACGAGCTTGTTTTTTGGACTTTGCAGATGAATGATTTTGCGCCGTATATGAACAATGTTATTGGCGAATTTGAAAAACAAAATCCGGAAATTAAGATAAAATGGATTGACGTTCCGTTTTCTGAGGGAGAAAAAAGAACGCTTGCATCTGTTTTGAGTGACAATCCACCTGATTTAATCAACCTTAATCCTGATTTTACGGCACTTTTGGCTCAACGTGGCGCGCTCTATGAAATCCCTGAAGAAAGTACGACACAATTTAATAAATCCATCATAAATTCATTAAAATATAACGGTAAATTGTACTCACTGCCTTGGTATGCTACTTCTGCAATTACTATTTATAACAAAGAGTTGCTGAATGGGCAAAAAATTCCATCAACTTATGACGAGATGGCAGAGATTGCTCCAAAACTCAAGGCTTATGCAATGCTACCAAATATTACCGAAAACGACACAATGTTGAGGATTTTGAACAAATATGGAGTGACGGCGGAAAATCTTAATTCACCTCAATCGGTGGAAGTTTTTGAACTTTTTAAAAAGCTTTATGAAAACGATTTAATTCCAAAAGAAACAATTACTCAAACTCACCGTGAAGCTTTGGAAAAATATATGGCTGAACAGATTGTATTTTTTCAAGCCGGTGCGAATTTTTTGAACATGATTAAAGAAAATGCACCGTCAACTTATGAAAAAACCGATGTTGCCCCTCAATTCACCGGAAAATTAGGTCAAAATGATTTTTCGTTGATGAATTTTGTAATTCCTTTACGTGCAAAACATAAAGGTGAAGCTTTGAAATTTGCACTGTTTTTGACAAACTACGAAAATCAGCTTGAACTGGCAAAATTGACCAATGTTCTTGCCGTAAACCAAAAAACTCTTGATGACGATTACTACAAAAATTATAATGACTTGATGTCAAAAGCTCGCGTTATCAGTGCAAAACAGCTTAATAAAATCGAACCTGTCCTTCGCACAATGCGTAATCAAAAAGAGATTAATAATACTGTAAATACGGCAGTTCAGCAAATATTGTTAAACAAAAACACCACCAAGAATACTCTTGATGATGCTTCTAAAAAATTAGATTTGCTGAATGATTAATGCAGTACTAGCATAAAAATCCGTTGCACCCAAACATACTCGGTCCGCCAAACATAAACGGACTACCGCAATATCCACCGCCAAAAAATCCGCTGTTCCAATAACCTGCACCGTATGGTCCGCAACCATAAAGTGCCGATGTCATGCAAGGGTTAAAAATATTCATAGGCATTGAAAGCATTAATGCACCCATTGTTCCGACAGTTCCTTGATAATTTGCGACAGGATTGCCATAACCTGCAATTCCGTTTATCGCATAACCCATATAACTGCCGGTCATTCGCTGAATATCGCGTGAAGCTTCATTTCTAATGGCTCCGTTCATGATATTCAAGCCTGCATTTGACATGGCGTAACTTGCAGGTACACCGTTTTGCGTATCTCTTACATATCCGAGTGTGCCACCGAGTAAATTGTTAATATTACTCAATGCATATATAGTATTATCCAAACTCATATATATATAAAGTATATACTTGTATAAAAATTGCTCATTTGTTAACAAATGTTACAAACAAAAGTGAAAAATTTAAAGTTTACGGGCATGAGAGCCGATAAATATAATAAGGAAACAAAAAAGGGATAAAGTATTATGACAATGAGCGTTTACAATGCACAGTACAAATTAGGAATTGACACAGCTACACTGCAACAAGTTTCGCAGGAAATTCTTAAACGTGCAAACGAAAAAAATAATCAGTATAACGTTCGCACAGTCAATAATGTTTTTAAATCTACTGATATTGGAATTGATTTGTACAAAGGCAATGTTGATGTAAACACTGCAAAACAAATCGCATTGAACAATTCAGGTTTGCAAGTTCAACTAAATCAAGAAGTTTTGAATTCTATCAAATATTTGAATACACAAGCAGTACAAAATATTCACAAAAATATGGAAGGTAAAATTACCGTTGCATTGAATGAAGGTGTTGGCAATACTCAACAGACATCAGAAGCACCGAAATTCAACAGCATTATCAGTCTTGCGGCAGGTAAGGACAAAAACGGCTCAGCACCATCTTACAAAGGTGAATTTTTGTTTATTAAACGTGAAAAAGATAAAGAAGAAGTTGTTGCGTAGTTTTTAGTTATGGGTGTTGAATTCCCTCTCCCATGGGAGATAATGCTCACAATGACGAAAAAATATTCCCCACAAACCTATTCCATTGGAATTGTTAACTGCTGTCCGATTGAAAGCTTGTTTGGATTTGTCATGTTGTTTGTTTTTAAAACAAGTGCTTCTTTTTCCTTGCTATATGAGCCGTAAAATCTAATCAAAATAGCTTCCATTGTATCGCCGTCTTGAACAGAATAAACCTCATTTACGGCAGTTTCCTCATCAGCTTTTTCAGAAGATGGAACAAAACTGAAACTTAATTTCTCTTTTTTGACCGGAGCAACCGTATTTTCTTTAACAGAATTTATGCCACGTGCCGTAAAACTTACCAAAACAGTCAAAATAAGCATCATGACAGCACCTGCAACAAAACCCGCTGTCAAATAAACACTAGGTGACTTGTCAGATCTTTTGTCAATATTAAAGTTGCGCCAAAGCAAATCCAATTCTTTTTCTTTGTTCGGTCTTACATAAACTCCGACTGAATCATTGTATGCTTCGTGTCTATATTTAGACAGAGCTTCCAATACAGCCATTTTTTCCTTAGATAAATTTGATCTTCTGATAGTTGAACTTTTCATGCTTTTTCCCTAATTTAACCTGCGAACAATATATCACAAGCATATTTTTTATACAAGGGAGTTTGCGAAAAAATTAATATTTTTCCCTCACAACTTAACTATTTTTAACATGGTTCTTGATTTTTACGATTTTTAATATATTATGGAGTTATACGAACTAGAAAAGGAATATAAATTATGGCAAAACAATGTGAAATATGCGGTAAAAAACCGATTAAAGCAGCAAAATTAACTTTCTCACATAAACAAATCGTTCACACTCAAGAACCTAACTTACAAACAGTTAAAGTTAATATGAACGGTACTGTTAAGAAAATTAAAGTTTGCACATCTTGTTTAAGAGCAGGAAAAGTAACTAAAGCTGTATAATCATTATATCGCTTTAAAAGTAAAACTTAAAAAAAGAGAACCTTGAAGGTTCTCTTTTTTCTCTAGTAAACTGATTTTTTAAACCATTTGTAGTCAAACACAAATTGAAAATTTGCCGGCTCCGTACTGGATGCAGCTCTCGGGAACTGCATAAACGGAACACATTGTTCAACAGCACTGATAATTGAGCGGTCAGTAGCTTCATCACCTGATGATTTTACAAATTTGTAATTTTGCAAACTGCCGTCAACTCCAATTGTCAAAATAATGGTTGCTTGAGTGTTTCTACCGGATTTTGGAGGCTCCCAATTATCTTCTAAAGCATAACTCGTTTGAATGGTATAATCGCGCAAACCGTTAGTCAAAACGTTCGAAACAGGTTTTAAATTGCTCTCTCTAAGTTCCGGAGATGTTTGTGCCAAATTATCCGAGCTTTGCCAAGCCATCGTGTATTCATGGACATAACTCAAGAAAGAATTTTGACTTACCGGCTTCATAAACACATGGGCATTTCTAAAAACAGTTTGCGGCCTGTAGGCATCAACACCATACTCGCCAGTACTGATTACGCCAATGTAATTTGTAGCCGTATTTGATTTCAAATAAGCTATTTTTTCGGGTTTTGTACCCTCTTTAAACCTAATTGCATAATAACACTCATTATTATTGAGATACATTAATGAATCAGTATCCACATACAAGCTCAAATCAGGAAAATCCGTATCAACCATTTCCCAATTTACGGCACTAACAGGAAGAACCGACATTAACAATGCAATAGACATTAAGAATTTTTTCATAATTTCACCAGCCTTTTTTATCATTATAGCAGCAAAATTATAAATAAAGCAATCATGCATTAAGATTATTTTTTATTTGATTATTAAACCTGTTTTTGTTAAAACCTAATTATGGCAGTTTACTTTTTTTATGGTGAAGAAGATTTTGACATAGAAAATGAAATCAATAAACTTAAAAAGGGACTTGATAAAAATTTTCTCGAAATGAGTTTCAAAACCTATGACAATCCAAAGTTTCCCGATTTGATTTCTATTTTGCGCTCACAGCCTATGATGTTTGGTAAAATGTTGATTGTTATAAATTGTCTTGATTATTTTTCCAAAACTTTTGAAGACAAAGAGATGAAACAAATTGAACAAGCGATTGAAGATAACACCGAAAATCTTGATATTGTTTTTGTTGCAAAACTTCCTCGAAATGAAGGCAAAAAACTCGACAGCCGCAAAAAATTCTTTAAACTTTTGGCAAAACAAAACTCCAAAGAATGTGCCGTAATTCCGGCATATAAAACTGCTGAACTTGAAAGCAGAATTACTAAAATCGCCAAAGATAAGGGTATTAAACTTGAAAAAAACGCAATAACTGCACTTATTTCGCAAGTCGGAAACAATTTGCGCCAAATTGACAAAGAACTTGATAAGCTCAAACTTTTTGCATATCCAAAAGATATTGTTACAGCTCCCATGGTACGTGAAATTTGTATCTCCAATGAAGATTTGTTTGCATTTTCGGATTCTTTGATGGAAAACCGCAAAGATAAAGCTCTTTTGGAATACAGAAAACTCCTTGATATACGTTATCCTTTGGAAATTTTGTCGATATTGCAAACGATGCTCAGACGCTGGATTATTATAAAAGCAAAAGCGAAAACAGCAAGTCCAACGGAACTTTCCAGAATGACCGGAATGCACGAATATGTTGTTAAATTAACTTTGCAACAACTTAAAAATGCAAATTTAAAAGATTTGGTTAGACTAAAACAAAACCTAACAGAAGCAGAATATCGTATCAAAGCCGGACTTGCGTTTGACGTGGAAAAAGAGGTGGAAAATGCCTTGTTTAGATAATTATCCGTTTTTAATCAAATATTTTACATCCGGTGTTGAAAGTGGCAGAATGGCTCATTGTATTTTGTTTTACGGCTCGGATATTGATGCGCAATACTCTCTGGCACTGGAAATCGCCAGAATGCTAAACTGCAGAGGTACTCACACACCGGAGTGCGGATGTTTAAATTGTAATTGGATTAGAGAAAATAAACATCCTGCGGTTTTAACAATTTCAAAAGTTGACAACAAACCGATTAATGACGCATCAAAAACTGTTATTTCAATCGAACAGGCAAGAATGATTAAAAACGACTTGCTCGTAACTTCTAATTATCACAGAGTTTTAATTTTTTGTGACCGTGACAAAGATGGGAATGTTCAAGGGTTGAACCAACAAGTTTTTCAAGCCGATGCAGCAAATGCGTTATTGAAAACTTTTGAAGAACCGCCTGAAAACACAACTTTCATCTTCTTAACAAAAGATAAATCTGATATGATTTCGACTGTAGTTTCGCGTGCTCAAAGTTTTTACGTTCCGTCAATGAAGGATGAAGAAAGAAATTTTTCTGATGTAAAAGATATTATGGACGGGTATTTGGAACTTGAACGCAATGAGGTTTTGGATTTCAATGACAAAATTTTGGAGCTTACCAAGACATTTGATGCGGAACAGATTTTTATACAAATGCAAAACTATATTGAGAATTTGCTATGTGCAAACCTTGATAACACAGCCTTGAAAGTCAAACTCATTGCCGATATGAAAGCAATTGAACAAGCCAAAAAAGAAAATTGTTTGAATATAAATATCCAAACAATAATCGAAACTCTATGTTTTAAAATGATATTATCGTAAACTAATTTAGCTTTCTATAAGTAAACTTGCGCCGATTACACCTGCAGTGTTTCCGAGTTGAGCGTGGACAATTTCCACTGTTTCACCTGCGATTTTCATTGCACGACTTCTTAATGTTTCAGCCAACGGTTTTAAAAGTAAATCACCTGCATCAGCAACACCGCCACCTATAATAATTCTTTCGGGATTTAACAAGTTTACAACACTTGCCATGCCAATACCGATATATTCGCCCATTATCGCAAAAATTCTCTGTGCGACAGGGTCACCTGCTTTTGCAGCTTCGCATACAATATACGGAGTTATCGGAGTTCCGTTTGCAAGTTCGCGGAATTTTGTTGATTTTCCGCCTTTAATATAATCCTCTGCCATTGCAACAATTGCAGGACCAGATGCAAAAGCTTCCATGCAACCTGTATCACCGCATCCGCAAATCGGACCGTCATGCATTTGAAGTTTGATGTGACCAATTTCGCCGGCAGCATTTGATGCACCACGAACGAGTTTTCCATTGATAATCAACCCTGAGCCAATACCTGTTCCGACAGTGATACAAATAAGATTTTCGCAACCCTTGCCGGCACCGTAATTAAGTTCACCCAACGCCGCGCATCTTACGTCATTATCTACACGTGTCGGGATATGAAATTCTTCTTCAAAAATTTTGGCAATAGGAATTTCTACCCAACCCGGAATGTTTGGAGCATTTCTTACAATTCCGGCTTTGTAATCAACTTGTCCGGGGAACCCAAAACCCATGCCCTCAATATCTTTTGCCTCAAGTTTTGTTTCTTTCAAAAGTTCATAAATTGCCTGTTTTATGTTGTTTACAGTGTATTCATAACCCATTTCGGCACGTGTCGGAACGGAATTTGAATAAACAATCTGTCCGTCGTCATTTACAAGAGCGATTTTCACATTAGTTCCGCCCACATCAATCCCAATTCTGTTTAAACTCATATTTCTATCTCCATTAATCTCTATACACAAATAATATGACAAACATAAAAATTTTTCACTTTTTGGTTATAATATGAATGGAGATAGTTTTATGCAAAAAAATATTATCGAAGAAATTACATCAGGTAATTATAAAGGTGAAAAAATAGTTTACGGCGGAATTACGCATTACAAATATTCTGACTGCGCGAAGAAAAATCTTGTTGTTTGCGGCAAAAAACAGGTTCACAAAGAGCTTGCAAAAGCTTTTGAAAGAATGCAGGCAGATGCCTTAAAAGATGGTATAAAACTTGAAATTATATCAGGTTTTCGCTCAATTGAATACCAAAAAACAATTTTTCCATGCAAATTTAAAAATTTGACTCCATCAGAAGAAGAATTTATTGCACGTTTAAAATACTCAGCACCTGCGGGATTTTCAGAACATCACACAGGACTTGCAATTGATATAAATTCTTTAGAAGAAGATTTTGCCGATACTAAAGAATATGAATGGCTTTTAAAACACGCGAACAGTTATGGATTTGAAATGTCATTTCCTAAAAATAATGAGCAGGGACTGGGTTTTGAGCCATGGCATTGGCGATATGTAGCGACAAAAGATATTAGCTTCTAAGAAAAATTTCTGGTAAAACTTTCATAGCAAGGGGTTTCGGCTTTTTAAAACATTGTTACATACCACTTTTTATTAAGTGATGTTACAAGATTGTAAAAATATTTGTTTTTTTTGCACATATAAAATAAAATATAAGTGGAGAAATTTTAAGGGATAAAAAATAAATGATATTAGAACAAGAGCTAGAGGGAAAAACTTTATCTCCTCAAGAGGTTAGAAGTATTCTAAAAACAGACAACAAAGAAATTGTTGAATTGTGCAAACGTGCATCTATTTTGCCACGCAAAAACAGCAAAGGACAAACTTATTTTTCTTACGATGAAGTAAAAAATCTAAGGAGAGTTCAGGCTATGAAAGGCGCATCAATGCTTCCTGCAAGAACAAGCACAAAACAGCCGTCAGCGATTATGAATATTCTTAACTCTCTGAAAGAGATGGAAAATAAATTAAGCAACAGAATTTCTAAAGTTATTGATGAAAAACTTGAAGGAATGGATGAAGTTGTAGTTGAACTCATTCGTTGCAAAACAGATAATGAAACGTTAAGGCAAAAAATTATTGACCTTAACAAAGAAATATATCAGCTTAAAAATGATTTGAATTCATACAAACCTGTAGGTCTTGGCTTTTATAAGAAAAAAGAAAGACAAGTTTGGGAATAAGTGTTAGCCGTATCGGGCTTTGAACAGATATAAGGAATTAAACAATGGCAGTAAAAGATAAAGAAACTGAAACATCTTCACTCGATGAAAGAAGTAAAGCTCTAAAACTAGCAATAGAAAAGATTGAAAAAGATTTTGGCAAAGGCTCGATTATGAAACTCGGCGACAAAGC
>CAYPDZ010000007.1:5787-10797 GCA_964409575.1 uncultured Muribaculaceae bacterium | reverse complement strand
ATTGACGATTTATTGATTTCTCAACCTGATACAGGCGAACAAGCGCTTGATATTACAGAAGAATTGGTTCGTTCCGGTGCTGTCGATATCGTAGTTGTCGACTCTGTTGCAGCTCTTGTTCCAAAAGCGGAAATTGAAGGTTCTATGGAAGATCAACAAATGGGCTTGCAGGCTCGTTTGATGAGTAAAGCTCTCAGAAAATTGACAGGTATTATCGGAAAAACCAATACTACAGTAATTTTCATCAATCAACTCCGTATGAAAATCGGTGTTATGTACGGAAATCCCGAAACAACTACAGGCGGTAACGCATTGAAATATTACGCATCTGTTCGTATGGAAATCAAACGTACAGAAGGACTTAAAGGTGATGACGGAGATGTCGGTAATCACGTCAGAGTAAGAGTTTTGAAAAACAAAGTTGCACCTCCATTTAGAACTGCTGAATTTGATATTATTTTCGGAAAAGGTATTTGCAAAATCGGAAACATTTTGGATGTAGCCGTAAACCTTGATATTGTTAAAAAAGCCGGCTCTTGGTTTAGTTTTAACGAAGAAAAACTCGGTCAAGGCAGAGATAAAGCGAAAGAATTTTTGGCTGAAAATCCGGATATCTTGAATACAATCGAAACGCTTGTAAGAGAAAAATTGGCAAATTCATAAAGCAGACGTATTTTTGCAAAACAGAGGGAATGTTATCACTTTTTCAACCTCGTTTAGTTGGTTTGCACATTACGCAAAACTTTACAAAACGTTATAAGAATTTAGTCGAACAGCTATGTTTGTAGTACAATTAGGTTCGAGGTGATATATTGAAACATTCAAAACTTACAGCTCTGATATTTATAGCATTGATTTTAGGTGTTATAATCGGACATTTTGCCCCCGATTTCGCAGTAAAAATGAAACCTTTTGCAGTCATATTTTTGCGAATGGTAAAAATGATTATTGCACCGTTGCTTTTTGCGACTCTGGTTGTTGGGATTGCCGGTCACGGTGATGTCAAAAGTCTTGGTAAAATCGGCTTAAAAACAATAATATATTTTGAAATCGTTACGACTTTAGCTTTGATAATCGGGCTTACTATGGCGAATGTATTCAAACCCGGTATCGGCTTTGTCACAGGGAATACTCCGCATGCTCTCCACATGCAAGAAGCCGGACTTATGGCAGGAGCACAAGCACATACGTCAATCAGTGAAATGGTTACGAGTATTTTCCCGACAAGTATCGTTGATGCAATGGCTCAAGGAAATTTACTCCAAATTGTTGTATTTTCAATATTTTTTGCATTGGCAATTGTTGCTGTCGGCAAAAAAGCTCAACCTGTCATTGATATACTAAATTCCGTTTCGCAAATAATGTTCAAGTTTACGGAATACGTAATGTATTTTGCACCATTGGGGATTTTTGGCGCAATCGCTTCAACAGTCGGTGCAAACGGATTATCTGTATTAAAAAGTTATTTCAAAATTATCGGAGCTTTGTATGTGGCGCTTGCGGTATTTGTTTTGTTAGTTCTGATTATTGCTTGCAAAATCGTAAAAATTTCATTCAGAAGTCTAATAAAGGCTTTGCAAGAGCCGGCTTTGCTAGCATTTACTACTGCGAGTTCGGAAGCTGCATTTCCAAAAGCTATGGATATTATGGAGCGTTTTGGCGTTCCGAAAAATATTGTAGGATTTGTAATGCCTACAGGTTACACGTTTAATCTTGACGGAAGCACATTATACCTTGCAATGGGTGTGTTGTTTTCGTCGCAAATTGTTGGTATACATCTTGACTTAAACCAGCAATTAGTTATAATGTTAGCATTAATGCTTACAAGTAAAGGAATTGCGGGAGTTCCGAGAGTATCTTTAATTGTACTTGCAGGGACTTTGGCGAGCTTTAACATCCCTATTTTAGGAGTTGCAATACTTTTAGGTATTGACCAAATTCTTGATATGGGAAGAACAACCGTAAACTTAATCGGAAATTGTGTTGCAACTGTTGTAATTGCACGTTGGGAACGGGTTTTTGATTATGATAAAATGAAGGAATTTATAAATGAAAGTGAGTAAGTTTTTATCGGGTGCTATGCACCAAAGTTGTTTTTGAGCGAAGCGAACGAAATAAACTTATTAATATATTCACTTGTTCACCTATTCACTTAATAAAAATATAGAGGATAAAAATAATGAGCGAAACATCAACAAAAAAAGAGTATAAAGAAACTTTGAATTTGCCGCAAACAACATTGGCAATGAGAGCAAATGCGACTGTCAGAGAACTTGAAATCCAAAAATTTTGGGCAGAAAACGATATTTATAATAAAATTATTGGACAACGCGACAAAGCTAATAAATTTATTCTTCATGACGGACCTCCGTATTTGAGCTCAGAAAAAATTCACGTCGGTACGGCTCTGAATAAAATTCTTAAAGATATTCTTTTGAAATACAAAGCTCAAGCAGGATATTATACACCTTATGTTCCGGGATATGACGGTCATGGTTTGCCAATTGAAAACGCCGTTGTAAAAAATATCAAAGGCGGTAGAAGTGCTCTAACATCTTATGAATTAAGACAAAAATGCCGCGAATTTGCTCATAAAAATTTGAAAGGTCAAGAAAGCGAATTCAAACGTCTTGGCGTTTTGGGTGATTGGGAAAACCCTTATTTGACGATTAATCCCGAATTTGAAGCCGAACAGGTTAGAGTTTTTGGCGATATGTTCAAAAAAGGATATGTAGAAAAAGGTTTGAAACCGGTTTATTGGTGCGCATCTTGCGAAACTGCTCTTGCAGAAGCAGAAGTTGAATATGCAGACCATACATCAACTTCTATTTATGTTCGTTTCCAATTTGACGAAGAAAGTTCAAATAAATTACGCGAAAAATTTAGCTGCTTAGCTGCTCAGCCGCTTAGCCGCCTTTACGCCGTAATTTGGACTACAACTCCTTGGACAATTCCTTCTAATATGGCAATCAGTATGCACCCAAAATTTGAATACACGTGGTTTGAATACAAAGGTGATGTTTATGTTGTTGCTCAAGAATTGTTGGGCTCATTCCTTGCTGATGTTGAGTGGGGCGCGAGTGAGCTGAGGGCGGACGGCGACGCGAAGGCGGCGGTAGACCCGTTAAACGCGAACGAGCAAGACGGAAACGATATTAAAATATTGGGTTCTTGCATTGGTCAGGATTTGGAACTTTTGAATACAAAACATCCTTTAGTTGACAGAAAATCTCCGATTATCTTAGGCGAACACGTAACACTTGATGCCGGTACAGGTTCTGTTCACACAGCTCCCGGTCACGGTCTTGAGGACTACGAAGTCGGTTGCAAATACGGTATTGAAGTATTTTCACCGTTAGACAGCAAAGGGGTTTGGACAGAAGCTGTTAAAGACCCTGATCTAATCGGCGTTCCTTATTACAAAGGAAATTCTATTGTTATTGAAAAACTTCAAAACTGCGGTGCTTTATTGAAAGCTCAAGACATCAACCACAGCTATCCACACTGCTGGAGATGTAAAAACCCAGTAATTTACCGTGCAACACCTCAATGGTTTGTAAAAGTTGACAAATTCAGAGATAAAACTCTTGAAGCTATAAAAGGTGTAAAATGGATTCCGGCAAGCGGTGAAGCCAGAATTTCCAACATGGTTGCAGGACGTACAGACTGGTGTATTTCACGTCAACGTGCTTGGGGTGTTCCAATTCCTGTTTTCTACTGCGAGGATTGCGGAGAAGTTATTGTAACTGATGAAACTATCGAAAATGTTGCTAAAATATTTGAAAAAGAAAGCTCTGATGCTTGGGTTAATCGTTCTGTAGAAGAATTGTTGCCTCAAGGTTTTAAATGTCCTAAATGCGGTAAAACTCATTTTAAAAAAGAAAATGACATTATGGACGTTTGGTTTGACTCAGGTATTACATGGCGCGCAGTCGTCAACAAACGCTCTGAGGAACTCGGCACAACTCCTGTTGAAATGTATTTGGAGGGTTCTGACCAACATAGAGGCTGGTTCCAGTCATCATTATTGACATCAATTGCAACTCAAGGAATTGCACCTTATAAATCAGTTTTGACTCACGGTTTTGTATTTGGCGAAGACGGTAGAAAAATGTCTAAATCTCTCGGCAACTACATCAGACCTGACGAAATCATAAAAACTTACGGTGCCGATATCTTAAGACTCTGGGCTGCATCAGTCGATTATAGAAACGACACAAAAATCGGTAATAATATCGTAAAACAACTTGCCGAAATCTTTAAGAAAACAAGAAATACTTCTCGTTTCTTGCTCGGAAATTTGTTTGATTTCGACCCTGCAGTTGACTATGTTGAATACAAAGACTTAAAAGCAATCGACAAATTTGCATTGCACAAATTGAACGCATTGATTGAAAGTGTTACAGAAGCGTTCGACAATTACGAATTCTACAAATATTTTCAGCAATTGCAAAACTTTGCGGCAGTTGATTTGAGCTCATTCTATCTTGATATTGTAAAAGATAGATTGTATACAGCAGGCAAAAAATCGCTTTCTCGCCGTGCATGCCAGACAGTATTGTTTGAAATTTTGCAAACACTGGTTAGAATGCTTGTTCCTGTAATGCCTCACCAAGCAGAAGATATTTGGATGAGTGTTCCGGAATGCCAGAAAGGCGGACTTGAAAGCATCTTGCTTTCTGATTGGGTAAAAGCAAATCCTGAATGGACAAATGCTCAACTTGAGGAAGATTTTGCAAAAATCTTGAAGGCTCGTGAAGTTGTGACGAGAGCAATTGAACCTTTGAGAGCAGAAAAACAGGTTGGAAGTTCATTAGAAGTTGCGGTTTGTGTAAATCCATCATGTCATTGCGAGCTAGACTCGCAATCGCAGAGTATTTCAAATATGGATGATGTCTTAAAAGCAAATGAGGACGAGCTTTGCAATATATTCATTACTTCACAAGCTTACGTAACGTCTGAAAAACCAGAAAATGTCTTAAATGAATATACAGAAGACGGTTACACTGT
>CAYPDZ010000007.1:4053-5687 GCA_964409575.1 uncultured Muribaculaceae bacterium | reverse complement strand
TGCAACCCACCCCAACCCTCCCTATTAAGGGAGGGGGATTAATTATTACAAAATCTTAACAATTGCCATTATATTTTAAAGTTTTTACTAAAAAGAGCCGTAGTCATGAGTAAAGTACAATTATAAGGAAAATCTATCATGGGAATGGCGGCATCACAAGCAAGATTACTAAGTATCACAGCCCGTTTGACTGATAACGAAAACAGCGGACAGAGTGTTTCGTATTCAAAACAAAGACTTTCAGATCAAACTCAACAGATTACGAATGAGTACAATGAAGCGTTGGAAGCTACCAAATTGACTGTATTGACAGGTTTTAATGGCGCTCAGGCTAACTATGAGGATATTTCTTATAACCTTATGACAGGCATGCAAATGGCTGAAACAACAAAACAATACGTAGTTACAGATACAAAAGGCAGGGTTTTGGTGACAAACCAAATTGCTGATGCTTATGAGAAAAGCCGTGGCAATTATAACGTATTTTTGGAAAATTTGGGTTATTCGCAAGCTGATATTACAGTAAATATTAATACAGATACTGGAACTAAAAATAAAAATGGTTTAACAAGTACTCAACAACAAATCCACGAGGCTTGGGACAAATATTTTGCAACCGTCGGTATCAACAAGTTCATGCCTGAACACGATTTAGGTATAGCTTGGGTTGAAACATATACAACTCTTGATGACGGTACAAAAGAGTATAATCTCGGCGACGGTTATGCAGCATTTAAACGTGTTGAAACAGATAAAGATGGCAATATTGTTTATAACAAAATAGGACAAACCGATGCTAACGGCGAACCTGTTTTAGATTCAGACGGCAATCAAGTTATGATTGATGATTTGGATAATCCTGTTTATGAAACTGATGCAGATGGCAATTATATTTGGGATCCTATCAACTATGAGGGTACAACAGAAGAAGCACGTAACCTATATGATTATGCAATGGCTATCACTGAAGCATATTTGAGAGTTGGAACAGGCGAAAACGGTGTTGCTTTCAATACCGAATACGATATGAGCACAGTAAATTCAGCTGCTGATCCTGACAATGCTAGCGCACTTAAATATTATCAAAATATTTTCAATAAAATTCAATCAAGCGGTTATTTCACTTACACAAGTACACCTGCAGAAATTGACGACAACCACCTTTACGCCTCAGATGGTACCGGCAACAAAGGTGATGTTAAGAAAAATCCGCTCTCTGACAATTACACATTTGAGGCAGCTTTGCGTGACGGTTCTTTGAGACTTGAATATTTTTCATCTACCGATAAAGCTTTCAAATCAACAACTATTTCAGAAGACAACTGTATCCAAGAAGTTGCGGACGAAAGAGCGATTGCCAAAGCTGAAAGCAAATATAATCAGGACATGGCTGATTTGGAAAACAAAGACAAAAAATTAGATCTCGAGTTGAATAAACTTGATACCGAACATAATGCACTTCAAACAGAATACGACTCAGTTAAAAATGTTGTAGATAAAAACGTTGAAAGTTCATTCAAAACATTTGGATAATAAAACATCGTCCTTTTCATTTGTATTTACTTTTGTTTATAGTATAATCAAATGAGTAGGAGATATATTATGAGTAAAAAAATAGCGTTCCTTTTCCCCGG
>CAYPDZ010000007.1:0-3953 GCA_964409575.1 uncultured Muribaculaceae bacterium | reverse complement strand
GCAAACTACAATTCACCTGCACAAGTGGTTATTACAGGTGATGAAAATGCCGTTAAAACAGCATCTGATTACTTGCTTGCAAACGGTGTAAGACGTGTAGTGCCGCTTGCTGTTTCCGGTGCATTCCATTCTAAATTTATGGAAAATGCAGGTAAGAGGTTTGAAAAATTTGTAGCGGATTTGGAACTCAATGATGCTTCAATTCCTGTTATTACAAACGTTGATGCCTCTGAAACAGTTAAAAGCTCTGATTTTAGAGTAAAAATGCCAAAACAAATTTATTCATCAGTTCACTGGACACAAACTATTCAAAAAATGGTAGAAAACGGTGTTGAAATATTTATCGAAATCGGCCCCGGCAAAGTTCTTGCAGGTTTGAACAAAAAAATTGCACCGGATGCCAAAGTTTTCAATGTGTATGACAAAGCATCATTAGATGCAACGATCGCTTCTTTAAAAGAAGAATTAGCATTGGTGATGAGGTTAAATTAAGTATTGTGGTTTTGGCAATCTTTGATTGTCAAAACCATTTTTTTGTTACAATAAATCAAAATTTAGAATTACTAAGTACTGCGCTATGGCGGTTTTTTGTACCATTTTCTTTTCTGTACGAATAAAACAAATCGTTGTTACAGACTGTGCAATAAGGACAAACATCAATTTCTTTTAATCCTGCTTCTTCAAGCTGACGTTTGTTAATAGCTTTTAAGTCAACAAAAATTTCACCTCTACGGATTTCAAAAAACCCGTCAGGATTTTTGACAGTCGCCATAAGCTGTCTGTAGACATCTTCTCCGACATTGTAACAGCAAAACCCGATTGCGGGTCCAATTGCACATTTTATGTTTTTAGGATTTGACCCGAAATCCGAAACCATTTTTTCAACGGTTTTAACTCCAATCATGCCCGCAGTTCCGCGCCAACCCGCATGAGATACTGCACCGATTTTTTTGTCAAAATCATAAAAAATCAAAGGAGTGCAGTCGGCAAAGTTTAAATAAAGTGTCTGTTCTTTATTTGTCAAAATCATTCCATCCGTATCGGGGTAATCACTTCTATCAATTTGTGCAACTTCAATATGTGAGGTATGAGTTTGTGTCGGATGAACCAAATTTTCAAGCCTCATATCTTTTACACTATATCCGCGTGTCGTAAAAAAATGGTTTACACCATTCAAAACAGTGCTTTTTAAAACTTTTTTCCCATTAATTTCGTCGAAATAAAACATAAGTTTGTTATAACATAAAATATTGATTGTGCAATTTTGTAAAATATGCTAAAATTAACAGGTAGAGTAAGGAGAAGTTATGAAAGAAGTAAAATTTGACCCAGGATTTATTCAGCACATGTCGGCATTTGTTCCAAATATTGAATATGTTTACAATTCACTTGGACAATTCAGAAATTTTAATCAAAAAAAACAGCAATTTAAAATGTATTATCCAAAAATTCAATCTTTATTGAAAAATTATATCGGATTTTACGTTGGTTGCATGCTCTGGGCGATTTATATCAAACAATTTGATGGTGCAAAAGTATTGAATAATCTTTGTTTTGGCGGTGAGTACAACGAAAAAGAAAGCCTCTCGGAAGTCGATTTTATAAAAGAATACACAGAACAACTTAAAAAAGATGCAAAATACTATGCAGGACAAGATTTTGTACTTGATGAAGTTTCTGTCAAAATCATTGATGCTTATAGAGAATTTTTGAAAGCAAACGAAGGTTTTGTAAAAACTCAAACAACAAATGATATCAAAATTCCGTCAATATTAAAAACTCCCGCTAATTTGAAAGAAATAAACAAAGCAATCGAAAAAGTTTGTGAAAACGGAAAATTACAAGAACTTTTACCGCTTGCAGGACAGATTTTATGAACTTGAAACAAAAACTTTATCAGATGTTTATTTTGGGCTGTGAAGGCGGAGGGTACAAACAAGCGCTTGAGCAAGGTCTTGGCGGTATAATCTTTTTTACAAAAGATATTCAATCTGCAGAACAATTTCGCGACTTGATTGATAAAATAAAATCAGATGCGCTTATTCCACCATTTTTGTCGATTGACCAAGAGGGTGGACGAGTTGAACGCACGGAAAACATTCACAATGGCAAAAAATATTTGTCTGCAAAATTCGCCTTTGAAAAAGGAGTTTTGAAAGAACAAACGCAAAAAATTGCACAGGAGTTGAAAAGTTACGGAATAAATTTGAATTTTGCACCTTGTATAGACGTAAACACCAACCCGAATAATCCGATAATCGGCGAACGTGCGTTTTCTGACAATGCGGAGGATGTAATTAAGTCTGAAAAAATCGTTTCTCAAATTTATCGCGAAAACGGAATTATTCCGTGTGTAAAACATTTTCCCGGACACGGTGATGCAAACGCTGACAGTCATTTGACTTTGCCGGAGATTGATTTGACGCTTGACGAAATGCAAGAACATATAAAACCTTTTAGAGCATGCGCAAAAACAATTGAAATGGTAATGGTTGCACATCTTCATTGTACTTGTTTTGAGCATGATGTAATTCCGACAAGTTTGAGCAAAAATGCGATTTCGTATTTGCGCAAACTTGGTTTTGATGGGGTTGCGATATCAGATGATATGGTTATGGCAGGTGCGATTACTTGTGAGCAAAACAAACGAGCTGTAAGAGATTCTTCGGACAAAGTCCTCAGAATGACAAAAGCTTGTGAAAAAGGTATTCGCGCAGGTTTGAACATGTTTATATACAGAAATTCCACACCTGAAACGATTGAAATTATTGAAACTATCGCTAAAAAAGCTCAAACTGACAAAGAATTACAAGAAAATATCGAAAAATCTTATAAAAAAATCAGAAGTTTAAAAGCACGTTTTATAATTTAACAATATTAGTTACAAAAGTTTATAATATATTAAAGTTTTGAGCAAATTATGCCGTTATTATCAATGCTATGAGTTTAGTTATTGATACAAATTTAGAATATCTGCAAACGGTTTTAGGGATTAACGCGGTCAAGTTTCAGACCGAGTATTCAAATTTATCTATTGAAGAAATCATCGAAGCAGAAGCCGCACAAGGCAATCAACAAGCAATAAAATTAGCTCAAGAAATCTTGAATGACGTCAATCTTGTTATAAAATTATTTGATTTAGCAGACGCAAACAACAAATATTTAATTTTGAGAGAATTGAATTCACAAGAATTGGAACTGTTTTTGCCGGAAATGGAAGATGAAGATATGCTTCAAGGTTTGTTCTTTTTCACACAGGACAAATTGATGAAAATGCTTGAAGAACTTCCGTCTGATCAACTCGTAAACACAGTTTTTGAAATGTTTTCTCAAGAAGAAGTTGTTCAATTAATGCCGGAAGAACAACTGGATAAATTTTTGACAGATACTGATATAGACAAAAACAAAATGTTAAAGCACATGCAATCCATTCCACCGGAATACATTATACAGGTTTTGGAACAGATTACGGGTGAAGCTGTCGGAGATGATATGGACAGTATCGATTTGACAAAACAATTCGGACAACTAAATCCGCTTGAATATCAAAATGCCTTGAAATCTTTTCAACCTACACAAAAACAACAGTTGGTTTTGTCATTAGGAAAAGAGCATGAAGAATGGTTCCAACTTTTTGATGCACATGCTTATACTACAATTATTAATCGTGAAAAACAGCAGCCGGAAGTCGTTAAGGCAATGTCTGTTATTGAAACCGAACATATTCAAGAAATGTTGAAAGAGTTGCCGGAAGATTTGTTGTCAATCGTAATTACTCAACTTGATACCGAAAAATTTGCCGAAATATTAATGGATAGATTTCCGGAAGTTATCGCAAGTGCTATTTTGAAATAATTGATTTTGTTTCCTAAGCAGGTAATTTTGGTTGAGAGGTTGAGGTTTATTAGAAGTCGATAAGATGTTAGGACGATAAGACGGTAAGTTCGTTTCGG
>CAYPDZ010000006.1:22402-30175 GCA_964409575.1 uncultured Muribaculaceae bacterium | reverse complement strand
AAAATTATGCTATTCAAATTGCTGAATTTTTTCAAAAAAATCACAAAGAAGTTGACGACACTATCCAAAAATATGCCAAGAACTGGGATTTGGGCAGATTAGTCAAAATGGATAAAGACATTTTGCGTATCGCAATCGTTGAACTTCTGTACATCAAAGATGCTCCAATGAAAGTTGTTGTTGACGAAGCTTTAGAACTTGCTAAAAAATATTCAACAGACGACAGCGCATCATTCATAAACGGAATTTTGGCAAAAGTTATTGTAGATTTCGGAATAAACTAATTATCATACCCTCGCCCCTTGCGGGAGAGGGATATTTTTGTTAATGAGCAATGCGAATTTACAAAAATGGGTGAGGGGTAAAATGTTCGGATTTTTTAAAGATAAATTTAATAACCTTAAAGAAACTGTTTCCAATACTGCACAGGCACTTGTCGGGAATGTCGTTAATGCCGTAGGTGGAGAAGAAGAATTTTCTGATTTTGTTCTTGATGATATGGAAGACACGCTTATTGGTGCAGATTTGGGTGTAAACTATGCAACAGAACTTGTTGACAATTTGCGAGGACAATCAAAAATTAAACCTGCTCAGGTAAAAGAGTATTTACGTACGGAATTTTTGAAAACTCTTAAAGATGCTGGCGATAACACTTTAAATTACAAAGACGGACTGAATATTTATTTTATAACCGGTGTAAACGGGGCAGGAAAAACTACGCTTATTGGAAAACTCGCTTACAAATTCAAAAATCAAGGGAAAAAAGTGCTGATTGCGGCGGGAGATACTTTTCGTGCAGCGGCGGAAGAACAACTTGATATTTGGTCAAAACGTGCAGGTGCAGATATCGTTCGCCGTGACAAAGCTGATCCTGCATCAGTTGTTTACGAAGCAATAGAAAAGGGGCAAAAAGAAAATTATGATGTAATCTTGGTCGATACGGCAGGCAGGTTGCAAAATAAATTTAACCTTATGGAAGAATTAAAGAAAATCAAATCCGTAATCGACAAAAAAGCTCCGGAAGCTTTGCGTGAATGTATTCTCGTATTGGATGCAAACACTGGTCAAAATGGCTTGCAACAGGCAAAAGTTTTTACAGAAGCCGTTAATCTTACATCCGTTGCCCTCACAAAACTTGACGGTTCAGCAAAAGGTGCAATAGTGCTTGCTGTCGCACGTGATATGAAATTACCTGTAAAACTCGTCGGTGTGGGCGAAAAAATGGAAGATTTGAAAGAATTTAATTCGGAAGAATTTATTGAGGCAATATTTGGTTGATATGTTGAGGAGTTATAACGTATTAAAAAAAGTAACAACAAAACTTGAGAATGAGATTTTATTAATAAACCTTTCAACCTCTCAGCCTCTCAGCTTTCCAACCGCACTTATTATTGGTGTTTTTCACGGTGACGAACCGCAAGGAAAGTTTTTGATTGAAGAATACTTAAAAAAATACCCCCTCTCCCCAACCCTCCCCCTCGAGGGGGGAGGGAGAAAAACTCCACAACAATACAGTAAATTTGCACTATTAAAGGCAAAAGATTTGCGTAAAAATCAAACAGATGCAGAGCAAAAATTATGGCAATATCTGAGAGCTAACAGATTTTATGGATTAAAATTTAAACGTCAGCAACCTATAGGAAGGTATATTGCAGATTTTATTTGTTTTGAACACAAGATTATTATTGAATTAGATGGTAGTCAACATTTTGATAATGCAGATTATGATAACAACAGAACGAAATTTTTAAATGATGCTGGTTATGAGGTTATAAGAATTTGGAACAATGATATATTTGAAAATATAGAAGGAGTTCTTGAATATATCAAGAATTCCCTCCCCCCTCGAGGGGGAGGGTTAGGGAGAGGGGGCAACCTCTTGTTCATCCCCTGTCTAAATCCTGACGGAATGCAACTTGGTACACGTACAAATGCAAACGGAGTTGACCTTAACAGAAATTTTCCAACAAAAAACTGGGGTGAAGATACATCACTTGCTGGTGATAATCCATCTGACTATTACGGTGGAAATTCCGCAGGAAGCGAAATTGAAACACAATTTGTTATTGAAGTAATCGAAAAATACAAACCCGAACTTATAATTACGCTTCATGCACCTTATAAAATCGTCAATTATGATGGTCCTGCACGTGAAATTGCCGAAAAGATTTCAGAGATTATAAAATACCCCGTAGAAGCAAGCATTGGTTATCCAACCCCTGGGAGTTTCGGAACTTATGCAGGTGTAGAAAGACAGATTCCGACAATCACTTTAGAATTAGACGAAACCTGTCCCGTTAAAGATTTAATAGATCCTGTACATCAAATTTTTGATTTAATATAGATTATTTTTGCTTTTCTATTCGAACCTCATAAAAATTTTCATTATCTTTAGTGAAGTTTGCGTATCCATTGCCGTTTTCTAAATAGGCATCATATTCTCCCAAACCAAGATGCATAAGATCATATCCTTTTGGTTTGTTTCTGTCCTTATGTATATTATCACCAATATTTGAGCCTACACTTGAATCTTGACTATCAATTTTTCCATCTTTATTTGTATCGAAATGTTCAAGTGTAATTCCAATCATTCTAAACTCGTTTTGATTATCGCGACTATTGATAATAATTTCACCGTTCGTTAAATCAAATGTTTTATTACCAGCCACAAGTCTTTTACCAACTGGGACAAAATAAGTTTTTTTCTGATTTGTTGCATTATCATTTAATGTAACTTTTGTGTAACCTGTAGGTGCATCATTACTACCATTTACTGGTCTTACCATAATAAAATTCTCCTTTTCATGTTTTGTTGCACATCTCGTATATACTTATTAAGTATTTTTTGTATACAAAATTGTCTGTATTTTTTATTTAGTTACATTTATTAACAATTTTTGTGCTAAAATTTAAAGAAAGAGGGATTATATTATGAAATTACACAATTCTTATTCAAACATGGTTGAGGAGTTTACTCCAATTGATGATAACAAAGTTAAAATGTACGTATGCGGACCGACGGTTTACGATTTTGCGCACTTAGGACATGCGAGATGCTATATTACTTGGGATGTTTTATACAGATATTTAAAATTCAAAGGCTATGATGTGACTTATTGCCGTAACGTCACCGATGTTGACGATAAAATTCTTAAAAAAGCCGAAAAAGAAGGAAAAACTCCGGAAGAAGTTTCACAATACTGGTATAAGCAATTTACAAATTCTATGCAAGCACTAAATACCTTAAAACCTGATATTGAACCCTTCGCAACAAAAACATTAGGCGAAATGATTGCTATTGTGAAAGATTTGATAAATAAAGGCTATGCTTATGAAGTGAACGGTGATGTGTATTTTCGAGTGAAAAAATTCTCAAAATACGGTTATCTTTCAAAACAGCCTATAGACCAATTGGAAAGCGGTGCAAGAATTGAAGTTGGTGATTTCAAAGAGGATCCTTTAGATTTTGCACTATGGAAAAAGGATGAAAAATTTGGTTACAAATCACCGTGGGGTATAGGCAGACCCGGTTGGCATATAGAGTGTTCTGCAATGAGCAGAAAATATTTGTGCAAAACAATCGATATTCACGCAGGCGGTGCGGATTTAATTTTTCCTCATCACGAAAATGAAATTGCCCAATCTGAATGTGCAAATGGATGTAAATTCGTAAACTACTGGCTACACAACGGTTTTGTAACCATCAACAAAGAAAAAATGTCAAAATCTTTAGGCAATTTCTTGACAATTGATGAGTTGTTGAAAAAATATGATTCAAATACAATCAGATTTTTTATCCTGACAAACCATTACAGAATGCCTGTTGAATTTTCGGATGAAGCTCTGTCGTCAGCTCAAGCCGGCGTAAAACGTATGCTTAATGCAAAACGTACCAAAATCAATGAGGATTTAGATATTACTCAAACCGATGAATACAAGCAGTTTGTTGAGGCGATGGACGACGATTTAAACACATCAAAAGCTCTTGCGGTACTATTTGATCTTACAAATAAAGCCAATAAAGATGACAAAGATGCTTTTACAATTCTCTTTAAATTGGCTACTACATTAGGTTTTACGTTTGAAAAACCGACTCTTTCGGAAGAAGAATTGCAAAATGCCGTAAAACACGTTTCTGAAAAGCTTGGGCAAAATTTCAATTCGATGGAGGAAATTATTGCATTTAGAAAAGAAGCTCGTAATGCCAAAAATTGGGACATTGCTGACAAAATCAGAACTGCTTTTGATGAAGTTAACATTGTCATAAAAGACTCGAAAGAAGGCACTGTGTGGGAAGTAAAGTAATTCAGATGCAAAGATGCAAAGATGCAAAGATGCAAAGTAATTTACGTAAAAGACTATGCCTCTATGCCTCTATGCCTCTGATAGCTCTACTCATTCAACCCTGTCATGCACAGATTTTACCACATATTCCCACAGCAACTATGCAAGCTGCACAGCAAGCTGTTGTAACTCAAAATAAACCATCGTCACAAGTGGTTAGGGTCGGCATCGGAACAACAAATTTCGGAACTTATCAGTATAACGATATAACGATTTTTGGTACAGGCGATACGCAGATTTACGATAACAAAATGCTTATTGCAAATGTAGACGCCAATCAGCCTGTAAAAATCACATATAAAGATGGTTTTTTCACAATTTCAACAGGGCAATACAGTGAAACAGTTTCAGGTCCCGTTCAAATTACAAGCAATTTCGGACTTTTGGGAGTAACAGGTTTAAAACGAGCAGGCAAACAAGCGCTTTACCACGGCGCATTTGAACTTATAAAAAACAGTAACAACACTTTCAACCTCGTAAATATGGTGGAAGTTGAGGAATATTTAAAAGGCGTTGTGCCTAATGAAATGCCTGTAACTTTTGGACTTGAAGCTTTAAAAGCACAAAGTGTTGCCGCAAGAAATTACGTGCTTTCACCTCGCACAAAAGCATCACCGAATTACGATGTTGTAGATAGTGTAGCAAGTCAGGTATATTTTGGCGCAAACACGGAAAAACCTCTTGCAACACAAGCAGTAACCGAAACAGAAGGTGTTGTTGCAATTTACAATTGGGATTTAATCCTTGCACAATATTCATCAACAGCGGGAGGATATACAGAAAGCTATTCTCATGCCTTTTCAGATCCTCTAACAAAGGCATTTCCGTCATCTGAAAAACCGTACCTAAAAGCCAAACCCGATATTATCGGGCAAACTCCTTTAAACACGGAAGAAGCTGCCAGCGAATATTACAAATCAAAACCGACAGCTTATGACATTCGCTCACCATATTTTAGATGGGAACGTGAGTGGACGGCTGATGAATTAAAAACGGTACTTGAAACAACACTTCCGGTTCAATCTGTTACAGGATTTGTAAAACCTGCATTCAAAAAGGGAAACATTCTTGATGATTTGGTTGAAATCAAGGTTTTGAAACGCGGTGATTCGGGTAAAATCGTTGAAATGGAAATCGTAACCCGTTCTCAAACCTACAAAGTATTTAAAGAGCTTGTAATTCGACGTTTAATGACAAATAATGGCAAAGCATTGCCTTCTGCAAACGTCGTTTTTGAAAACGAACAAGATGAAGATGGCAATCTCGTATCGGTAAGAGCTTATGGCGGAGGATATGGGCACGGAGTGGGTTTAAGCCAATACGGTGCAGGATTTATGGGTTCAGAACTTCATAAATCTTATGACAAAATTCTCCAACATTATTATTCAGGAATTACGCTTGCGACAAAACCGATAATTTTATCGACAAATTCGGCACAAATTAGTGCCGAACAGACATTCTATGCTTCGTACAAAGAGGCTAAAGTTGTCATTGATAACAAATTTGGCATTAGCAAACTTATTGTGGATATCAACGGACATGAGCAACTCTTTGAGATGCCAAAAGACTTGTTCGGTTACAAACGTAATGTAGAAATTGATATTTCAAAATATATTAATATTGGCAGAAATACTGTTAAATTCAGCTCTCCCGATTTGGAAGGGAGTGCATTTAACAAAGGTGTAAGATTATATGTTGAACTGGTAGGAAAACATGATGATGAATGGTAAAAAAAATTCCCCCTCCCTAACCCTCCCCCAAGGAGAGGGAAACGTTAGCGTATTAAAAGCCGCATGGATTATTGCAGTCGTAACGATTGTAAGTAAACTTATAGGGTTTGTTCGCGATATTATCATTGCAAATTACTACGGAGCTTCAATGGTATCGGATGCATACTATTACGCATACCAAATTCCGTCACTGTCTTTAATCCTTTTAGGCGGTGTAGGAGGTCCTTTTCATAGTGCAACAGTTGCCGTATTTTCAAAACTTATTCCGAATTTACAAGAAAAACCGCATGAATGTGTAAACAAACTTTATTCAACATTCATGACTGCAACAACAATGTTTTTTGTTTTGTTGTCTGTTGTTATGTTTGTGTTTGCAAAGCCGATAATGGGATTAATAATCTCAAGCGGTTCGGCTGACTTGGTTGCACTTGCGGCTGAACATTTAAAAATTATGACACCGCTTTTAATAATTGGCGGAATTGTCGGGATTTATTACGGAATTTTGATTATCTATAAACAATTTATGCTGCCGAATTTGTCGCCGATAATTATGAGTGCTGCAATAATTGGGATTGTAATTGCCGTACCGTCTGATCAAAAGGGTTATGCACTTGCTTGGGCAACTACAATTGGAGCAATTTTACAACTCATAATCCAATATCCAAATGTTCGAAAATTGGGATTTTTATGGAAACCTAATTTTGACTTTGTGAACAATCCAAATTTTAAAGAAATTACGGAACTTTTATTTCCTGCAGTTTTAAGTTCAACTGTCGGACAAATCCATATCTATGTTGATATGTTTTTTACCTCGTCAATCTCGGAAGGTGCTTGGACATGTATAGGTTATGCAAACAGAGTTTTTCAATTTCCTGTCGGAATTTTAGTTACAGCATTTCTTGTTCCGCTTTTTCCGATTTTCTCAAGACTCGTTGCTGATAAGGATTTAGACGGGATTAAAAACTACTTTAACAAAGGTGTTGGAGTATTGTTTTTTGTTGGAATTCCAATTATTATTGGAATTTTGACTGTCGGATATGATGCTGTAAAACTTGTTTTTGAGCGCGGAGCATTTGACAGTACAGCAACATTTATGGTGACAGAAGCCTTATGGTTCTTATCTGTTTCTATTCTGCCTTATGTGTTCAGAGATAGCATCACAAGAGTTTATTACTCATTCAACGACTCAAAAACACCGTTTGTTGTCGCGTTTTCATCAATTGTATTGAAATATTTATTAAACATAATTTTTATAACAAAACTCAATATGGGCATTGGTGGAATTACCTTGTCAACGTCACTTGTAACGTTATTCAATGCAGTTGTTCTCGGTGCTTTGATTTACAAAAAAGTCAAACTTGACTACAAAAACTTATTTACAAATTTGTTCAAAATGTGTCTTGCCGGTGCAATTACACTCGTTATCTGCTTTATAACGGCATACGGATTTGACAAGTTTGTCGAATTCCCAAAATACATATTTGAATTGTGCAAGATTGGAACTGTTGCAATTGTTTGCTTTGTGGTTTATACTTTGCTCAACTTGCTATTCAGAATGGAATATGCACAGGAATTAAAAAATAGGATTATCAAATGAATAAATATGAAGTAAAAAAAGTTTTAGAAAACGATGGCGTAATAGCCTTTGTTACAGACACTGTTTGGGGTTTGGGCTGTTTGCCTACATCTAAAAAAGCAG
>CAYPDZ010000006.1:3609-22302 GCA_964409575.1 uncultured Muribaculaceae bacterium | reverse complement strand
TTTGTTACAGACACTGTTTGGGGTTTGGGCTGTTTGCCTACATCTAAAAAAGCAGTTCAAAAAATTTACGAAATAAAAAAACGCGAAGCGCAAAAACCTTTGATTTTAATGTCAAATGAAATTTATCATCTACTTGAATACGTAAAACCAATTCCGGAAATAGGTTGTCGTTTGATAAAACAACATTTTCCGGGGGCATTGACCATCGTTACTGAAAAAAGCGAGAAAACTCCTTATTATATAACATCAAATATGGAAACAGTCGGAATACGCGTTCCTGACAACGAGATTTTTAGAACAATTTGTGAAATTGCGGATGGACATGTTCTTGCGACAACAAGCGCAAACCTTTCTCATCAGCCGTCAGCAAAAACTTACGAGCAAGCTCTTGAAAATATGCAAGGTCTTGCAGATTTGATAATTCCCGATTATGGTTATACTTGCAAAGGATTGGAGTCTACTGTTGCAGGCGTTATGGGAAATGAACTACGTATTTTTAGACAAGGGGCAATTATCTTAGACTAACATTATCTATATATTTGTTAAGAATATTTTTAATTTGTTCAAATTCTTCGGTTGAGTAAGTTGTTTCTTTCATAAGATTTTCATCTAGCGTTTTTGAAGGAACAAATTTTTGCAAGTAATATCTTTTCGCACCTTTAATCAATTTACCAATTTGTCCAAAATCGTCATAGCCGAGCTGCGATTTTACAACAGTTGTCCTGAATTCATAATCAACTCCGCTGTTAATAATCAGTGAAATACTTTCTAAAATTTTATTTGGATTAATTTTAACTCGTACAATATCAGGATATTTTTCAATAGGTGCTTTTATATCCATTGCGACATAATCAACAAGCGGCAATGCTGATTTTAAAACTTCCGGCATTGTCCCGTTTGTATCAAGTTTCACTAAAAATCCCATATCTTTAATACGTTTGATAAAATCAATTAGGTCCTTTTGTAGACAGGGTTCTCCACCGGTAATCACAACACCATCAAGCTTTCCTTGTCGAGTTTTTAGGAATTCAAAAAAATCAATATTTGATGCTTCGTTTTTTAATACAATCAATTCGGGATTGTGACAATACCCGCATCTAAAATTGCAACCTTGAGTAAAAACTATTGCACTAATCTTATCAGGAAAATCCAGCAATGAAGTCTTTTGTATTCCACCGATTTGCATAAATATTACCCTCATTAAAATATCAACCCTCCCGTAGGAGGGTATCAATTATTTACAAACATTAAATGTTGTTCTGTCTTTGAACTCTTTCTTTTTACCTTTATTCCACTGCTGAACAGGTCTTATATATCCCACAACACGTGAATAAACTTCACAATCGGCACCGCATTCAGGACAAGTAAAATGTTCACCTGCAACGTAACCGTGGTTTGGACAAGTGCTGAATGTCGGAGAGAATGTGAAATACGGCAAACGATAACCGTTACAAATCTTTTTAACAAGATTTTTCATAGTTTCCGTACTTTGAATTCTTTCACCTGCATATATGTGAACAACCGTTCCGCCGGTATATTTAGTTTGCAAATCGTCTTGATGATCAAGAACTTCAAAAATATCGTCCGTATAATTTACAGGCAATTGAGTCGAATTTGTGTAATACGGATATTTTTGTTTATCAAGTCTTGCCAATCTGTAAGAAGTACCTTCCCCCGGAGTTGCTTCAAGGTTATAGTTGTTTCCTGTTTCTTTTTGGAATTCAACGATTTTTGCTCTCATAAAGTCCATAACCTCAAGTGCAAACTGTTTGCCTCTGAAACTTCCGATACCATCTCTCAAAAGGTTCAAACAAGCTTCGTTCATACCAATTAAACCAATTGTAGAGAAGTGGTTTTTCCAGTAAACTCCAAAGCGTGATTTGATATCTCTCAAATAGAATTTTGTGTACGGATACAAGTTTTTATCAGTCAAATCTTCCAAAAGAGCACGTTTGATTTCTAAACTTTCTTTTGCAAGTTCCATTTTTTCGGCAAGTTTTTGTAAAAATTCGCCTTTAGTTTCTGATGTTTCGGCAATCTTTGGAAGATTTATTGTTACAACACCGACAGAACCTGTCAAAGGATTTGAGCCGAACAAACCGCCGCCTCTATATTCCAGTTCTCTGTTGTCAATTCTCAAACGGCAACACATTGAACGTGCATCTTCCGGTGACATATCGGAGTTGATAAAGTTTGAAAAATACGGAATACCGTATTTTGCAGACATTTCCCATAAGCCTTCGATATTTTTGTTATCCCAGTCAAAGTCTTCTGTAATATTGTAAGTCGGTATCGGGAAAGTAAATACTCTGCCTGAATTGTCACCTTCCATCATAACTTCAAAGAATGCTTTATTAAGCATGTCCATTTCATTTTGGAATTCTTTGTAAGTAGCTTCCATATATTCACCACCGATTATAACTGATTGATCAGCATAATAAGATGGAACTGTCAAATCCATTGTTATATTGGTAAACGGAGTTTGGAAACCTACACGTGTCGGCACATTCATATTGAATACAAATTCTTGAATTGCCTGTTTAACCTGTTTGTAATCCAAGTTATCATACTTAATAAACGGTGCAAGTAATGTATCAAAATTTGAAAATGCTTGAGCTCCGGCAGCTTCACCCTGCATTGTGTACATAAAGTTTACAACCTGTCCCAAAGCTGTTCTGAAATGTTTTGCCGGTGAACTTTCAACTTTACCTTTTACACCCGTAAAACCTTCTGTTAATAAATCTTTTAAATCCCAACCAACACAATATACAGATATGATATTTAAATCATGGATGTGAATATCTCCGTTAACATGAGCATTTTTAATTTCAGTCGGATAAATTTTGTTAAGCCAATATTGTTTGCTTATCTCTGATGCAATGTAATTATTCAGTCCTTGAATTGAATAAGACATGTTCGAATTTTCATTAACTTTCCAATCAAGTTGTTTTAAATAACTGTCAACCAGATTAACATTTGCATCCTTGTCAGCGACAAGAGGATTGGACATAAAACTAAGCTTGGCGGTGTCTAAATTGACAACCTTGTTGTCATGTGAAATTGCGTTCTTCATAGTAACTATCTCCCAGATTTCCGTGGTAACATAAACCTCTGTCAGCATTCCGACTTACTCAATTGAGATCACGGCCGCGGTCCGGCGAGGGATTTTCACCCATGCTTTCCTCACAGAAGTAACTATTATTTTATAATCTTTGCTCAAATTTGTCAATAATTAATAAAAAATTACTAAGGCGATGCCATACATCAGCACCGCCATTTTTAGTTTGTAAAATTAAGCTTGTTTGTCAATATTTTGAGGTTGTTTAGGTTGTTTTTTGCCTGCAGATTGTTGAGTTTAAATTATAAAAATAGATTGCCACAATAGCGGAATGAACAATCAATGTTAGCGAAACAACAACAGAGCGAGCATTGTCTGAACGTAAAATTTTTAGATGCTGAAACCACTCCCAGAGGACCCATTTTTCACAAAATCAATAGATTTTGGAAAAAGGAGGCAAGTTCAGCATGACGTGGAGTGAGTTTGCGAGCTTTTAGTTGAACGTTACAATTGATTAGTGAGCGTTGTGTGTCGCGAGTTTTGTGGAACTTTGTCGGTACAAAGTGCCCGTCCGCGTAGGGCATGAGGTTAGCTTTTTGTTACGATAAAAACGGCATTTATGCCGTTTTTACACCGTTGCGAAGCGAAAATCTTCCGTCCATGTTTTGAAACCGCCCTCTAAAAGCATGACCGGATAACCGTAATCTGCTAATATCAAACCTGCTTTTGCACCTAAATGGCATTCTCTGTTGTAGCAATAGACTACAGTTGTTTCGTCTTTTGACAATTTTTCCAAATGTTTGTCCAACTCGTCACAAGGAATTGAAATTGCCGACGGAATATGAGAAATTTCATAGTCCTCTGCACGTCTTACATCGACAACTCTAACTTTTCCTTTGTCCAAAAGGTCTTTCAATTCAACAGGTCCTAATGTAAATGCCAAAATTTTTGAGAAAAAACACTGCGCTTTTTCTGAATTCATTCTAATTTCTTTAATTCTTTCGTACATAATAAAATATCCTTTCAAAAGAAAGGATATCTTATTATATTAAATAAAAAATTCGGCAACTGATTATATTTTAGGGTAATTAAGCCATATACATAATTTGTCCTGGAGTAGGAGCTTTATCGTATTTGGTTGCAAATAGTATATTATAAGTCTTGCGGAGTTTAGCACCTAAAGCACTAAACATGTTGTTTGATTGAACTAAATCAGCTTTTCTTGTACGGTTCAAATCATTTTCAAAATTGATTTTTGCATTCGGATTTTGAAGCGACAAAATAGCTGAGTTTGGGGTAATATTGTTCAAGTTGCCTTCACCAAATGTTATGGTTTTTATATTATTAAATTTAATTGGATTTACTGTTAACATCGTTTTTCTCCTTTCTATCACCTGAGTGATATTTTGAGTTTCACATAAGTTCTTTTTGTTATTAAGTGTTTTTTGAACACTTCATCTAACATTTTTACTATATACCATTATCTTTTATTTGTCAACCCCTATTATAAAGTTTTGTAAAGCGCCTCAAAATATCAATATATCAAGGTTTTACCATAAAGTGCTTAAAATACACTTATTGTACTTTTAGCTATATTTTTGGTTTTTTACTACAAAAATAGAAGCATGGATAATATGTTTAAAATCCATGCTTCTATTGTAAAACTTACACTTAATCTATACGTTAGGCAGGTCGCCTTTTACGTCTGCAACCTCGTCACAGTCAAGTTCAAAGACTTTATGCAATGCTTTTACAGCCTTTTGTGCATCTTCTTTATCAACAAGACAGCTAATTTTAATTTCACTTGTAGAAATCATTCTTATATTTATATCTTGCTGACCTAATGTTTCAAACATAGTTGAAGCGACACCGGGGCGATCAATCATGCCAGCGCCGACAATCGAAACTTTTGCGATATTGTCATTTACCTGAATATCACCGGTCAAACCGATTTCCGATTTTAAAGTTTCCAACGTCGAAACAGTTTTTGGCAAATCATTTATATCAACAGTAAATGCAATGTCATTTGTGTTAGAGATTTTTCTCGCATACGATTGAATAATCATATCTACAGAAATATTTTCTTGTGCAAGTTTAGTAAACAATTTTGCTGCAACACCGGGTTTGTCCGGAACATCACAAACTACAATTCTTGCTTGTGATAAGTCGGCAGCCACGCCTGCAACGGGTTTATAAATTTCCATTTTATTTACTCCTAAAATTAAAGTACCTAAATTATCCAGTTTGAAACTGCTTCTAACTCTCATTGGAACGTTAAATTGTTTTGCTGTTTCAACACTGCGCGGATGAAGAACATTTGCACCTGCATGCGCAAGTTCAAGCATTTCTTCATAAGAAATTTCATTCAATCTTGAAGCTGTCGGAACAACTCGCGGGTCTGTTGTATAAACACCTTCAACATCGGTATAAATATCACATCTTTCAGCGTTTAAAGCTGCTGCAAGTGCAACGGCAGAAGTATCTGAGCCGCCACGTCCGAGAGTTGTAATTTCGTCATCCTCCGTAACACCTTGAAAACCTGCAACAACAATAATTTTCCCATCATTGAGATTTTTACGAAGCTTATCGGTTTTTATGTCAATAATTCTGGCTTTTGAGTGAACATTTTCGGTCATAATACCGATTTGCATTGCGTTAAAGCTTACCGCATCATAACCTTGAGCCTGAATTGCCATTGCAAGTAAAGCAATCGAAACGCCTTCACCGGTAGAAAGGAGCATGTCCATTTCTCTGCCTGACGGATTTGGGCTCAAATCTTTCGCCATCTTGACGAGATAATCCGTAGTATGTCCCATAGCTGAAACTACAACCACTACGTCGTTACCATTTTCTTTTTCTCTTATAACGGTTTTTGCTACATTTTTGATTTTATCTGTATCGGCAACTGATGTTCCGCCGAATTTTTGCACTATTATCTTTTTCAATTTTCTAATCTCTTTTAGTTAAAAAGTTTGTCAACTCTTGTTTTTGTTCGGGGTACTCAAACAAGTCCGGATTTATGCTTTCGATTTTTTCGGCAATCGCCAGCACTTCTTTTACATTATATTCACAAACCTTATCTTTGACAAGTATGTAACTTACATTAAACATCAAATTTAACAAAACTATATTATTTTCGTCATTTTTCAATGCTTTTCGCAATTTTCTTTGAGCATCGGCAAATTCAGATTTTGATATCAAATATTTTACATAATCAATATAGGCGGTCGTATATTTTGGATTGGCTCTCAAAGATGCCTCATAATAATCAACCGTTCTGATATCATTTTCTTGACGCTCAAAGCATTTTGCAAGGTAGTGGCAATTTACGGCATCTTCATCATCCGATTTTAATATCGAAATAGCCTTGTCAATATCTCCGTTTTCATATGCAATAATTCCGAGTACCTGCTTGACCTTTTTATTTTGCGCATCTTGTTCAAGAACTCTATTCAGTAAAGGTTCAGCTTCTTTAAATTGTTTTTTTATAACGTAACAAAATCCTAAAGTCGCTGCAATATCAAGATTTTCTGCATCCATTTCAAATGCTTTTTGCAATTTTTCCAACGCTTCATTGTATTTTTCAAACTTTTGCAAAGCTTTACCCCATTCCAAATAAAAAATCGGAGAGACGAGATTTCTTTCAAATGCAGTTTCAAAAGATTTTAGAGAATTTTTTTCATCATTAATCGCAGAATGTACTTGTCCGAGCAAAATATAAGCAGGAAGCATATTAGAATTGTACGCGAGAGATTTTTGAGCATAAAAAATTGCACTGTTGTAATCGTCTTTAATAGCTTTTAATCTTGCGTACTCATAAGTATTTGCTTCATTTGGAGAAACGTTTGAAAGAAACGACAATTTAGCCTCAGCTTTATCGTACATGCCGAGTTTTGTTTCCATAACCGCACATAAAAAAACGGCAGAAAAATTATATTTATTAACTTTGACAGCCTGAGTAAATTTTTCTCTGGCTTCTGTGTATTTTTTCTGTTTCATTAAAGCCATGCCCCAACCGGCATAAGTTTCGGAAACTCCAGATTGAACTCTATCAGAATTCTCAAAAGATTTTTCTGCCTGCTCAAATTTTCCGGCTGTAATAAGGCAAAACCCCAACCTTTGCCAGATATTTTTGTCATGCGGATTTATATCAGCAGAAATTTGATAGTTTTCTACTGCAAGGTCATTCCTACATGTTCTCTCATAAACAACTCCAAGATATTTGTAAACAAGGGCATCTTTTTGCGGAAGTTCTAATGCCTCAAGCAAAAGTTTTTCGGCACCTTCGTAATCATTTTGCTCAAGCATTTTTTTGGCTCTGTTTACATACGTCAAAGTCGGAAGTGATTGAATAATCGTATCCTTTTTATATTTTTCAACAGAATTATTCAAATTTTTTATTGTGTTAATTATATTTTCTAACCAACCAAACAATCTGCCACCTCTCTAAATGCGCCGTCACCGGCGATATTTTGTGTGATTTGAATACCACTTATGGCTTTTACTTTTGCAACTGAATGAGGAACCGTAATTTTATATTTCGCAAATTCCAAACACTCTATATCATTAATATCGTCGCCTATATAAACAAATTCTTCTTTTGAAAGTCCGTATTTTTCAATGATATTTTTCAAAACATCTATTTTTATACGAATATTTTGATGCACTTCCTCAACATTAAATTTTTTTGCAAGAATTTCTATTGCAGAATTTTTTTCGCCGGAAATAATTCCAATCATAAATCCGTTTTTTTTGAGAATAGAAAAAGCCATAACGTCTTTAAAATTGAGCTTTCTACTCATTGTAAAATCTTCATTGACATAAACGCAGTTGTCTGTGACAACTCCGTCAAAATCTGTTATAACCATTTTTATTGTTCTTGGTAAATTAAGCATATATACAAAATATCCCTTATCTGATATAATTGTATCATAAAAATATGTAGCTTGGTCAAAGCTGGAAAGAGGGTAAAAATGCTCTGGTATTTATTGAATTTAGGAATTATCGCGGTATTCATAGTTTTGTTTTTGATAACAAAACAAACAAACAGACGTTGGTCAAAAATTAATGATTACTTGGGCATGGTGACAAATACGGTAAACTCAGTTCGTTACGGAAATCTTTCGACCAAAATTGACGAAATTAACCACCCTACTTATCAAAACGTAACAGACAGCATCAACCGAATGGTAGAAACTCTCAACGACAGAGAAAAAATGATTATTGAATATCAAACGGAACTTATGCGACAAAACAAATTGCTTGAATCAGTAATTAATTCTCTGTCTGACGGTATTCTTATTATTAACGACAAGCACAATATTTTGCGTGTGACTCCTCAGGTTGGAGAATGGTTTGGTACAAAAGGTCATGAAATTATCGGTAAAAATATTTTTGATTTTATCCAAATTAGCGACGAAACTCCTATTGAAAAATTAAAAAATAAAGATGTGTTTATAAAACATACACCTACAAATAATTTTGTTATGAACACAATTAAATTATCGCTTGATGATGACAAAAAACGCTATGTTATCCTCATTAAAGACGTTACAAATGAACGAGAAATTGAAACTCTTAAAGAAGATTTTGTCGCAACCCTGACACATGATTTGAAGGTTCCAATTGTTGCGGAAGCCAATATCATAAGTTTTTTGCTTGATGGGAAATTCGGTGAAATCAATGACAAACAGGAATATGCTCTTTTGAATATGAAAAATTCCAATCAAGAACTTGTCGAACTCGTTCAAATAATTCTCGATACTTATAAAATTAAAGAAACAGGAATAAAACTCTTAAAAGAAAACATCATGCTGAACAAATTTATAACGGATGTTGTTGCAGAAACTCAACCGATTGCCAAAAATTCAGGAATTACAATCAATTTTGAACCTTCACGGGATATAAAAGTTACGGCAGACGCGATGCAATTGGAAAGAGTCGTTAAAAACCTTATCTCTAATGCGATTTCACACAGCAATACAAAAGAAAAAATTGACATAACAACAGGTGAAGTCCCCGGGTTTATAACAATTTCCGTTATTGACTACGGACAAGGAATTCCGCCAAAAGAAATTAAACTGATTTTTAATAAATATTATTCTGCCGCAAAAAAATTCCGCAAAATCGGTACAGGTTTGGGATTATATCTTTCTCAACAAATAATAAAATCACATGGTGGAGAAATTAGTGTCGAAAGCGAAGAAAACGTGCGAACAGAATTTTGTATAAAAATTCCATCCTAAAACTTACAATTCAAAATATCCACAATATCAACATTGAGAGCTTCTGCGATTTTGTATAAGTTCTTGATTTTGATGTTATTTATGCCGCGTTCAAAAGTGCTTATAGAATTCATATTCAGCCCTGCTCTAAAAGCTAGTTCTTCTTGCGATATGCTGTTTTTTAACCTCAAATATCTTACGCTTTGCCCTAATTTAAATAAAATTTCGTCTTTCATATAAACATTTTAAATGCTTGACAATAGTTGTACTAATTAATATAATAGTAATATTAATAGTTTACTAGTAAAAATATTGGAGGTTTTATGGATTTTAATAGTTTTGGGTTAGTAGGAAATGAAAGGATTTCTCCTCTCTCGGGAGAGGGTGCCCGCAGGGCAGGAGAGGGTAAAATGTTTGCGGAGCAAACTGAAACGGACTTAACGTCTTATCGTCCTAACGTCTTAGCGACTTCCAACGACTCTGCGATTGCGGATCGCGCTACGCTTGTCCGCAATGACGAGAAACAGCAAACCGAAACGAACTTATCAGATAAGAGATCTTTCGCTTCGCTCAAGATGACGAATAACAGTCATTCTGAGCAACGCGAAGAATCTTATAAGCTGGATTGCTTCGCCCGCCCCGCTGATGGCGGGAACGGGGCTCGCAATGACGGGAATGAAGTATTCCCTCGCCCCTTGAGGGAGAGGGTTAGGGTGAGGGGTAACAACCTTGCGATTGCGGATCGCGCTTCGCTTGTCCGCAATGACGGGAAACAACAAACCGAAACGAACTTATTCACTTATTTACCTATTCACTTATTCACTTCAAAAAAAGCAGCCTTTACCTTGGCCGAGGTCTTAATAACATTGGGCATCATCGGCGTCGTTGCCGCGATTACCATGCCGACGATTATGGCAAATGTGCAAAAAACAATCCTTAAAAACCAGTTTAAATCAGCATATTCAAAATTTTCTCAAGCACTCTTGCAAACTCAGCAAAATATGGGATATCCTGTGGAATGCTTTAGCTGGATAGACGGTCAAAGATGTAAAGAAGTTTGTACCGAAAGAAATAAATATGGTACTTGTATTCGCTTTAAATGTGCTGACGGCTCATCATTGCCAGGAGATCAAAACGGTCATTTCAGTGATTGTAGTGTTTTTTATAACGAATTATTTACAAAAACTTTGAAAACAGCAAAATATTGTGAGGATAATGCTCTTGCAAACGGCTGTTTGACTGATGCTTATAGGGGGATGGACAAGGCTAAAGCTGAGTTATATCCTGATACTGAACAAGATCCAAATGGGTATTTAAGCGATAACATGCTTAAAAATCTACTTCCAGTTTGGGTTTTAGCGGATGGTACGATTTTTATAAAAAGAGATCCTATTACAACCGACACTACAACATACTTTGCTTTTGATGTTAACGGACACAAAGGTCCTAATAAATGGGGATACGATATATTTCAGTTCTTAATTGTGGGTGATACGGATGGTATCAAGGGGATACAAGGCATAAATTCTTTTACTGAAAAAGGCGGAACTGCAAGTACTGTAATGTTTAGGGATGCTTTTGCTAAGTAAAGTTTTACAATCGGTTGAAATCTTCAGGATTTTTATCAATAAGCCATTTGCTCATAATATAGTGCTCGTAGCTTAAGGCAAAGTTATAAAGAGCGTTTACGAGTACTCTGCCGCTTTCGGATTTGCCGACAATGAAAAAATCTCCGCTTTTGTTTTGTGCCAGACAAATTTCTTTGTGAACGATTTTGTCGACATGATTTTTGGGATTTTTATTTATGACAAATTTAATCCATTCACAAAGCAGTTTTGTTGTTGAGGTTTTGTTAGATATTATATCTTGATTTCGTTCTTGCAGATAGGTTGAAAATTCTTTTAAAATCAATTTTAATCTCCAAATGGTGTAGTTGCGCTAAAACATATTATATCGGTAATACCGTTTTTTTGCAATTCTTTTATCATTTCTTCAAAAGTTGAACCGGTTGTACAGATGTCATCTATGAGCAGGATTGTTTTGCCCGTATAATTTTCTTTGTTAACTTTGAATGCGTTTGAAAGGTTTAGTATTCTTTCGGCGCGTTTTAGTTTATATTGCGGTTTTGTATCTTTTATTCTTTTTATCAAAGTGGTGTTCAATGTGTTTGAAGTCAGTCTGCAAAATTCCTCACCGACAAGGTTCATGTGATTGTATTTGCGTTTCTTTTCACGTTTTGGGAAAATTGGCACTGGAATGACCTCAAAATCTTGTTTATCGGTTATTTTTTGAAAATATTCAGCCATAAATTTTGCAAGATAAAACGCTAAATCGCGCTGATTGTGATATTTTAAGCCTCTGATGAGTTTTTGTAGATTTTTGCTGTAAATGCCGGCACAGTAAACTTTTTTGCCTTCGACAATTCTGTTGACTTTTACGGGCAGGTAATCCATCTCGTCATAGCATTTTGAACACATTTTGACCGCTTCTTTTGATGAACGGCAAAAATAACATTTCTTTTTATAAATCCAGTCTAATAATTTATCTATAAACTCTTGCATAGTTGAAGCATAACATGAAATATTTTATTGTACTAATATGGAATTACAGATTTTTTAGGTTTAACAAACTACCTTGGCGGGCAATTTCATTTATATTTTGTAGTAATAAAATAATTTTGAAAATAGGAGTTATATATGAACAACATTACTTTTCAAACCCCGCTTTGTAAAATGAAAGCACTAAACAATCTTTTTATTGAACTTACTGCAAAAAATTGTAACATGCGTTGCAAAAATTGCTACATTGATTTTCCATTGAGCAAAAATGTAAAAGATTTTATCCCGCTTGATGTTGTCAAAAAAGCTCTCTCAGACACAAAATCAGAAGCGATTGAGTGCATATATCTTACGGGTGCCGAACCAATGACACATCCTGATTTTAACCATATTTTGAGAGCATGCCTCAAACGTTCAAATGTATGTATTTTTACAAACGGAACTTTTATCAATGAAAAAAAAGTTCGATTTCTTAAACGTGTAGAAGATGAAGGTACAAACGAAATTATCTTTAAACTCAGCATTGACCATTATGATGAACTCAAAAATGATGAAATTCGTGCAAGAGGGTCATACAGAACGGTAATTCATGCAGTAAAAAGTCTTGCAAAATACGGATTTAATCCGATTTTATGCATAACAAATTTTTATAATGAAGACGAACAAGTTTTGAGAAACGAGTTCAAAAAAATATGCCAAAACGTGGGTTTTGATGCGCAAGATAACAATTTTGTCATAAATGAATTCATTGATAAAAGCTCACATCAAGAGCCTGAAAATTATTCATGGCAAAATTTGGATTGCGAATACGGTAGAATATTAACTGCAAAAGGAGTTTACAGTTGCCCATTTTTAGCAAATGATCATCGCGGAAGATGCGGCTCTGATTTTACGGATTACGCAAAACACAACACACTTGAAACATCCTATTGTTCAGTTTGTATAAAGAACAATGACAGAATGTTTGCAATAAACTACAATCTTTTTAAATAAATTTATTGAGATGTTTCCGGTGCGGCAGGTGCGGCATTTTCAGCACCATCTGCTGCCGGAGCTGTAGTAGCGGCAGGAGTTTCAACAATACTCGCTCCATCACGCTGAGCATATAATTTTATTTGTAAATTTACAAGCAATATTCTTTTGTTCTTTTCATACGGCAAAATTTCTATTTTAGAAATATCTAAGAAATGTTCGTGTTTATAAAGTTCACGTAAGAAATTCTCAAAATTTGCATAATTGGCAATCATTTCCGCAGTAATTCTGCATACGTGATATCTGTTACCGACATTTTTAACGAAATTGTCATCTTGCGGATCATAATCGTATTTTATTGAACGAGTTTTAATCTTATTTTCGCGTATCAATTGCAAAATTTCAGCAAACTCATCGGAAATAACGCTTTCTGTATCAGTACCGCCATTAATAGGTTTGAAGAATGCTTTTGGCATATTTGCATTTTCAATCTTTTTAGCTTCAATACTGTCTTTAAGTCCTTTTAATTTTCTTTCTTCATCGGCAAGAGTATCCGTTTGAGTTTTATGTTCTTTCTGTATATCAGCAATGCGTTGAATTTCAGGAATAACTTTAGAAAGAAGAAATCCAAACACTGCAATAGAACCTATAAAAATCAACAAGGCTACTTTAAATTTTTTCGCATATTCTTTATATTCATCAGCCACTGTAATTTCTCCTTACTTATCTTTTCCAAAATTTAACAACGGTTTACTTAACAAACCGCCTTTCTTTTCTTCTTCAGGCGCAGTCTGTTCCGGTGCCGGTTGAGTTGCTGCTTGCGGATTAAGCTCACTTGCCGTCATATTTGTAATTTCAAATTCGTAATCTGACGGAGCATTAGGATCAATAGTAACAGCTTCATCCACTGACGTTGATTTCATTTCAAGTTTGTGAAGTCTTAATTTTGTATCAATCAAAGAATCTTTCATATTTCTGTAGAATGTGTAAACATCTTCAACATTTGTTGCTTCACCTTTAACATCAATTTTTCCGTCATCTTTTGCGGTAAAATATGTCAACCATAATTTCTTAGGTACAGCTTCACCAAGAGCCGTATATGACATAAGTTTAGCTCTGTTGGTGCCCAAAACTTTTTTAATCTCAGAATTTACGTCAAAATTTCCTGCTCTGTTTTGTTCGTCTTCGAACCGCTTAACTTCAGCTTGAACACGCGAAAGGTTGGATTTAACCTCGTCAAGTTGCGCTTGTTTTTTATTGGCAATCATAGGAACAACTAAGAACAATATAATCGCAGGAACTAAAATTATCAATGCAAATATCAAAGCGATATTACGCGCACTGTTAGGTGAGATATCAAATTCCGTTGAGCCTAACATGACATGAATAGGTTCATCCGGATCATCTATGCTGCCGTCTCCGGCGCCCGCATGAGTCGAGAAGAAAAATCTTAAAGGTAATTTTACCGCTGTACCTGTTCCGATACCGATTGCTTCCAAAGAAATTTTGTGCGCTACATCTTCCAAAATTTCCATGCTCGTTGGAATTACATCTTGTTTTTTAAACGTATTATTGTCTAAATAATTGATAACACAATCAACAGACATTCTGTTTGTAAGTAACTCTGCACTGACCAAATCAGTTTCTGAAACTACAAATAAATAGTTAGCCGGATAGCTCATCAACGTAATTTGTGCAGAAGCGTTGATAGCGTTATAAATTTCTTCACCATCAAACGACTTAATCGCAAGAGGTTCTTCATAGTAATCGATTAGGTTTTTTCCAACCATAGAACAAATAGAGTAGCCATTTTGAGATATTGTCATCAAATTCCATGAAACACCGTCTTTTAACTGTTCGTCAATTAATCCTGAGAAAGCAAGTGCTTTCATTATTGATGTTAATGAAATTTCAACACCCGCAAGAGTTGCTCCAAGTTCAGCCAGAGCTTTTTCAATATCCTCAACAACATTTTTTTGAACGGCAGAATAAAAAAGTTTTCTAACATCACCGCTTTGCTGCCCGCCGGCATCAACCCAACTGATTAACGGCTCATAGCGTTTGAAAATATATGACTGCTCAGCTTCTGATGTCAAAGCTTCCGCAACAGCTTCATCGCCAAGCAAAATCGACAAATCCATTTTGCCTAAAAGAACCAACGGAATATTTACAACGACATTGCTTTTGATGTTAATTTTTAATTCATCAAAAAGTTCAACGACAGCATTCTTGAATGCTTCCATATCGGAGATTTCTCTTAAAGAATCGTTATACGCCAGAGGTCTGTACGCATAATTTCTTACGACTTTTGCGTTTATATCGATATCAATAAGTTCCAGACCAATCCCCGGAGTGACCGATAAATAAACCGTATTCTTTTTCCCTGCGCCAAATTGTGATAAAATATTGTTTAAATCCATAATATCTTTTTCTTATTACTGTTTACTATAATCCTTTTTTATTATACAATAATTTTTATAAACTTTGTAAATTTAACATAAATTTACACTAAACGGAGGAGATTTACCCGATGAATGAGCTGATAGAAAAGATTAATAAACTAAAAAAAGAGAAAAATGCTGTTATACTGGCACATTGCTATCAAAATGCAGAAATTGATGAAGTTGCGGATTTTGTTGGAGATTCTTTATATTTGAGTCAAATGGCGGCAAAAACCGATGCTGACATCATTCTTTTTGCAGGTGTTTATTTTATGGCTCAGACAGCAAAAATTCTTAATCCTAACAAAAAAGTTTTATTACCGAGATTGGAATCAGGATGCAGAATGGCGGATATGATTTCTCTAAATCAGCTTAGAGAATTTAAAAGTAAACATCCGAATATTCCGACTGTTTGTTATATTAATTCAACGGCAGAAGTTAAATCTGAATGCGACATGTGTTGCACAAGCTCAAATGCTGTAAAAGTCGTAAAAAGTTTGAATGCGGAAAAGATTTTATTTTTGCCTGACACATATTTGGGCAAATGGGTTGAAAAACAGCTAGGAAATCTCGAAGTTATTACATATCCCGGATTTTGTCCGACACACTTGCAAATCAGACCGGAAGATGTTGAAAACGCAAGAGCAAAATATCCGAATGCAGAAGTTCTCGCACATCCTGAATGTCATCAGGCGGTGACAAAACTCGCAGATTACGTGGGTTCGACAACCGGAATTATGAAATACGCAATCGAAAGTGACAAAAAACAATTTATCATTGCAACGGAAAAAGGCGTTGTGGATAGGCTACAAAGAGATTATCCTGAAAAAGAATTTATTCTCATAAAAGAAAATATTATCTGTCCGAACATGAAATGGCATACTTTGACAGATATTTACAATGCTCTTGAAAACGAAGAACACGAAATAAATGTGGATGAAGAAATTGCATCAAAAGCTTTGAAATGCATTGACCACATGTTAGAGGTATCAAAATGTCAGACGATATAATTTTTGGCAAAAATGCCGTGACAGAAGCTTTAACGGCAGGTAACAGAGAAATTAACAAAATTCTTATTTCAAAAAACATTCATTCAGATGCCAAATTGAATAAAATTAAAAATTTGGCACGCGAAAAAGGAATAGTTTTTCAGTTCGTTGCAAAAGAAAAATTTATTCCTTATGCAGAATTTAACCATCAAGGTGTAATCGCTCAAATTTCTCCAATCCAATACAAAGATTTGGACGAATTTTTGGAAGAAAAGCATGAAAATGACTCGGTTGTAATTCTTGACGGTGTTGAAGATTCTCACAATCTCGGTGCAATTATCAGAACTTGTGTTTGTGCGGGTGTTTCGGGGATTATAATTCCCTCAAGGCGTAATGTTCAAGTCAACGCAATAGTTGAAAAAACCAGTGCCGGTGCAATCAATCATATTCCGATAATTAAAGTGAACAGTCTTGTTAATGCTGTTCAAAAATTAAAAAATTCCGACTGGTGGGTAGTTGCAACAGATGCAAGCGCAAAGGATAATTATTATGATGTTAAATATGATGACATGAATTTTGCACTGATTATGGGAGCAGAGCATGCAGGTGTTTCCAAATCGCTGTTAAAACTGTCCGATTTCATTGTAAAAATTCCTATGTTAAAAGATTTTAACTCACTTAACGTTTCAAATGCCCTCAGCGCAATAATATTTGAAACAGTTAGACAGCGCAAGCGAGCCGAGTGCGAAGGCTTGGCGGCAAAAGAATAAAATTCTTGCAGACGCCAACCGTAGACACGTTTATGGCGAGCGCAGCAAGACAATATAAACTAGTAGACTCATTATAAAATTTAATGTATAATAAAACCGAGAGAGAAAAATGAAAAAAGAACTTGAAAAATACGGATTGATATCTGAAGATATTTCAGATGAAAATGTAAACTTCCACGAACTTGATGAGGACGGAGAAGATGTTTTGGAAACTGTTGAAGATCCTAAAGTTCAAGAAAATTTGACATCAGTTAATGCTGACGATAGCGTTAGGATTTATTTACAGCAAATCGGAAAAATCCCACTGCTTTCTCATGCAGAAGAATACGATTTGGCAAAAAAAATCTACGAAGAACGTGATGAGTTTTCAAAAAACCTGCTCGTTAACGCTAATTTGCGCTTAGTTGTAAGCATTGCAAAAAAATACATAGGACGCGGACTTTCTTTTTTAGATTTAATTCAAGAAGGAAATATGGGCTTAATGAAAGCGGCAGGACGATTTGATTATACAAAAGGTTACAAATTTTCAACCTATGCAACATGGTGGATTCAACAGTCGATTACGCGTGCAATCGCCGACAAAGCAAGGATTATCAGACTTCCAATACACATGATTGAGTCGTTGGGTAAAATCCGTCGTGCAACGATTGATTTGACAACAGAACTTGGACATGCTCCGACAAAACAAGAAATTGCATACCGTCTTGGAGTTCCTGTTAGCAAGCTTACGGCAATAGTAAAAGCTGCACAATCTACGATAAGTATGGAAACTCCGGCAACATCTTCGGAAGATTCTTCCAAAATCGCAGATTTTATTATTGATGAAGCTTCAGTTGCACCTGAAAAAAGAGTTTCACAAGAAAATTTGTTTGACGATATCAGAAAAATACTTAACCAGTTGAGTCCGAAAGAACGCGATGTTTTGATTTTGCGTTATGGCTTGGACAACAACGGTTCTAAAAAAACTCTTGATGAAATCGGTTCGCAATACGGAGTTTCAAGAGAACGTATCCGCCAAATCGAAAATCGCGCAATTGCAAAACTCAAAAAACTTTGTAGAAATAAAAATCTTTCAGTCGGTTTAAAAAATTACTTTGGTGAATAAATTTTACAATCTATAAGGATAATCATCCTTAAACTCCCAATTATCAAAGTTCATAATTAAAGGCATACATTCTGCCTTGTATCTTTTACACACATCTAAAGCTTTTTCACGATTGTGAGCTCTACCTCCACTTACAATATAAGGCTTTACTTTTTGTTTTGGGTAATGCATGAATTTAAAACAATCCCGTCCGTCCTCATTTGGACCTTTCTTGCCATTAACATCAATCAATATATCCATAGCACTGCCTGCCCATAAATACATAATTGATCCGTCAGCAAAAGTTACCTCAAAAGCTTCTCTGTAAGAAGTACCCGGCCACAATCCGCGCTTAGCACTCAAAACATTAAAGTACTTATTATCAAAAAATGTATTATAATAATTTTCAGCCCTTTCAACATGTGAACCGGAGGAAACATCACTAAAGTCCCAATTATCCATAGTAATACCCTGCTCAAGTTCTACAAACTGATAAGCCTGCATCAGGGTACTATAGAATTTTTTTAATTGTGCAGAAACAACCTTTTTTTTATAATTTTGAATCAAAGTCGGCATAGTTATCGCCGCAACAACTCC
>CAYPDZ010000006.1:0-3509 GCA_964409575.1 uncultured Muribaculaceae bacterium | reverse complement strand
GCCGCAACAACTCCGATTACGCCTATGGTGATTAGAATCTCTGCTAAAGTGAACGCTATGCGTTCACGTGAAAAGTAAGAAGTGAAAGGTGAAAGGTTCATTTCGTTAAGTGGTTTTAATGCTCTCTCTCCTAGGGAGAGAGTAGAATTGCTTAATGAGCGGGAGCGAATTTTAGCAATTCGAGAGAGGGTGTTACAACTCGTAAACATTCTACCCTCACCCGAATTTGTAAATTCACTGCGTTTATTAACAAATTCTACCCTCTCCCAATGGAGAGGGGATGGTTTTCTTACTAACCTGCTTACTTCCTTACCTGCTAACTCAAGGCCGTGAGTGCCCCCCCCCGAAAAGATGATTAGTAAACAATTTTTTCATATTCCAACTCCTTTTGTATTTATGATAACAAAAAGAGCGGAACTTTTCAAGTTCCGCCTCTTCTCTTGACTATTCAGCATCTTTATTAATATCTTTTACGCTCAATGCAATTCGGTGTTCTTTCGGAGTGAATTTCTTGATAAGAACTTCAACACTGTCGCCAACTTTGAACGTATTGAACGGATTTACGTTTTCCTCTGCCATTTCTGAAACAGGCAACAAAGCTTCAACACCTGGGAAAATGTTAATAAATGCGCCAAAACCGGTTACTTTATTAACAGTTCCTTTTATAACCTGTCCTTCGTTAAATTGACCTTCAATTTGTTGCCATGGATCTTCGCCCATTCTTTTCAAAGATAATGAAATTCTTTTCAATTCGTTATCAATTTTAATAATTTTAACTTCAACAGTTTCGCCTAAAGAAATTACATCTGACGGATGTTTAATTCTTGACCAAGAAATTTCAGAAATCGGCAACAAACCGTCAATGCCGTTGATATCAACGAAAGCACCGAAATCAGCAATTCTGACGACTTCACCTTTTACAACCATATCTTCTTGAAGTTCTGATAAAATATTGTCTACAACTTGATCTCTTTGTTCAGCAACAGCCTGTCTTTGAGATAAGATAAGTTTATTTTTCTTAGGATCAGCTTCCAAAACTTTAACTTCGATTTTTGTGTCAACCAAACCGTCGAACGGAGTACCTGTTCTCAATTGAGATGAAGGAATGAAACCTTTCAAATCTGCAACGTCAACTAATACACCGCCTTTAACGATAGAAACAACTTTTGCAAGAATAGTATCGCCTTGAATTTTAGCATCATTAAGTTGTGCCCATGCTTGAGCATAAGCAAGTCTTTTGAGTGAAAGAAGCATACCTTCTTCATCGTTTTCTTCTTTTAATACATAAAATTCTTTTTCATCACCAATTTCAAAAGTTTCGTCAGAAGACGGAATTTCTTTACTAGGCAAGAAAGCTTCTGTTTTAGCGCCTTTTACGCTAATAAGATAACCTTCGCTTTCTTTTTTCATAACTGTACCTTCAACGATATCAGCTACAGAAAAAGCTTTTGAGAAAGATTCTTCCAGTAATCTTTCAAATTCGTCCATTTTGTCTAATGTTTGTGTCATTTTTATTTTTCCTTTCGTTATAAACACACATTCCCTCGCCCTTGAGGGAGAGGGTAGGGTGAGGGGGTCAAGATTGTAATCCCAGCATAACCCTTTCTATAATACTTTGCGGAGTAGAGGCACCCGCTGTGATTGAAATATTTTGAGAGCTTTCAATCAAATCTCTGTATGCACCCAATTCACTGTCGTTTTCAATATGAATAGTATGTGTAATATCTTTCAAAATTTCCGCTAAATGCGTCGTGTTGGCACTTTTTTTAGAGCCGACAACAATTACCAAATCACTTTCTTTCGCGAGTTCTTTTGCTTCAGTTTGTCGCATTGTTGTACTTTGACAAATCGTATTTGCGATATGAACTTCTTTTGCAATTGACGTCAAATATTCAACAACCGCGTTTAATGTCGAAAGTCTTTGAGTAGTTTGCACGACAACTCCGACACGCTTATGAGCCTTAATTCGTGCTTCAAACTCTTTCAACTGTTCAGGTGAAACTGCAACAACAACATTTTCACTCCAAAGTTCAGCATTTGCTCTTATAGCAACGACTTCGGGATGTTCTGATTTGCCGACAATCACGACAAAATAGCCGTCTTTTGCAAGTTCAATTGCTTTTTGTTGAACTTTTTTAACATCAAGGCAAGTCAAATCAACGGGTTCAAACCCAGCTTGTTTAATTTTCTCAATCACTTGCGGGCTTTCGCCATGACTTCTGATAACACAAATTCCTTCACCTTTTTCGGGGATTTCTGTTAAAGTTTTGATACCCAAACTTTCAAGTTCATTAATAACATCAGAATTATGAATAAGTTCGCCGAGAACAAATACAGGTTTGTCGGGGTTTTCTGATTTTAATTTTTTGGCAGTTTCGACGGCTCTTTTTACACCGTAACAAAATCCTGCAAATTTAGCTAGTCTAATAGTACAACAACAGTCATCCTGAACTTGTTTCAGGATCTCATTATTACAATTAAGGCTTGATAAATCTTTTATATTTTCGGGCAATTTAAAATTGTCTGCTTTCTAAAGAACTCGCATTGTAAAACAACGCTGTAGTTTGATTAAACAACAAACAAAACCAAAAATCAAGCTAACAAATTACCGTATCTGTCTTTTTTAAACAATGCAAATTCGTCGCGATCAAATCCGTTTTTGCTCAAACCATTTGGAATAGATGCAAAATTAAGAGTTCTTGCAGTTGGGGGATATTCTTCTTCCATTTGTGGTTGTTCTTTTTCGGAAGACAAATTCAATCTATCTCTCAAGAATTTAAAACTTGGGTCAGTTTCAGCTCGGCTGATAATTGTTGCTTCAACGAGATTATGCAATTGAGTTTTCAATCCCATATTGTACATAGTTTCAGCGGTTTGAACATCATCTTGAATTAATGAAATAAACAAGTTTTTATAATATGTTCCAATTACGTTATATATTGTCTGTTTGTTTCTTCCATCAGGAATTTCTTTCAAATATTTAATTTTATCGGCAGGTGAAGCTTGTTCAAACAATCTGTAATAATATTCTCTGCGTTCAGATGTAGACAATTGAGAAATTTCTTCACGTGTAAGAGTTCCGTTTGCAAATTTTGCCGAAAGGTCTGCCTCTTTTGAACTTGCAAGCTCCATTATTGCTTGTTTAACTACAACTTGTTGAACATCAGGTGATTTAAATTCAGAAATGCTTGCAACAGCCGTATCAATAGCTTTTTGATTGCCTGAACTGTAAACAGAGCTCATAGCATCAGGTTGAACTGACGGGTCATAATTTTTGATATTGCCTGCAGTGTGTTCTTGAACTTCCGAATATTTAGAAGTCATCATGTTTTCATGCATTGCAAGTTGGTTGTCTTTGTCACAGTATTGAATTTGATCAGCTAAAGCGTTTGAATACCTGATAGCATCATCACCTTCAAAGTGATTGTTAATATTTTGGTGAATTAATGCGCCTGCTTCAACTTGGTTTTCTTTAGCCAAACGAGCGGTAATACCGTTTTCTGCGGCTC
>CAYPDZ010000005.1:21914-34205 GCA_964409575.1 uncultured Muribaculaceae bacterium | reverse complement strand
TGCCTTTTGCGTTTTTGTCATAATGTAGTTTTGTAATTTTTGTTTTTAGGTTCATGCTCTTTCCACCGTCTATGTCCACTAGTTAAAAGCTTATCCCCCTTGTAAAGGTGGAATTAAAGGGGGATTTAACTTTCAATCCCTCCACCGCTACGCGGTCCCCCTCCCTTGGGGGAGGCATTCCCACCATCAGCGGTGTAGGCGAAGCAAGTCAGCTTTTCCCCCTTCACTCTAAAGCAACAAAATCACAACCAATCCTGCCAAAACCATCGCTGGTCCAAATGGCATATATGTTCTGTTTTCGGGCTTTTCACGCAAGCCTCTTAAAATAAATATACAACACAGAATACCGAGAATTGTCAATAACGCTGCACCAACTACATAAAGCATTCCGTCAAGCTTTAGCAGGCAAAATCCGATAGCATAAGCAACAAACAAAAGAAAAGAAATCAACGTTTTCCAATCTTTGTTCTGCACGAGCCCTTTGATAAAAATCGGCAAAAATACCAACACTTGCAAAACCACACTTAATACAAGCGCAATCAAAAGAATTTTCCAACCAAAAAGAGCACCAAGTCCTATTGCAATAAATGTATCGCCCTCTCCAAATGCACGTGTACCTGCGATTAAGTAACCTGCTCTTGCACAAACCTCCATTATGACAGCACCCAAAACTGCTCCGATAATTGATGAAATAAGAAGTTCAAACGTATGGTTTATGATTGACAAATATATAATATTTAAAAAACTTAGTCCGATAAAAGTATACGTATGAGCATCAAAAACCACTTTTTCTCTAATATCCGTTCCTGCCATAACAATCATGGAAGAAGCGATTGCCCACATAAACAGTGTTTCAAAACTAAACCCGAATTTTAAGAAAATCAATGTAAATACAATACCGGTAACAAATTCGATAATAGGGTATTGGATACTTATTTTTTCTTTGCAAAATGCGCATTTCCCGCCAAGTAAGATATAAGACAAAACAGGAATATTATGCCACCACTTTAAAGGAGTTTGGCATTTAGGACATTTTGAAGCAGGAAAAATTATTGATTCCTCACTCAATGCTCTTAAAATCACTACATTCAAAAAGCTGCCTATACAAAGCCCTATTACGAATACAAATGCTAATATCGCAATTAATGTTCCCATTTTAAATACCCTCTTTTGACTGAATTATCTCATACATTTTATGTAAAGCTTTTTTTAATCTTCTTGAAACCTGCATTTGTGAAATATGAACGATTTCAGATATTTCACGCTGGTTTAAATCATGATAATAACTTAATTCTATAATTTCTCTCAATTCGGGAGAAAGCTTTTCTATAGCTTGTTTTAACATGATTTTGTTTTCATTGGAATTTATAATCTCTTGATAATCACCGGACGGAATTTTGTCAATAAGTGTCAAATCATCATCCTCAAGCGTAGAAATAGTTTGATCGAGAGAAAATGTCGTTTTGCAAAGACCCATTTCAATTACGTCATGAATTTTCGACTCATCAACTCCGACGATTTCTGCAATCTGTTTTTCCGTAGGTTCATCAAAACCTTTTTCTTTAAGCTGCTTAACTGCGGTATTTATTTTAACAACTAATTCCTGCAATTCTCTCGGAGCCTTAATAATAGATGCCTTATCTCTGAGATAATGTTTGATTTCCCCGCGAATAAAATAAGATGCATAAGTTCTAAACTTTGTATTTTTATCAGTACTAAAAAATTCAATAGCTTTAATAAGCCCGATAGAGCCTACCTGAATTAAATCCTCATTTGAAATGCCTGATTGCAAAGCTACATTACATGCAATTTTTTTTACTAACTGCATTGCATTCTCGACAATACGCAAATGAAGTATTCGTTTTTTCTTCTCGTCAGTACATGTTTTATATGCGAGAAGCTGTGTATCCAACTCGTCTAACATCTCATCTCCTAAAAACATTATAACATAACTTTTAAAATTTTGAAATAATTTATACACAAAAAAATTTTTGTGTTAAAATTTAACAATAATGGAGTAGAGAAAAATGATTACAATAAAAGATGTTGAACATGTTGCAAAACTTGCAAGACTTGAATTAACAGAAGAAGAAAAGGAACTTTACACAAAACAACTGGGTGATGTTTTAAAATATGTCGATCAGATGAACGAAGTTGACACCTCAAACGTTAAACCTATGACTCAGGTTATTGATTTTTATAACGTTATGAGAGAAGACAAAGTAGTTCAGGAAATCAGCAAAGATGCATTGATGTCCAATGCACCGGAAGAAGAAAACGGATTTTTTAAAGTTCCGAAAATTAACTAACCGAGGAGTGGGGGGGCATGAAGACAGGCTTTTTAATGATAACAGCTTGACATCTTGACTTCTTGACCTCTATTCCTCCAATTAATGGGGTAGAAAATGACTAAATACATATTTATTACAGGCGGTGTTGTAAGTTCTTTAGGAAAAGGTATTATCGCAGCATCATTAGGAAGATTATTAAGAGCAAGAGGTTTTTCTGTTATTAACCAGAAATTCGACCCGTATATAAATGTTGACCCTGGGACAATGAGTCCGTTTCAACATGGTGAAGTTTTTGTAACCGATGATGGCGCGGAAACTGACCTTGACTTGGGACACTACGAAAGATTTACCGATACATCTCTCGGCAAACTCAATAACGTAACGTCTGGCAGTGTTTACAGCCACGTTATAAAAAAAGAAAGACGCGGAGATTATCTTGGCGGTACAGTTCAAGTTATTCCGCATATTACAAACGAAATTAAATCAAGAATTAACGGTGCGACAAAACAGTTTAAACCTGATTTTCAATTGATTGAAATCGGCGGAACTGTAGGTGACATTGAGAGTTTGCCGTTTGTCGAAGCTATCAGACAGTTTAAATCAGAAGCAGGTATTGGCAATGCTATTTCAATTCATTGTACATTGTTGCCTTATTTGCCAACGTCAGGTGAATTGAAAACAAAACCGTCACAACATAGTGTTAATGTTTTGAGAAGTTACGGTATTCAGCCTGAAATTTTGGTTTGTCGTACAACAAAACCCATCCCGAAAACTGAAAAAGAGAAACTCGCTCTATTCTGTTCTGTGCCAAAAGATGCAGTTATTGAATGTCGTGATATGAAAAGTATCTACGAAGTTCCACTTGCTCTTGAAGCTCAAAACATGGCAAAAGTTGTTCTTGACATGCTTCGCGTTGAAGACAGAAAAGCCGATTTGAAAGCATGGGAGACTCTTGTTGACAGAATTAAAAATCCTAAGAAAACTGTCAAAGTTGCGATTGCCGGAAAATATACAAAACTTTCCGATGCGTATATTTCAGTCGTTGAATCTCTAAAACACGCAGGTTATGCAAACGATGCGGCAATTGATATTAAATGGATTAATTCGGAAGATTGCGTTGATGATAAAAAATGCAAAGAATTAATGCAAGATGTTCAAGCTGTCGTCGTTCCGGGAGGTTTTGGCATCAGAGGCATTGAGGGCAAATTGAACGTAATTAAGTATGCAAGAGAAAACAATGTACCGTTTTTGGGCTTGTGTTTAGGCATGCAGTGTGCAGTTATTGAGTATGCAAGAAATGTTGTTGGCTTAAAAGGTGCAAACTCTGCAGAATTTGATGAAAATGCTCAATATCCGGTAATTGACCTTATGCTCGAACAGAAAAATGTCCATGCTTACGGCGGTACAATGAGATTAGGTGCTTATGATTGTATTCTTAAAAAAGGTTCAAAGGCCGCAAAAGCTTATGGTAAAGAAAAAATTTCCGAACGCCACAGACACAGATACGAAGTTAACAACGAGTATTTAAAACAAATTGAAAGTGCCGGACTTGTATTCTCTGGCATGTCGCCTGACGGAATGCTTGCCGAAGTTGTTGAACTTCCAAAACTTGACTGGTTTGTAGCTTCTCAATTCCATCCGGAATTTAAGTCAAGACCGGACAAACCACATCCACTGTTTAAAGGTCTGATTGATGCAGTTATCAACAAAATGTAAAAAGAAAGAGCTCTATTTGAGCTCTTTTACTATTTGCAAAACTTTTTCTTTTAAGGTTTCGTAATCGGAGTTGTTATCAATTACATAATCCCAATCTTTTATATGGTCAAGCCCAACTTCCGTAATGTCTGTTTCTCCGATAAGTTTGCCTCTTTGTGCTCGAGTTTCTCGTGTCGCTTCAACACGAATTGAAATAGCTCCGGCATTTCTGAATATTTCGTATTCGTGCGGAACACGAACATCTGTCACTATAATGTTGCCGTCTTGCTCAATTATTTTATTAAGCCAATAGTCAGGACTTTGTGAACGCCCCCAATTGCCTAGATTTATTAAATCTTGACGATAAAGAGGTTTATTTTTTTCAATTTCTTCGTACGTAAGTCCCTTTTCTTTGCCATAAGTAAGTTTTATAATGTCACCCATAGCACATCTTCTAAAATCAGGCATTTCGGCAAGCATAATCTTTGCCGCTGTATCCTTGCCCGAATATTGTTTTCCTGAAAAAATTATAATTCTATTTGCCATATCGTTAATATAACACAAAAATAAAATACTGCCAGAAATAATAACCTGCGATTGTGAGTCGACAATCGCAGAGTCATTATAACTTATTAAAAATTTAATAAGCTAAAACTTTATTCTTTTTGGATAATCTTTAGGTATTTTCCAGCCGTTTCTGGCAATGATTGCAGTGCAATATCCACCATTGGTAACACATCCGAAATCTGAGTCGTTATAAAGACTGTCTTCCTGCCCATCCCATTTGTGTAAAAAGGGTTCTATTCCCTTATTATAGTGATATTTCCAAGAGTTCTTATAAGTTTGATTAGGGTAAAATATAAAAGCAAAACTACACTTGCCAATATTATCATCTGTAATGAGGACTTCGGCGAGGGTAAAGGCGACTTTCTTTGATGTGAATAAGTGAATAGGTAAATAGGTGAATAAGTTCATTACGGTTTGCTTGCGCAAACTGAAATAAATTCCCTCTCCTATGGGAGAGCGAATTTGTGGACGGACGGAGCAAAGCGAGTCCGGATAACGAGCAAATTGAGCAAGCTGTGGCGCAGCCACAAATGCGAAACTCTGTGAGCGTGGAGAACGAGCGAGCAAAGAGTGCAAGCGGAAGCGTACTCGTATATTGCGAGCGATGTGACTGGCAAATTCAAGACAGGGTTAGGGTGAGGGCTGATTTACTATTGTAAATTTTACAAGCAAAAAAAGGTTGAAAAGTTGTGAAATACATGTTATAATGATAAAGGATAGTAAAAATCAGGAGGAATTTACCATGCAAAAATTTAAAGCGGTTCAGTGCCCCCCCCCCGAAAGGCTGATGTAGCAAGGGTTTGCGGGGTTTTAGAGAATTTAGAGTTAGGTGGAAATGAATTAGTAAGTTTATATCGTCATCCCGTGCTTGACACGGGATCGCAAAGTCTATCTAAAGGTGACGATGTTGCGATTGCGGATCGCGCTTCGCTTGTCCGCAATGACGAAACGCCCTTAGTGCCTAAGTATCTTAGTGCCCTAGTGCCTTCTAAACGCGCAGCTTTTACATTGGCAGAGGTTTTAATAACTTTAGGAATCATCGGTGTTGTGGCGGCGTTGACGATACCTTCTGTTATGGCGAAATACAAACACAAAGAATTAGAAACAAGGTTTAAAAAATCATATTCACTAGTTTCTCAAGCTACTGCAGATCTTGCCATAGAATATAACGCTTGTAACGTAGAGGATGCTAATGAAATCCGTGAGCACATTTTTTCAAAATTAAAAAAAATTAAAAATGCCACAATTGAAACCCAGACAAATACTCTCAACTATTCTTTTAAAACATACAATATGAATGACACAAATGCTCAAATTCATCCAAACTGTTTGGGCTTGGGACATAAGGCAAACTACATTATAACACCGGATGGCGCTGTTATATCTTTTTGTACAAATGCGACTATGGGCAATCTTATTAGTATCGATACAAACGGTTTTAAGAAAAAACCGAATGCTTATGGACATGATTTGTTCTTTTTTATAATTGGTGAGAGTAATTGTAAATTGACACCGTTGTCTTATCAATGGCGTAATTGTATTGAAGGCGAGGAAGGATGTACATATGGGGATGGAAACTGGGGAGAGTATGGTTGGAAACACACATCAGGTGTATGCTCAAGAATTTCCGAGGCATCAGAAAACGGTTTTGTTTGCACTCCTTATGCTGTAAAAAATGTCTGTCCTGATGATGAAACGAAAAATTATTGGGATTGTTTGCCTTGATCAGGTAGTAAGCTGAAGCAGACTTGTCACCTAAAAATATGCATTCATATAATCCTTTATAATGATTACAAAATAGTTTATTCATGCTAAAGTGGTTGCAAAGAGGAAAAGTTTTATGAAAATTGCTTTGTTAAATCACGGATGTGCAAAAAATTTGGTAGACAGCGAATTGATGCTCGGACTTCTTGCGCAAAAAGGACATGAGGTTACTCTGGATGAAAATGATGCAGATATCGTTGTTATAAATACTTGTTCCTTTATTCACGATGCAGAACAGGAGTCTGTGCAGACGATTTTGCAAGTCGCTCAGAGTGGGAAAAAAGTTATTGTTACCGGCTGTTTGCCTCAAAAATATAAAGGTGATTTGAAAAAAGCTATTCCGGAAATCGCAGGTATGGTCGGGACTTCTGACATAAAAGAAATAGTAAATGTTGTCGAACAGATTTCAAACGGTTATGTTGCAAAAGTTTCAGAAAAACCCGATTATATTTATCCTGAAAACATTGAAAGACAACAGATTACTGTTGGTGCAAGTTCGTATATAAAAATTGCCGACGGATGTAATTATCATTGCGGATACTGTATTATTCCAAACCTTAGAGGTGAATACCATTCGCGCACAATGGAAAGTATAATTGAGGAGGCAAAAGGGCTTGTTAAAAAAGGTGTAACGGAAATTGTTTTGATTGCTCAAGATACAACCGGTTACGGAATTGATTTATATGGCAAACAGGCACTTCCTCAATTGTTGGAAGAGTTAAATAAAATAGAAGGTTTGGGGTGGATTAGGATTATGTATGCGTATCCTTCACAAATGTCTGATGAGCTTATTGATGCAATGGCGCATTTGGACAAAGTCGCAAAATATGTGGATATTCCGCTTCAACATTGCAATTTAGATGTTTTGAAAGCAATGCGTCGTCCGGTTATGGATTATGAAGTTCTTGTAAAAAAAATTAGGGCAAAAATCCCTGATGTAGCAATAAGAACTGCGTTTATTGTCGGATATCCGGGGGAAACGGACGAACAGTTTAATGAACTTTATGAGTTTGTTAAAAAAATGCGATTTGAAAAAATGGGTGTTTTTGAATATTCCAGAGAAAAAGATACGGCATCTTATTTGATGTCGGAACAGGTTCCAGCAAAAATCAAAAAACAAAGACGTAATAAGTTGATGAAATTACAGCAAAAAATTTCAAAAGAAATTAACGAAAGTTATGTAGGCAAAACTATTCCCTGTATCGTTGAAGGTTATACTGACGACGGAGTTGTTCTGATGCGTTCTCAGCACGATGCGCCGGAAATTGACGGAATGGTTTATGCATCCTCAGTTGAACCGGTTGTGCCGGGGGATATTGAAAACGTCAGAATTGAACGCGCTGATGAATATGATTTATTCGGAACTATATTGTAGGGATTAAGATATGGAATTTGTAGAAAATAGAGAAGTTGAAAAAGAACAATTAAAAGCAATATTCAGAGATATGATGAAGTATTCACCGTCAAAGATTATCGGAATGCTCGGTAATGCAATTATCGTTCCCGTTTATACAAGTTTGCTTACTCCGGAACAATACGGATTATATTCATTGTCAATCGCTGTTTTGTCGTTTTTGTGTATAATATTTTCCGATTGGGTTGGGCTGTCGGGTTTGAGATTTTTTAAACAACATCAAATGACACAAAATATGCCAAAATATTTGACAACGCTTGTTACAATGCTCGTTTCAAATCTTTGTTTAATGTTTGTTTTGTCATACATTTTTAGACATAATTTTTATGACTTTTTCCACATACCGGTAAAATACTTTTTTGCAATATTGTTATTGATTATACCGGTTGCGATAAGAGCCCTGTTGTTCCAGTTATTGCGTGCGCAACTAAAATCAATTGCGTTTACAGTTTCAACAATCGCAAACCAATTTATGACTATATTGTTGTCAATATTTTTCGTAAAAGTTTGTCATTTAGGAGCAATTGCATTGCTTTTAGGTATGGCTGTTTCTATTACATTAACTGATATTCTTTTAATTTTCCAAAGCAATATTTTATCTTGGTTTAGATTGCAAAAAATCGAATGGCATTCTGTTATGCCGATTATGATGTATGGAATTCCGATTGCTGCAACATCGTTGAGTGCTTGGATTATTAATCAAAGCAACAAATTTATCATGAACAGTATCCATGGATTTTCGCAAGTGGGAATTGTTGGAGTTGCTTATGGATTGACGTTACCGTTATTAATGACGATATTTTCAATAATTACCGTAGCCGCAATTCCGCGTATCATAAATATGTATGAAGAAAAAATTGACGTAAGGCCTTTGATATCAAGATTTACCGGATATTTTGTATTAATTGCGTTGCCGATAATTACAGTTATTTCATTGTATTCGACAGATTATGTGCAAATGCTTTCTTCTAACGACAAATTTTTAGATGCGTTCAAGCTAATACCATATTTTGCATTCGGAACTTTCTTTATGGCATTGACTGATTATACGACATTGCAATATCACTTAGCTAACAAAACTTATATCGATTTTATAATTAAATTGATATCCGGTATTGCCGGTGTGGTATTGAATATTGTGTTAATCCCTAAATATGGACTGGTTGGTGTTGGAATTGCGACATTGTCGGCAAACTTTTTGTATTTCTTGTTGAGTATTATTATTGTATTACCGGGGTTAAGACTCATTTATCCGAAATTAACTTTGAACAGAATATATTTATCTTTAGTTCCAAGTGCCGTATTATATTATCTTTTTGACAAATTTTTCTCATTTCCGGCTTTGTTTGAAATGATAACTTTGCTTGTCGTATTTTACGGAATTTATTTTACATTGGCAAAAACTGTAATGAAACGCCCTGAAATTGGTTAATATTTGTTTACATTTTGACAAAAAAATTTTTTCAGGGCTTTAAATATATTAAATATTTGTAATAAAAAATGGAAAATCATCTGTGCTCTTGCTAAAATTGGCACATATCGATTAGGGAACTTGAAAGGATAAATAAGCATGCTTCAGATAAAAGACGGTAAAAGAAAAGTTGTTGCTTCGGCGTTAACGTTATCATTCTTTTTACAGCAGTCGTTCTGTTTACAGGTTTTGGCAACAAATATAACCGGTGCGGGAGTTACTCAAAACGGTAATGTATATAATATTACTCCTGACGCTTCAAATGGGGATGTCGGTTACAGAAAAGGGCTTTATTTTGATTTAAGTGAAGGTGATATCGCAAATCTGATATTCCATGATGCAATCAAAGGCAAAGATATCAAGACATTTTTAAACCTTATTGACAATCAGATTAATATTAACGGTATTGTAAATGCCGTAAATAAAAACGGAAGCATGAACGGTGGCGGGCATGTGGTATTTATCTCCCCAAAAGGTATGGTTGTGGGTTCAAGCGGTGTGTTGAACGTTGGTTCTTTGTCCGTGTTTACGCCTGACAGCACATCTTATGAAAAATATAAAAGCGATGTAAGAATTCCGTCGTTGATTTCAAAATACAAAGAAAGACTCGGACAAGGCGATGCAACGGTTAAAATTGATGGTAATGTCCTTGCTCGTGATTTTGTAAATATTGATGCAGCTAATGTTGATATTTCAAACAATGCACTTGTTATGGCAGGTGTAAATGATGCAACCAAGCTTCTGTCTCATGCTCAAGCAAAATCTTTGTTTGATAAACTCGTTAATACAGATAATTTGAATGCAAATTCTTATACAAATGAAAACGGAAATATCAAAATTATTTCTTATGGTGCTGATGGCGGTACAAATGTTGCAGGTACTTTGAAAAACTTCGGTTCCGGTAACATTGAAATTACAAATAATGGTTCAAAAGGCATTACTGTTTCAGGTAAAACATTGAACGCTGACGGCAAAACCTTACTTGTAAACAAAAACGGAAGCATTAACGTATCAGGCAGTATGACTAACAAAGGTGATGTTCTCTCTTTTGATAATACAGGTGATGGAATTTTGATTGCGTCAACGGGATTGTTAAATAATACAAATGGCAACTTGATTGTTACAAATACCGGCTCAAAAGGTATTATAATTGAAAACGGGGCTAAGCTTGATACTACAGACGATGCAAATATTACAAATTCAGGTACTGACGGTATTAAAGTCAGAGGAAATGTTAGCGGTAAAAATATCAATGTTGACAATAAAAATTCTGATGTTGTAATCGGTTATAATCAAGGCGCTAATTACCTTAATGCTGGCAATAATGTCAATATAAAAGTTGATAATGGAAATCTCTTAAACTACGGTACAAAAGCTAACCTTATCAAAGCCGGCGGTAATCTTGATGCGAATGTTAAAAACGGTGCAATCGGTAAAGACCTTGGAAATTGTGACGGTGGTGTATGTACAGGTATCGGAACAAATGCAAGAGATTTGACAAAATCAATTAATACAAATGTCGTAGGTACTGTAAAAGCAATCAGCTCCGGTAGAAATTCTCTTGTAAATCTTGCAAGTTTGAACACAAATTTGAATGTTGATCAAATTAAAGCTGATGGTAAAGTTATTCTCCTCGCTGATAGCGAAGTCAAAGGCTCTGAGGCTTTTGATATTGTTAACAGAGCATCAGATAAAAACAAACCGAATGTTGAAGGTACCGGAATTTCTATTATTTCAAGCGGTAACATAGGTGAAAAAGGAAAAGCTTTAACATTCAGACAAAACGGTGTATCTCCGATATTTAACAGTGATGATGCTACAAAACCACATGTTTTAGATGCTGAAAATAAACCATCTCAAGGCGTTGATATGCTTGCAATTAAAGATATCAATGTTAAGGGAATGGATGCTGATAACGGCAAAAAACTTAACACAAATGTTTGTGCAATGATTTCAAGAACAGGTGATGTTAATGCAGAATTTTCAGGTGATGTTTATGTTAGAGAAACTACGGCAGCTAACAACATAGATATCACAACTCGCGGCAAGAATATGTACATTGAAAATTTGGGTACTGTTCCTACATATCCTCAAAATTACTATGGTACAAACAAAAATATCGCTCCAAATAAAGTTAAATTAACAGCTTTAGATTTAGGAAGCTATTTGGACGAGAACGAAGCTCCCGAATATGAACACGCTGCAGATTCTACGATTGTTGTTAAAAATGGTAGAATTAACGGAAAAGGAGAAGGCAGACCGGCACATGAGCAAGATTTAACTCTTGTTGCTGATAATGCTTACGCAGGCGGATATTACTTCAATATGGGTAAACATAGAAACGGTGGTGTATCTACTCTTGTTAAAGATGGTACGACAAACCCGATTAAAACGCTTGCTGGTAATGATATTTCAATCAGAGCAAAAGCTGTTAGACCGGAAGATGTTACTGCAATAGGTGAAGATGCGGAAGATAGAAATTATTATTACGGCGGAAGCTATCAAGGTAACGATAAAGATTATGACGGTGTAAAAAATGGCGGAGAACAGGGGTCTGAGGACGATGACGATAACCTCGTAGTTCCTGAAAATGAAGAAATCGTTGTAGATACTGACAACGACACCGATACGGATAACGATACAGATTTAGACACAGACACTGACAACGATACGGATACAGATGCTGACATTGATACAGACACTGATACCGATACCGATATCGATACCGATATCGATACAGATACAGACAGTGACACGGATTTAGATACTGATACCGATATGGATACTGATAACGACACTGATACAGATAACGATACGGATTCAGATACTGACACCGATAATGACACAGACACGGACGTTGATACGGACTCTGACATTGATACTGACACTGATGTTGATACCGATGCTGATAATGACACGGATACCGACAGTGACACGGATTTAGATACCGATACCGATATGGATACAGACAACGACACAGACACGGACAACGATACGGATTCAGATACTGACACCGATAGTGACACAGACACGGACGTTGATACCGATTCTGACATTGATACTGACACTGATGTTGATACCGATACTGA
>CAYPDZ010000005.1:10429-21814 GCA_964409575.1 uncultured Muribaculaceae bacterium | reverse complement strand
GATACTGACAACGACACTGATACAGATACGGATGTTGATACAGACAGTGATACTGACTTAGATACCGATAGCGACACAGATGCAGACAGTGACACAGATGACGATTTCTTAACTGATGAAGATATGGGTAAACAGGTTTATAAACAAAGAGTTTTGGACAATCCTATCTACGGTATAGACAAGCGTCAGTATATGAGATTTAGTACAAGAGATAGTCAAACTCCCGTTCACCTTGCGGATAATGCCAAAATAAATTCTGTTCTTGATATTTCAAGGGGTGGTATGGCAGTAGCTCACGATAACAGCTTAAAGGTCGGCGATATAGTTCCCGTACAAATTTCTTACGGCAATTTGAATATCAACACTGACGTAAAAATTGTGACAGCGACTGACAGACGTGCCGGAACAGAGTTTATAAATCTTGATCAGGCAACGGCAAACAAAATATTGTATATGAACATAATGCTCGAGGAGCAAACTGCACACAAAAGTAACAACCTTTCTTATATACAGTAATAAAAAAAAGAGCTAATCAAAATTGGTTAGCTCTTTTTTATTAAGATGCATATGCTCTATGCGCCTGATTGCTTCTCATAATGCGTGCCATTCTCGGATCGCTTGCTAAATTCCATTGAGGTGCATATCCAGATTTAGTGCTGCCTGTTCCGTTTGTCTCGTTTGTTCCACTATTAAACATTGAATACATTTGAGCCATAGAGCTGAAGCTTTGGCTGAATTTGTTCATATTATCTGCCCAGTTGGTAGAAGACTTGGTTGCAGAATTTTTATTTTTGAAAGAACGAACAGTAGCTTTTCTCGCGGATTTTGTAGTAGCATCTTTTTTAGCTAATTGAGTTGTGTATTCTTCTCCAACTTTGGTTGCGGAGTTACTTGTTGCAGTTTGACCTGTTTCTGATAATTGACCGTTGTTTGTAAATAAATCTTTTCTGTTTAAGGTTGCATCTTTACCGTTCATTTGAGTTTGCAAATCATTGCTTATAGATTTTTTCATCTCTTTTCTTGACATGCCGTTAAGTTCTTCATCGGACATGGTTTTTACTTGTTCTTTTGCTGCTTGGTTTGCTGCATTTTTATTTAAAACTTCATTTGCTTTTGTATCTATTTGAGCAAAATCTTTCTTAATACTTGTAGTACTTTTTACGGCTGCGGCACCGGTTTGAACAGCCATGGCGGCACTTTGCATTGCTCCCATCAAGTTGCCTTCTGCGGCGTATGCTGCTGTTTTTGTGATATTTGCGGCTGATAAACCATAATTACCGACAAGTTCAAGAACGGTACCAACTTTTGCCATGACTTGTCCGACAGGTATCATCCAAGATGTCCAAGGAGTAGAACCTGCAGCTATCATCAAGTTACCAACCATTTCCAAAGTTTGCCCACTGACCTGTGCGAGTTGACTGTATTCTTCAACTTTATTGGCAAATTTAAGTATTCCGCTCGTTTCATTTTGTTGTTTAGAAATCGCTTTTTGATTTTTTTGGTTGGTTTTTACGTATTGAGAGTTTGTTCTCTGCATTCTTGTCAGTGTTCTTTTTTGACTTCTTTGGAGAGAATAAACTGTTTTACCGTTTGATTGCATTACTCCGACTTTTGCGCCGATAAATGTCTGCAATTCATTAATTTTAGTTTGATCATCACTGCTTCCCGAGCTTGAACTGCTACCGCCCATTGAGAAAGAATTTCTTGCTAATAACGTATCAAGTTCGTGTTGTGCATTATCAATCTCTTGTTGAGCTTCTTCATTTTCTTGAACTAATTTTTCAATATTTTGATTTTCTCTTTTAAGTTCAGCTTCTTGAGTTTTTAATGTTTTTGTAAAAGATTTGTCGTCTTTTACTATAGAAGCCCCTGTTTTTTGAGCTTTTGTACTGTAGCTGGTAACTATACTTTGATAACTTTGTACCTGACTCGTTTGTGAACGAAGTGCATCTGCTTGTTGTTCACCTTCACTTGCAGAAGCTCTGCCTTCAGAAGCACTTCCCGGAGTTTCAGTTCCACTTGTTCCGCCTGTACCACCACCTGTTCCTGGCGTAGTGGTGGGTGTGGTTAGAGTAGCAAGACTTGCTTGAGTGTTTAATGTAGCTAAAGTTGATACTTTGGCTTCTTTTGTACCGGGAGCGTTAAAAATAGAACCTGTCATTTTCATATAATCAGGTTTGGCATCAGCAACTTTTGTAGTGCCTTTTGACGCCATATTTGATTTTAAGGCGGCGATAGCATTTGCTTTTGCTTGATTGTATACGTTAGAAACGCCCATAGCTCTCCTGTATAATACTCTCTTAAATATATAAAAACCTACAAAAATGCGCGATTTCAGCATGTTTGCATGTTGTTACAAAGCTTAACAAAAAATTTTAAGACTTATCAATTTTATACAAATTTGCTTAAAAAAATTTCTGTGCTAAAATAATCTAGTATTTTAGTAAGGAGAGAATTCTATGAAATTAATGGAAGGTAAAAAAGGCGTTATTTTCGGAGTTTCTAACACTCACGGAATTGCCTATGCTATTGCAAAACAACTTTATGAAGCAGGTGCTGATATCGCTTTTACGTACGCCGGTGAAGCTATGGAAAAACGTGTAAGACCTTTGGCAGAAGAAATGGGTGCAAAAGTTATTATGACTTGCGACGTTACTAAAGATGACGAAGTCGCTGCTGTATTTAAAGAATGCGAAAGAGTTTATGGAAAATTAGACTTTGTAATCCATGCTGTAGCTTTTGCAGCTAAAGAAGATTTGCAAGGCAGATTTATTGATACATCACGTGCAGGCTGGGATTTGGCTATGGGTGTAAGTGCTTACTCTCTAATCTCGCTTTGCAAACATGCTGAACCTATTTTGAACGAAGGTGCATCAGTATTCGCGTTGACTTATTTGGGTTCTGAATATGTTGTTGCAAATTACAACATAATGGGTGTTGCAAAAGCCGCTCTTGAAGCTTCTATGAGATATTTGGCTGCTGACCTTGGTAAAAAAGGTGTTAGAGTTAACTGTATCTCTGCAGGTGCTGTTAAAACTCTTGCTGCTAAAGGTATTTCAGGATTTGATAAGATGCTTAAAGCCGCTGTTGCAAAGGCACCTCTTGGTCGTAACGTTGCCTTGGAAGATGTTGGTAAAGCAGGTTTGTACTTGGCATCAGATTTATCTACAGGTACAACAGGTCAAATTTTGTACGTAGACTGTGGATGTCACGCGGTTTATGCTTCACTTGAAGAAATGGAAATTATCGCAAATTCTATTCCAAAAGCGTAGGTTTAAAATCAAAAAAATACCCTCGTTTAGAGGGTATTTTTTTGATAATCATAACACAGCAGTTGAAAAGTTGAGAAATACATGTTATAATGATAAAGGATAGTAAAAATTGGAGGAATTTACCATGAAAAAATTTAAATCGGTTAAGCGCCCCCCCCCCGAAAGGCTTATGTAGCAAGGGTTTGCGGGGTTTTAGGAAGTTTAGGGTTAGGTGAAAATGAGATAGTAAATTTATATCGTCATCCCGTGCTTGACACGGGATCGCAAAGTCTATCTAAAGGTGACGATGTTGCGATTGCGGATCGCGCTTCGCTTGTCCGCAATGACGAAAAGGAACTATCCCCTCTACCTTTGGGAGAGGGTGCCCGCAGGGCGGGTGAGGGTAAAAAGTTTGCGCAGCAAACCGTAAAGCCCTTAGTGCCTCAGTATCTTAGTGCCCTAGTGCCTTTTAAAAAAATTGCTTTCACCCTAGCTGAAGTCCTAATAACATTAGGCATCATCGGTGTTGTGGCGGCAATGACTATGCCAACATTAATTCAAAATCATAAAAATCAAGTGGTGGAAACTTCTTTGAAAAAGTTTTATTCCGTTATGAATCAGGCGATTGTGCGTGCGGAAGTTGACTATGGTGATAGAAAATTTTGGTATCAAGATTGTAATAATTATAATTGTACAGAAGCTTGGTTTAAAAAATATTTTGAACCATATTTGGTTACAACAGGAATTGAAAAAAATGATTTTGGTACACTTTTGGTAAAATTTCCAGATGGAAGTGCTTTGGCGCAAGTTCATTTAAATACTTCGCGAGATTGGGTTTTTTTCCCGAGAAACTACAAAAGATGTATCAAAAACACCTCGTATGATGACTATAGTATTTCCTCTATCCCAGATGGTGGATGTGCTTTTTATTTTGAGTATATACCTATTACAAAAGTCACTAGCAGCCCTAGGAGTTGGAAATATTTAATAAATAAGGGTTTTGAACCATGGAAGTTTTCTTGGGACAGGCAAGAATCCTCATTATATGACGGTTGTGCAGGAACTGGCAGTATAGCATATTCTTTCAATTTTTGCACAGCATTGATACAGTATAACGGTTGGAAAATTCCTAAAAATTATCCAAAGAAAATACAATATTAAAAATATACAAAAAAGTCGTAGGGTGCAATTTATTGCACCTTATTAACTTTAAGTGACGTGATTAAAAAAGAGTTCCATTTTTGAATTTTGTTAAAATCTCTCGCATTTCACGCTTTTTGTAATATTTTTTCTCGATTAGAGTGTAAGTTTGCTCTTGTGTGTCGATTATGTACAGTGCAGGCAACTTTTTAGGATTAAAAAACTCAACCAGATCTCTGTTTTCTTTTTTCTTTGTGTTAATTACGCAAAAATTGTATTGACCTTTAAATTCGTTATAAACCATTTCTCCAATCGGTGCAAGTTTTGCAAATGAAACGAGGTTGTTGGCATTTGCAAACACAAGCAAAAAAGGTATATCTTGTTTTAATGCCTGATTGTATGGCATACCGATATAAGATTTGTCCAAATATTCATTGATATTCTCCGGTAGTTCAATACTTTGTGCAAAACAGGGCGTAAATATTAAAATTAAAATAAAAAAAATCTTTTTCATATCGTTATTTTAACATAGAAAAATTATAACAGATTTATTTTTATGTTTTTTTGTGCTAACCTGTAGACATACGCAAAAATAAGAAGGATTTTATATATGACAGCGACAAAAATTGAAGATTTACCTACTGTTTATGATGCAAAGGAAACGGAAGAAAGTATTTATAAATTTTGGGAAGACGGCGAATTTTTCAAAGCAAATTCAAGCTCTGACAAACCGCCTTATTCTATCGTAATCCCGCCTCCAAATGTTACAGGCGTTTTGCACATGGGACACGCTTTGGATGAAACATTGCAGGATATTCTCGTTCGTTATCACAGAATGGCAGGTTACGAAACTCTTTGGGTTCCGGGGACTGACCATGCCGGACTTGCTACTCAAAACGTTGTTGAAAAACAGTTGGCAAAAGATGGTTTGACTCGTCACGATTTGGGCAGAGAAAAATTTGTTGAAAAAACTTGGGAATGGACAAATGCGCACAAGAGCGCAATTTTAGACCAATGTAAACGTTTAGGTGCTTCGTTTGACCGCTCAAGAGAACGCTTTACGTTTGATAAAGGCTGTTCTGATGCTGTTAAAGAAGTTTTTGTAAGACTTTACGAAAAAGGACTAATTTACAAAGGCAAATATATTGTAAACTGGTGTCCGCGTTGTAATAGTGCGATTTCTGATGTTGAAACGGAATATGAAACTGAACAAGGACACATGTGGGAAATTTCTTATCCATTGAAAGGTGAAAGCGGTGCAATTATTGTTGCAACTACGCGTCCTGAAACGATTTTTGGTGATGTCGCAATTGCAGTTCATCCTGATGACCATAAGTATTCTGAATTGGTTGGAAAAACTGTCATCATCCCGCTTTCAGGCAGAGAAATCCCGATTATTGCAGATGAATATGTTGATAAAAACTTTGGTACAGGTGCTGTTAAAATCACTCCGGCACATGATCCGAATGACTTTGAAGTTGGTCAACGCCACAATTTGAAACCGATTTGGGTAATTGATAACGACGGCAAAATGAAAGCTTGCGGTGAAGTTCCATCAGAACTTCATGGACTTGACAGATATGAAGCAAGAGAAAGAATTGTCGGAATGCTTTCTTATAACAATTTCTTACTCAGAACTCGCGAGCATGAACACAACGTCGGCAAATGTCAACGTTGCGGAACGACAATTGAACCGTTACTTTCAGAACAATGGTTTGTAAAAATGGAACCGCTTGCGCGTGAAGCTATTGCGGCAGTCAAGGACGGCAGAATTAAATTCGTTCCCGACAGATGGGAAAAGAACTATTTAGGCTGGATGGAAAATATTCGTGACTGGTGTATTTCCCGTCAAATCTGGTGGGGACATCAAATTCCTGCATATTACCACAAAGTAACAGGCGAAATGGTTGTTGCAAAAGAAAATCCTGATCCTGAAAATTATGTTCAAGATACTGATTGCCTTGATACTTGGTTTTCATCAGGTTTATGGCCATTTTCGACAATGGGTTGGCCTAATACAGATAGTGCTGATTTTAAAAAATTCTATCCGACTACAACTCTTGTAACTGGTTTTGATATCATATTTTTCTGGGTTGCAAGAATGATTACAATGGGCTTGGAATTTACCGAAAAAGCTCCATTTTCTACCGTTTATATCCATGGACTTATAAGAGATGAAAAAGGACAGAAAATGTCTAAATCTAAAGGTAACACAATCGACCCTGTCAAAATTATTGACAAATACGGTTGCGATGCTTTGAGATTTACTATGACATCTCTTTGTACTTATGGCGGTCAAGACATCAAAATGAGCGAAGAAAGATTTGAATATGGCAGAAATTTTGCTAACAAAATCTGGAACGCATCTAGATTTGTATTGATGAACCTTGATGGTGTTGATAATAAAGAAATTGACTTTGATAACTTAACTATCGCTGACAAGTGGATTTTGGATAAATTAAACAAAACTGCCAAAGAAGTTAATGAAAACATTAAAGATTTCAGAATTGGCGAAGTTGCCCATGTTCTTTATGATTTCTTCTGGAATTCATATTGTGACTGGTATGTAGAAATTGCGAAAATTCAGCTTCAGGATACTGAATTGAAAGCAAATACTCAACGTGTATTGAGATATGTTCTTGATATGGCATTGAGAATGTTACATCCGATTATGCCTCATATTACAGAACGCGTTTGGCAGCTGATACCAAAAGCGGATTGCGAGCTGAGGGCGAAGGTCGCACACGGCGGCGTTGAGCCGGCGGAGCAGACCGTAGACCCGTTAAACGCGAGCAACCAAGCGAAAGCTATAATAGTTTCTGATTTCCCTATATTTGAAGAAAAATTAAACTTCCCAAAAGAAGCGCAGGAAATGGAATTGGTGTTTGAAACGATTACATCTTTGAGAAATGTACGTCAAAGTTTCAATATTTCACCGTCAATCAAATGTAATATTGAAATTCGTTCAACTGTTGATGAAAAACCTATTTTTGAAGCAATTGAAGCGTACATCAAGCGCTTGGCACGTGTTGAAAATATTTCTTACGCCGATATGAATGCCGAAATCCCACCAAAGAGCGCGACTGCGATTGTTTCAGCATCAAAAATTATCGTTCCGCTTGCTGATTTGATTGATTTGGATGCGGAAGTTGCAAGACAACAAAAGAAATTGGATAAATTGACAAGTGAGAAAAAATCTCTGGAAGGACGTGTTAATAATCCGAAATTTGTTGCCAATGCGCCAAAAGAACTTATCGAACAAACGAAAGCAAGAATTGAAGAAATAGAAGTTCAAGAAAAAGCTATTGTTGATTTGATAAAATCACTCAAAGCGTAATTTAGAAAAATTTAACATAACTTTATAAAAAACAGGACACGTAGCAAATTTTTATGTGTTCTGTTTTAATATGTTACGTAGACTAAAAGGAGAAAAATTATGAGTAAAATACCGGCAACACAACCGTTTAATGTTGTATCTTATGCAAGAATGAACAAGTTAAAACTTGCAGCAACAGTTAATATGAAAGATAAATCAAAAATTTATATGTTCTCAAACAAAAATGATTTAGCTTGTTTTCATGTAAGTCTAGATAGAAAAATTCTTAGCGCAAAAGGTGCAAGAGGTTCTAGACCGACAATTTTTGAGACAGTAATGGGTATTGTAGATAAATTTAAAAATAATATTGAATCAATAAGCACTAATGTTAAATAAGTTTACAAAAATCTTTACAAAATTTTAAAAATTTGTTACAATAGTCGCAAAGTTGATAGATTAGTGTCTTATGACAAATGGAGTGAAAATGACATCAAAAGAATTAGATTTTGAAGAACTATTGAAACAGTATGATTACAAGTTTCAAAAAGGTGATTTAGTAAAAGGCATCGTATGTGGTTATGACAGTCAAGGTGTAATGGTTGATATCGGCGCGAAAACAATTGCTGTTGCACCAACACGCGAAGCTGTTGAAAAGGATGAAAATCTTGAACAGAAGTACGAAAAAGGTAAAGAATACGAATTTTTAATCATTAGAGAAGAAGATGAGGACGGCAAGTTCTTGCTATCTCGCAAAAAGGTTGACTTTGCTTATGCTTGGAAAGAACTTGAAAAAGCAAAAGAAGCAGATGAAACAATTCTCGGTACTGTTGCCGGTGTCGTTAAAGGCGGAGTATTGGTTGAAATCTCCGGTATAAGAGGTTTTGTACCTTCATCTCAATTAAGAGTAAAAGAAACTGACGTAGAAGTCGGTACTAAATTGGAATTAAAAATTCTGACTCTTGATGCTCAACAAAACAATTTTATTCTTTCAAATAAAAAAGTTTATGACGATAGTGCTGTTGAAGCAAGAAAAAATGTATTCTCACAAATCGAACCAGGACAAATTGTTAAAGGTGATGTTGTAAGAATTACTGATTTTGGTGCATTTGTTGACTTAGGCGGTATTGACGGATTGTTGCCGTTGTCACAACTTTCTTGGAGATGGATTGATCATCCGACGGATATTTTGAATGTCGGTGACAAAATTGACGTTGAAGTTATTGCAGTTGACCATGACAAACAACGTGTATCCTTGAGTTTGAAAAATCTTGAGCCTGATCCATGGGTTGAAGCTGAAAAAAATATCAAAGAAGGTGACAAAGTTGAAGGAACTATCACCAGAATTAAACACTTCGGCGCTTTTGTAGAAGTATTCCCGGGTGTTGAGGCATTGTTGCCGCATGCAGAAGTCGTTGAACTTCAAAATAGAAAAGATTGCATTTTGCAAGTCGGAGATAAAGTTGATACTTATATCTTGAAGTTCAATCCGGCAGATAAACGAATTGCATTGACGGTTAACGAGGAAAAATCTACGACTGAAGAAGCATAGGCTTATTTGGTTTATATTAATTAAAAAAGACCGCGTAAGCGGTCTTTTTTAGTATTCTTCGCATTGAACCTGAAAATAGCTTTGTGGGTGTTCACAGCTTGGGCATTTTTCGGGAGCCATTTTGGAACAGCATATATAACCGCATTTTCTACACATCCAGTTTGTTTCTTTCTCTTTTTTGAAAACAGTATTATTTTTTATGTTTTCTAAAAGTTTTGAATACCTTTCTTGATGGTGTTTTTCGGCTTTTATTACTTGATTGAATGTGTTTGCAATTTTTTCAAAACCTTCTTCGCGTGCTGTTTTTTCAGCGTTTGCGTACAAAATTTCTGCTTCTTCTTTTTCGCCTGCAATTGCACTTTCGAGGTTTTCTTCTGTTGTTCCGAGTTCGAACGGATATTCTGCATTAACTTGACCTTTTGTGTTGCCGATGTATTTATAAAAATGTTTAGCATGTTCTTTTTCGTTGTCAGCTGTCATTAGAAAAATTTCTGCAATCTGTTCATAGCCCTCTTTTTTTGCCTGTTTTGCAAAATATGTATACCTGTTTCGTGCTTGCGATTCCCCTGCAAATGCGTTCATAAGATTTTGTTCAGTTTGTGTTCCGTGTAATTTTGTATGTGTCATAATTTCCCTCCATGAAAGTATTTTAAAAAAATTTATTACTTTTCGGTATTACTCGTGCGGGTAATCGAATGGAGTAAATAATAATGCCTGAGCGGGATTATTGTTTTGAGAAATATTTGCATAATGTATATATGAATTTGTTAAATTACACTAAAAAACTGTCAGAGAAAATAAAATTTTATGACACCATAGCACAAAACCCGTTCTTGCAGATGTCAAACCCGTTTGCAAAACCGATAAATATTACAATTGTGTGGATAGAAGAAGACTGTGAAAATAAATAACTGTTTGAATGGCTATAATACGCATGCAAGTATCATTAATATCATTGTGCCGATTTGCATTGCGGTTGCCATGTTTTGAGAAAACTTGTTTGAATCGTATCTGCCTGCACTTTTTGTAGCTTTGTATGCACTGGAAATTCTGTTTATACGAGTTTGAGCATCATCGTTTTCAAATGTTGTACCAAACATTGTCGATTCTAGGCGTGAAATTCTATTTTGTGTATCTTCATTGTTAAATGAACGTTTGAAAATAGATTTTTCTACTGAAGCGAGGTTTGCAGGTGAGTTTTTTCTTGCGTTGTAGCTTTCGTAATCAAAATCAGGTGCTCTGTATTCATCAAGTTTATAATTTTTGTCAAGAGGGATTACGTCATCGTCATAATAATCGTTTGAAGATTGTGCTATATTATTGTTCATAAAAGATTTTGGTTTAATTTTTGCTTGTAATCTATCAACACGCGTTGCAAAAGGGTCGTTTTCAAAAGTTTTTCCAAGAGATTGTTTTTCCAGACTCGCAAGACGGCTGTTTAAGTCTTTAGTTTTAAATTCTTTTTTAAATACATGTTTTTCCAGTTCGTTTATTGACGGATAATCAACGTTTGCGCCTGCCGGTGGAAGTTTTTCTTGAACGATTTTATCTTCTTCCTCCGCAAACGTATCTTCTTTCGGAGTGATTTCTTGTCCTATCAAATCCGCTGCCATATCATTTTTTAGAGCATTTAAACGTTCTTGAACATTACCGTTTTTTTCGTGTCCATATACACTTTGTTCAATGCGGGCAAGTCTTTCGGTATCGCTAGAAGTTGTGTAGGTAAAACCGTACAGCGAATTTTCTATGTTATCGAGTATAGAGCCTGCCATTGCGCAGCTTATGCTTAATAGTATTCCCAGTATAAAAATAAATTTTTTCATACTAAAAGAATACGGTTATTTTAAGTGTAAAACATTCTACAGAGCTGTTATTTCAAAATTTTTATAAATAAACAAATCCTCGTAAGCCTTTTGCCCAACGAGGATTTTTGTTATTAGAAAAAAGTATTAGTTCTTTAGTTTTCTTAGAGCTTCCAATTCGTCTTGGAATGGTGAAAGATTAGTTAACTTCTCGATAATTGCGGGCATTTTTTCGCAAACATAATCGATTTCTTTTTCGGTTGTATATTTGCTTAATGAAAAACGAATGCTTCCATGAATTGCCGTGAACGGAACATTCATTGCTCT
>CAYPDZ010000005.1:6641-10329 GCA_964409575.1 uncultured Muribaculaceae bacterium | reverse complement strand
TCGTATTTTAAATGGTCGATTGCAAGTTCAGCAGCTTTTGCCATACCGACAATGTATGGAACATTTTCCGTTCCGGCACGTCTGCCACGCTCTTGATGTCCGCCGATAATAAGCGGTTTAATGAGAGTTTTTGAATTTACATAAAGTGCACCGATACCTTTGGGTGCGTGGAATTTATGTCCGGAAATTCCCATTAAATCAACTCCGAGAGCTTGTACATCGATAGGAATTTTTCCCGAAACCTGAACTGCATCAACAAAGAACTTTGTTTCTTTGTTTTTTGACTTTATGATTTCTGAAATTTTTTCAATCGGAAAAATTACACCTGTTTCGTTGTTTGCATACATTACAGACACAAGTGCGGTATCGTTGTCGATTTTTTCGGAGAGTTCTGCCAAATCAAGTTCGCCATTTGAATTTACTCCGATGTAATCAACTTTATAACCCTCTTTTTCAAGTGCTTGATAAAGGTTCAAAACACAAGGGTGTTCAACTTTTGTTGTTATAATATGACGTTTATTTTTGTTCATATTCAAAACGCCGCGAATTGCAGTGTTTGCACTTTCCGAACCACAAGATGTGAAAGTGATTTCTTTTTCGTTTTCGGCATTGAAAAAATCTTTCAAAATTCCTCTGGCTTCTCTTACCGCATGGTTTGAGCGTTTTGCAAAATCGTAAATGCTTGACGGGTTTGCGTATTCGTCTTGCAAATAAGGCAGCATAACCTCTAAAACTTGCGGGTCAACTTTTGTAGTTGCGTTGTTATCTAAATATATTAAACTCATACTTCTACAACCTCGATATTTTTGTCTACGGCATCTCTCAATGTCGTTTCTACGAATGCTTTCAATGTCAGGTGAGAATTTTTACAACCTGAACATTTGCCTCTTAGTTTTACCATTACTTTGTTGCCGTCAATGTCAACTAGTGTAATATCTCCACCGTCTTTTTTTAATTCAAGAGATATTTGGTTTTCGATAATGTTGTTTATTTTTAAGATTTTTTGAGCTGGTGAAAGTGTAGTTTCTTCAGCTTCTTTTCTGTAATAAGTATCAATTATATCTTTGATTAAAGACTTACATCTTCCGCAAGCACCGCCGGCTTTGGTGAAATTTGTAACTTCATCGACGGTTTTGAGTCCGTTAGTTTTGATTGCATCCCAAATCATGTTCTCTGTTATTCCAAAACAAGTGCAAACAATTTTTTCCGGCGCTTCATTTCTAATTTCGTCTAAATCTTGGTAATCATCCCAATTTTTTAGAGCATCTTCAAGAGCTTCGTAACCCATAACTGAACAGTGCATTTTCTCAGGCGGAAGTCCGTCTAGCTGGTCTGCTATGTCTTTGTTGGTAATTTTCTTTACTTCATCAACAGTTTTGCCGATAATCATTTCTGTTAAAATACTCGAACTTGCAACCGCTGAACCGCATCCGAAAGTTTGAAATTTTGCGTCAACAACAACATTGTTTTCTATTTTTAAATATATTTTCAATTGGTCACCGCAAGCCAATGAGCCCGCCAAACCCACAGCATCTGCATTGTCGATTTTGCCGACGTTTCTTGGGTTTCTGTAATGATCTATAACTTTATCTGAATAATCCCACATGAATTCTTTCTCCTTATTGTTACATTTTAACGCAAAAAAAATTCCACGAATAGATTATTAATATAAAATTAATTATTTTCTGCTATAATATTGTTATGAATTATATACCACTGTACAGAAAATATCGTCCGCAAAAACTTGAGGAAGTTGTTGGGCAAGAACACATTAAAAAAGCTTTAAAAAACGCAATTGAGTTGGATAAAATTTCGCATGCGTACTTATTTACGGGACCTCGCGGAACAGGTAAAACATCCACGGCAAGAATTTTTGCCAAATCTTTAAACTGTAAACAGGGTCCTACAATTAATCCTTGCGGAGTTTGTGAAAACTGTATTGATATTACAAATTCTACGCCAATGGATGTTATTGAAATTGATGCTGCAAGTAACAGAAAAGTTGAGGATGCTCAAAATATTCTCGAAAAAGTAATGTATGCACCTGTAAACAGCCGGTATAAAATCTATATTATAGACGAAGTTCACATGCTTTCAACAACTGCTTTTAACGCTCTGTTAAAGACTCTTGAGGAACCACCGAAAAATGTTATTTTTATCCTTGCAACAACGGAAGTTCACAAAGTTCTTGATACAATCAAAAGCCGCTGTCAAAGGTTTGATTTTAAACGCATAACTACTGATGATATTATAAAACATCTCAGATATATTTCCGATTGTGAAAAAATTAATATAACAGATGATGCGCTTGCTACAATTGCGAAAAATTCTGCCGGTGGAATGCGTGACAGTATTGCACTTTTAGACCAATTGAGCGTTTTGGATGGTGAAATTATTACAACTGATGACATAAACAATCTTCTTGGCAGGCTTTCGTTTGATACATTGAATTCTTTGGCTGATAAAATCGTTAATTCAAAACCGCAAGAAGCAATTCAAGAGTTAGAAAAAATATACAATTCAGGCAATGAACCTGTTCAGATTTTAACGAACCTGATGGATTATTTGAAAAATCTTTTGATTGTTAAAAATTGTACAAAAGAGATTGCTTTAGAGATTACACAGGCAAATGATGTACAAATTAAAGCATTGACAGAGCAAGTAAAAGATATTGAAACTCATCAGATTGTATTTTTGATTGATAAATGTTCTGAATATATTAAAGAATTGAAGTTAACAAATAATCCGCGTCTATGGCTTGAAGTTGCAATAATTGACCTTGCAAATTTGACCGAAAACACAAAACTTGTTGAGTTGCAAAATCGTCTTGCAAGGTTGGAAGGTTGTGCTACGCACGTAGCCATGCCGAACGATATTGGTGGAGTTTTTATGAATTCTGGTGGTAGTGTTGAACCTGTAAAAGTTGCGGCTTACAAAACCGCTCCTGCACCTGTTACAAAACCTGAAATTATGAAACAAACTTCCCCTCTACCATTGGGAGAGGGTAGAATTTCGGCACGAGAAACGAGTGTCAGAAATTCGGGTGAGGGTGATAAACCGGAAAGCCAAAAAGCTTCTCAACAGGAGGATTTCTCACCAATGCCAAAATCAAAACCCGTTGCGGGTGCTGATGTTTTGGCTTTATGGGGACAACTTTTAGAAAATGTTCAGAGTGCTCCGACTCGTGCAATGTTGAAACAATGGGGTGCACCCGTAAAGATTTCGGCAGAAGAAACTGTTTTGACTATGAAAAATGAAATTTTTCTAAATCAAGTTCAAAGCGGTACTAAAAAACAACTAATAATTCAGGCTGTTGATGCGTTGTTTGGTCAAACGGCTTCAAATGTAGTAATAAGGCTCCCTCAAGCCGGCGATGATGCTGTCAGGCAAGTAACGACGTCAGTCGTCCCGAAAAAAATGCCCGAAAAACCATCGCAACCATCCGAACCGGAATCTGATCCAGAGGAAGTTCAGGAGATTATCCAACAGGTCAAAAAGCCTGAACCCGTCGTTCATTCCGACAACGTAAAAATGGTAATGGATTTGTTTGATGGCAAAGTTATAGATTAGGATAATATGTTAACAAAATATCAGGGTCAAAACTTTCGACGCTGTCGATTTTAAATTGTAAACTGTCGTTGATGTTTTCAATGTGTCTGTAGTCAAAACAAGATTTTGAACTGTTGTC
>CAYPDZ010000005.1:4973-6541 GCA_964409575.1 uncultured Muribaculaceae bacterium | reverse complement strand
AGAATAATTTTTTTCTTATGTTCCATTGTCGGGTTGTCTGCTAAAATTGTTGCAGATGTTGTCATTATTGCATCATAGCGATTGCGGATTTTTTTAACCTCATTACGTGCACATTCAGATGTAATCCATTTTGAAGAACCGTTTGAGGTCGCGATTTTTCCGTCAAGTGTCGTTGCGGTTTTTATTGCAATGAACGGTTTGTTTTGTGTCATATTTTTTATAAAAATTTCGTTTAGTTGTCGGCATTCTTTTTCGAGAACTCCAACAATGACTTCAATTCCAGCACTTTTAAGCTTTTTTACCCCGTCAACTTTCGGATTAACGTCACGCATTCCGATAACAACTCGTTTTATACCGCGTTCTATTATTAAATCAGTGCAAGGTGGAGTTTTGCCGTAATGCGAACAAGGTTCAAGGTTTACTATCAAAGTTCCGCCTTTTTCTTCACCGTTTTTGAGCTTCAAAAGTGCATCACGCTCAGCATGGTTTTCGCCGTATTTTGCGTGATAACCGGTTGAAATCTCATTTTCGTCTTTATCTAAAATAACACAACCAACAAGCGGGTTCGGAGAAACATTTCCATCACCTGTACGAGCTAATTGTATGCATTTTGTCATATAATTCTCATAATTCATGCTTACATTGTATAATAAATAAAGGAGGAATAAAAATGGACTTAAGATATATCGGACACAGTGCATTTGAAGTAAAATTAGAAAATAATTCTATTTTGATTGACCCTTTTGTGTCGATCAATCCGAAATACAACTGGCATGATGTAAACATTACGGATATTTTTGTAACTCATGCTCATGGCGATCACTTGGGACAAGCTATTGAAATTGCCAAAGAAAAGGATGCGACTATCACTGCTGTTTTTGAACTTGCAAATTATTGCAAAGAGCAAGGTTGCAAAGTTAAAGCTGTAGGTTTGGGCGGATGGATTAATTATGATTGGGGCAGAGTGGTATTTGTACCTGCTTATCATACAAGTTCTTTGCCAAATGGTAGATATGCAGGTGTTGCTGCCGGTATTGTTTTTGATGTTGAAAACGTAAGACTATATCATGCCGGAGATACAGCGTTAACTTCTGAGATGAAAACTATTAAAGAATTGTATAGACCGAATATTGCAATGTTACCTATTGGCGGACATTATACAATGGATGTTGAACATGCCGCAATTGCTGCAAATTGGGTTGGAGCTCAAACGATTATTCCTATGCACTATGGCACATTCCCTGAAATCCATGCTGATTTGGAAAAATTTGGTCAGTTGTTGCAACTTAATAATGCAAGTTGCGTAGTTATGGATCCGAATAAAGAGAGTTAAAATTTTTGTCATTCTGAGCTTTGCGAAGAATCTCAAGATTGTCAAAAGATATTTCGCTAACGCTCAATATGACAAACATCGCTAATGGTATGTATGATTATATCTAAAGTGGATAAATAACAAAAAACCGGCTGATGCCGGTCTTTTATTTATATATAAGTGAATTTATGTCTTACGCTTCTTTTTTGCCACCGAGAATAGCACCTGCAATTAAACCTACTGCCAATGCGATACC
>CAYPDZ010000005.1:0-4873 GCA_964409575.1 uncultured Muribaculaceae bacterium | reverse complement strand
TTTTCCATTGAAGCTTTGAACGTATCCGGTTCTTGAGCAAAAACTTCTTCTAATGATGGAGTTTTACCACCCCATAAATAACCTGCTGTTGCACCGGCTGCACCAAGTCCAATACCTGTTCCTGCAACTACACCGGTGTTCATTTTTTTCTGTTGTTGTTGTTGAGCATCTGCTCCATTGATTGCGTTTACTGACATAAAATACTACCTTTCACATTAAATTATTACACACTTGTTGTATCTATAATAACACCACAAGAAATTTTTTTTTGCCTTTTTTAAGTGAAATGTTAAGAAATGTTAATATAAATTTTATTCAACCAGCTTATTGCCTTTATATTTTTTAGTTGTAATGTATGGTATGGAGGGCATTATGGATATTTTATTTGTTATTGACAGAGTTGAATTAAAATATTTTGAATTTAATAATTTGGTTACAAATTTTTGGTTAATAAGGGAGTTAATCTATAACAATGCAAAAGTTTGGATTACTACGATTGATAATTTAAGCTTGAAAAACGGGATTGCGTTTACAGGTTGTTTTGAAGTTTTTGAGCAAAACGGTAACATTTTTTATGATAAATCTATAAAACAATGGCAAATTAATAATTTTGAACTCGTAATGTTCAGACCTGACCCGCCGGTTGATTTGGATTATATTAATGCAACTTATATATTTGATTTTGTTGACAGAAATAAAACGCTTATCCTTAACGACCCGAAAGCAATTAGAGATTTTAACGAAAAATTGCATACTGTAAAATTTTTAAATCTTATGCCTGAAAATGTTGTCACAGCTTCAAAATCCGATATCATCGAGTTTTTAAATGAGCATGATGAAATTGTATTAAAACCTTTAAACGCGTGTTTTGGCTCTGGTGTTATGACACTTAAAAAAGGCGACAAAAACACTTCGGTAATAATTAATACGATGACCAAAAATCAATCACAGCTTATTATGGTTCAAAAATATATAAATAAAGCAAAATTCGGTGATAAACGTGTGATGTTTCTTGGAGATGAAGTTTTGGATGTTTGTGTCCAAAAACTTCCGTCAAATGATGATTTTAAGTTTAATGAACATTGTGATGCAAATATTATCAAAGCTAACCTTACGCAAAACGAAAAGGAAAAGTTTGCTCCTATCGCACGAGAATTAAACAAACTCGGCTTACCACTGGTGGGATTGGATGTAATTGATGAGAAAATTATTGAAATAAATGTAACAAGTCCATGTTATTTTATAAAAGAAACGAATTTCCATCACGGTGTTGAGTTAGAAAAGAAAATAACAGATTTTATTCTCACATATAAAAAAGCGGAACTTGAAGTCCCGCATAGGAGTTTAATAGTATAGTTTCCCAAGATTTTATGTCTTATTCAAAAACTCTCAAAAGAAACTTTTGCTATTTTAAAGTGTAAATTTTACAATTGTTAACAAAATTTTAGCTACGTAATGTTGAAACACGAGAAAATACTTCCGTATTCACGTCATCAAAAGTATTTGTGTTGAAATATGCGCATGATGCAACCATTGCGGCGTTATCTGTACAATATTTCATTGGCGGCGCAAAAACCTTGTATCCTTCGTTTTCAAGTGCAAAAATTTTCCTGCGGATTTCTGAATTAGCCGCAACACCGCCTGCGATAACGACTTGATTATACCCTTTTTCTTCCAGTGCTTTTTTGAGTTTTTTCAATAGTGTTGAAGATACTGTTTCCTGAAAACTTGCGCAAACATCATTAACAGGAACTTCATCAAAAGATTTGACAAGACGTAAAACGGCAGTTTTAAGACCGCTGAAGCTGAAATTATATCCGTCAACCTTGCCTTCAGGTAGTTTAAATGCTTTCGGATTGCCTTCTTGAGCTAATTTGTCCAATCTTGGACCGCCGGGGTAGGGCAGACCTATTAATCTTGCGACTTTGTCATAAGCTTCTCCGACAGCATCGTCAATTGTTTCGCCCAAAATCTCCTGTTCGGAATACGATTTAACGTCAATAATTTGTGTATGTCCGCCACTGATCAAAAGTGCCATATATGGCGGTTTCAAGTCTGTATCAATATAATTTCCGCAAAGGTGTGCATTTAAATGATTAACTCCGATAAACGGTTTGTCATAAGTTAGAGCAAGGGTTTTTGTGGCATTTAAACCGACTAAAAGGCAACCGACAAGACCGGGTCCGACAGTTCCGGCAAATGCTGTAATATCTTGCGGGTTAATATTGGCATTTTCTTTTGCCTGTTTAAAAGCTTCGTTAATAACTACATTGATTGCATCTAAATGTTCACGGGCGGCAATTTCAGGAATTACCCCTCCAAACTGAGCGTGTGTTTTAATTTGTGATGCGACGACATTTGCGACAACTTCACGTCCGTTTTTTACAATTGCACAGGCTGTTTCGTCACAACTTGATTCTATTGCCATTATATAGTTGTCATAACCGCTCTCAGTTCCGATTTCAACCGGTTCATTTGAGAATAATTTGTTTTTAATATTTTTCATAGTATTATTATAATACAAAAGTTTATAAAGCAAAACAGATGCGAGGGATAAGCTATTAGATACTGAAACAAGTTCAGTATGACTACCCGAGTGCATGGGTTGTTTAAAGCCGCAACTAAAAATATTGGCAAATTTATACAAAATAATTGAAAGGCGCTTACACAAAAATCGTAAGCTGTGTTAAAAAATGAAATTTATTGATAAAAGTAAAATAAGAGTAGTATCAGGTCGTGGCGGTAACGGAATGGTTGCGTGGCGCAGAGAAAAATATGTCGATAAAGGCGGGCCCGCAGGCGGTGACGGCGGACGTGGCGGCGATGTTTATTTAATCGCTGATGAGAATATGTCCACATTGATGGACTTTAAGCATAAATCTGTTTTTAAAGCGGAAGGCGGAGAAAACGGCGGTATAAAAAATATGCATGGTGCTTGCGCAAAAGATTTATACATAAAAGTTCCGGTCGGTACTGTTGTAAAAGATATTAAAACCGGCAATATTATTGCGGATTTAAAAACTGACGGACAGGCAGTTATGGTTGCAAAAGGCGGTAGAGGCGGACGCGGAAACGCAAGATTTGCAACTGCACAAAAACGTGCCCCGCAATTTTGTGAACCCGGTGAACCTCCGATTGAACGTGAGCTCTTTTTGGAATTGAAACTTATCGCAGATGTAGGTTTGTTGGGTATGCCAAATGCAGGAAAATCAACACTTATTAGCCGTATAAGTTCTGCAAAACCTAAAATCGCAGATTATCCATTTACAACTTTAATCCCAAACCTCGGCGTTGTGAAAAAACGTTCGGGAGATGGCTATGTCGTCGCTGATATTCCGGGGCTTATTGAGGGCGCGTCAGAAGGTGTAGGCTTGGGTCATGATTTTTTACGACATGTTGAAAGATGTCGTTTTCTTGTACATTTGATTGACTCGACAGAAGAAAATCCGTTTGAAAATTATAAAAAAATTAATCTTGAACTGGAAAAACACTCTGAACAACTCGCCAATCTTTATCAAATTGTTGTATTAAACAAGATTGATGCGATTGATGCAGAACGCCGTGAAGGTTTATTGAGCCAATTTAAGGAAGTTTCGTCAGATGTTTTTGAGATTTCTGCCGTAACCGGTGAAAATCTTGATAAATTACTGGATTGTATGGGCGAAAAAGTTGATGAAATTCCTAAATCTGAAACTGAAATTGTCGTGGAGGAAGATTTGGGTGCTTATAATAACGATGACAGCAAGTTTGAGATTTATAAAGCTGCAAAAGATGTATTTATAATTCAGGGCGGAAAAGTTGAACGTATCGCCGGAGTTACCGATGAACGTAACTCAGAGCAGGTAATCCGTTTTCAAAATATCATGAAAGGCATGGGTGTGTTTGATGAATTAAATAAAATGGGCATCAAAGACGGTGACACTATCATAATCGGACATCTTGAATTCGCATATTACAAAGATGAGATGTTCGGTTAATTCTGTGAAAAATGCTATACAAAAGAAGGTTCTCGCATTTTGCAAGAACCTTCTTTTTTGTTTTTGGTTTTTTGGTTTTAAAAACCGCCCATTCCACCCATACCTTGAGGCATAGCTGGCATTTCAGGTTTTTCTTCCGGAATATCTACAACAGCAGCTTCTGTTGTCAATAACATTGAACCGACTGATGCAGCGTTAATCAAAGCTGAACGAGTTACTTTTGCAGGGTCAACGATACCAGATTTAAACATATCAACATATTCGTCGTTCAATGCATCATAACCGTAAGCCCCGTCGTGGCTTAACACTGTATCAATTACAACGTCAGCTTTAGCTCCGGCGTTTCTTGCGATTGCTCTTAAAGGTACGTCAAGTGCTGATGTCAAGATTTTGAAGCCGATTTTTTCATCATCAGATGAGAAAGTTGTTGTATTTACAAGTTTTGAAAGTTCTTGTTGAACTCTAACTAATGCAACTCCGCCTCCCGGAACGATACCTTCTTCGTTAGCTGCACGTGTAGCGTTTAAAGCATCTTCAATTCTTAATTTTCTTTCTTTAAGTTCAACTTCGCTTGCTGCACCGACTTCGATTACTGCAACGCCACCCGAAAGTTTTGCAACACGTTCTTGAAGTTTTTCTCTGTCATATTCGCTGTCAGAAGTTTCAATTTGTTTTCTGATTAGACGAACTCTTTCTTGAACGGCAGTTTTTGTATCTTCGCCTACAACAATTGTAGTTTCGTCTTTAGTAACAGTTACGCGTTTTGCTTTACCTAACATTTGAGTTGTAACGTTTTCAAGTTTGATGCCGAGTTCTTCTGTGAACATTTCGCCGCCTGTAAGAATTGCGATATCTTCAAGCATTGCTTTTCTTCTGTCGCCAAATCCCGGAGCTTT
>CAYPDZ010000004.1:12934-36882 GCA_964409575.1 uncultured Muribaculaceae bacterium | reverse complement strand
TTTATAGTTACTCCCCGTATTTGCTTATTTCAACAAAATAATTTTCCAAAGCCAAATAGCCTTTGTAAAGTTCGTTTGAGATATTCGCATAACTCGTCGCTACAATAAATTTCAATTCTTTTGTCCTAATTTCCAATATCGCATCCGAGTCAGCTTTTAATTTTGCATCAGCAGAAACAGCCCATTTTTGCAGAAGTTCCAATTCTTCATACATTTGTTTTACTGTTGTAAATTCTAATGTATTAAAATCATATTTTGCCAAAAGTGCTCTTTCAGCTTTTGTAATTCTCGGCATAACGGCTTGAAATTTAAAAACTCGTTTGATAATAACATAATTATCCGCCATTTTTCTGTGCGAATACGGAATAATGTTTTTTGCTAAAAGCGCTGCGTAGGAACGTGATGTAAAAACTTCATCCTCACGTGAGAACGCACTACGTGACGTTAAGTCAAAATTTGATTTCTTTTCTATTAAATCTTCCGGCATTTCTACCCCCTGTTACTACAATTTTATGCAAAGCAAAACCTATTGTCATGACATGAAGTCAAGATTTTTACATGATTTAACAAAAAAGATTTAAGTAATTATATAATTCTTGTTCTTCTGCACTTAAACCATCAATTAGCCTCTTTGTATTCAACTCCGTAAATGTTTCGTGAGTCCCTGCTGATGCCGAATAACCTGACAAATTTTGCTTCACTTGTTGAAATCTTTCAGGTATTTTTTTCATATTAAATGAAACAAGGTGCGGCTGTTCACCGTGCATAATTTCATGCAATGGAACATGAAAATCAGAACTTGTAGAAGTAAAACCTTTACGTAAAATTGGTTGAGATGAATTTAAAAGAACTGTACCGTTAAATAAGTTTTCACCATTAGGAAGCATAAAATCCGATACAACAATATTATCGGGCAGTTTTACACCATTTTTAGAAGCCACTTCACAAGCTTTTAAAACCTGTCTTGCCAAAACTTCATTATCTTTTAACGAAACAAATTTCAAACCATATTGTTCTTTCAAAATATTTTCTATTGCAATAACCTGTGGATTTCGTGATGGCACATGAAGTGCTCTTTCACGGGCAAGTATAAATTCTCCGCGCTTAATACGTTGAGCGTACACCATCTGCTCCACTTCTAAAGGCATAGCTTTAGACAAAACAGTAGGCTGTGATTTATTTATGAGATTTGCATTCGCAAGACATTTCCCATATCCGTACAGATAGCCAACATCCTGTTTCGCAATTATTTTAGCAAGCTGTTCCGGTGTCTGTGCATGTTCTATACGAGCTATTATGTTACTATCACAAACTTTTGATAATTCTTGTATTAACCTTTGTTTTTTTAGTGCAAAATTTTCACGTAACGCTGAAGCACCGTTTCCTTCACACATATCCACAAGCATCTGCATCTCTGATTTTATTTTGATAGGTTTTATTTTAAATTTTCTAGGTGCTTCTTTTAGCGATTTGTCAAATATCGTATTCAGTTTTTTTCCTACAGAATTTGGTAATTTTCCTGCACGACAAAATTTCACAGCACAAGCTGAAAGCTTTTCCAATGCCATATTTCCTCCGAAATTATTATTCCCCGTACTATTATAAAAACAAAAAGGTCGAAATTATTGACACGGCGGGGGCTATGCTATGCTATGCTATGCTATGAGGCATTATACAAGGGTTTCGAGGATTGTAAAAATTTGTTAAGTTATTGTTACATGGCGTAAGTTTGAGTTTATTATTTTGAAATTTTCACTTCAAATCAATTAATAAATCATATATTTTGTCAATTTTGTCTTTTACTTCACTGAACTGTTCTTTCAAATCCTTGAAACTATTGATACTGACAAATTTTTCCTCAATTTCTTCAATAATTTCTCTATGCTTTTTCTCTAATTGTTCAGGCGTTACAAATATCCTTTGCTGGATAAAAAACATTAATATAACGACAATAATCGGTGAATATTCTATAAATTTTTCCATAAATTTTCCTTTACAATGTTATCGGCCAATAAAAATCTACAAGATAAGATGCTGCATCAATCGGATGTGACAAAAATTTCAACTCTTTTGACTGTTTAATTTGGCTATAAGTCGGAATATCAATTTTTGACGAACCTTCTTGATACTTAAGATTGTAAATATTATAAAGAAGTTTTTCGCATTTTTTGTCCACAAAAAGACAAACTTCTCCATCTGCCGAACGAACTTTTGAATTAAACGCCATTATCCTGTTTTTTATAGGAGGATTGAACGCTTTTATTCTTATTTCCGCATCATATCCGTATTGAAGCAATTTTTTCTTTATAATTACATAGTTTGTATATTCACTCGTACAACTTCTGTTATCACCTGATGCGTCACCGTTTACAATGATTTTGCCTTTATGTGCGGGATAACGCCGTAAAAACTCGTCACAAGCCTTTGCTGTCGTTGTATTTTCCATTGCAATTTCGTCAAAATAAAAAACTTTATCATCAGTCTTGTGGGCAAAAACCCAACACATAGGATCAACATTAAAATCACACGAGATATGTAAATCCATTTCCGGCTGATACGCAATATCACGTACATTTTCATCGGTAAAATCTTTTATCACCAATCCATTATTATATTCAGCATTTTTTGCAAGAACAAAAATATTATAATATTGTTCGTCATAAATCTTTTTGAGTTCATCACAAAAACCCTCCGGCAAATAAATATTTTGAGTAGTCGGAGCAGAAATCAATCTGTAATTTGGTGCCGCATTTTCCACGAATGTTTTGTAAATCCAACCTCTTTGCATTTCAGGATTTGTATGTCCAAAAATCCTATGCCTAAAACCTTTCCATTCTTTTCTAACATGCTGACGCATACGGCTTAAAAGAACTTTGAAAGTATCATAAGGCACATCAGACATTTCTTCAATTTCTACAAAACCTAAGTTCAGAGATTTTAATTTGTTTGGCTCATCAAAATGTCTGAAAAGGATTTCCGAGCCGTTTTTGAAAGTCAATTTTTGCGAAGATGATGACCACTCATAATCGACACCTTCCTCAAACCCAAAATTCTCCAAATGCTCAAAATAAGTTTGTAAAGTTGTATCTCTGACAAGTGTATAAGTTTGTGCCCCAACAAGTCCGCGTACTCCAGGGAATTTGACAGCAAGCAAAATCCCGAGCAAAGAACCTGAAAATGTTTTGCCGGAACCATATCCACCCTGATAAACCGCAACATCCAAACTGTATTCATGCGGAACTTCCAAAAACTCCCGCTGTGCTTTTAATAATTTATACAACATAAGAATTTCCCCATTTCTTAATAATCCACCAATGTTCACCCTAGATGGTAGACTCAATTTTTAATCAATACGTGATTTCCGTTAATTGTTACCCATTTGCCGTTTGTATCATTTGAACCATTTGACTTTGAAGTCGATTTTTTGCCTTCTTTAGACAAATCATATTCACTTGGAATACCCATTTTGCCCCATTGCTCTCTTATCGCTTTCTCATTTTTTGCAAATTCCTCCAATGCCATGTGTCCTATCTGCTCTCTGGTAAATGGCTCTACTTGTGATGCATAGCCAGTTAAATTGCCTTCCCAGCGATTTTTAATCTCATTTATTATATTTTCCAATGCTCCATCATATTTTCGCGGATCATCAGGTTTTGTTATAAGTTCACCATTTCTCATCTTTTCCATTACCTTATCTGCAATAATGTCACTTCTTTGTTTGTCTGACATTTTATATACATGATTTCCATATTCTTTCAAAATTTCTTTTGCAATTTCACGACCCTTATTATTGTTCCAAGAATCCATATTCCACTCACCTTGTGGATTATTTGGTGTCTGACTTTCATGAAAAATCCCTAATACAAAACTCCCTAAATTACTGTAATCAAAAGTCAAATCAGCACCCATAAAAGCATGTTTAAAAGCATCAGCTTCCACATTCCAAGTTCTATGACCTTCTGAAGGATTTAATTCAAACCCGTATTTTCTTTGATATTCCATTGTTTTCTTATCTAGACGTTCACTATATTCTCTTTGTTTTTGTTCAAAATAATTTTTCATTACCATTTATTCCTTTCTATTATAGTTAATACTTTATTTTCAAATAATATTAGGTTATTATAAATCTATGAGTTTCATTAAATTGTCAAAATTTAAGAACTATATATCAGCCGGTGTTCTATCGTTATGTGGATACCTGTACAACATTCATCTTTATTTTTACAATAAAGAAACTCCTGAAATCTTTTCAGCCCCAGGAGCTGATGAAACAGTAGAAGCATACGCACATACCTTTAATTATTTTATTGTATTAACATTTTATTTTATAGTTATAATTCTACTTGTTCTCTTTTTTATTGCTGAATTTTTTCTGACAAAAAAATTTAATATAAATATTTTTCAAAAATTACATATTAATATGACTATAAGCAAGATTTATAATATTCTGTTTTGGATAGGTATAATCCTCGTTTTGAAAACATTAATACCTACAGTTTTGTTTTTAATATTTGCAATGATATCTAATACAATTAATTTTTAAAAAGGTGCCGTTATGACACCTTTTTCTCATCTAACAAAAAATTATTTGCGTTTTCGATACCATTTAATTTTTTATCAGCACATGATTTCCATTAATTGTTACCCATTTGCCGTTTGTATCATTTGAACCATTTGACTTTGAAATCGATTTTTTGCCTTCTTTAGACAAATCATATTCACTTGGAATACCCATTTTGCCCCATTGCTCTCTTATAGCATTTTCATTCTGAGCAAACTCGTCAAACGTCATTCGACCTATCTGCTCTCGGGTAAAAGGCTCTACTTGTGAGGCATAGCCGGTTAGACTGCCATTTAACAAATTCTCATACTTTCGCTTATCATCAGGATGAGTTATTAATTCTCCATTTTGCATCTTTTCCATTACTTTTTGGGCAATTATATCTTTAATCTTTTGACTAAATGGGTATTGCATTGCACCATATTCTCGTATAATTTCTCTAGCAATTTCTCTACCCTGATGATTATTCCAGAGATCCATATTTTCTTCGCCACTTGGTTGACCTCTATCTGCCCCTTGTCGTTCATGACTATCACCCAGAAGTTTGGCGAAATTTCTACCTCCTAGCAACGCTAATTGAGCTTGCATGTAAGTATGTTTAAAAGCATCTGCCTCATTATTCCAAGTTGTGCTATTATTATTCCCCATGTCAAACCCATATTCAGGTTGATAGTGAGCAACATCCTTTACAACATTTTGTCCATAATATTTTTCCAACAATTTTATTAAATTATAATTTTTATTTGTCATTTTATTCTCCTTTTTGTATAATGTGCATGTGAAATTTCATAAATATTTATCATTGAATATTTTTTCATTAATCGGATTGTTATGCCTTATTATGTTTATTACAATTTATTCAACAACGGCATATATTCCTTCTTTTTATAAAAAATATAATTCACTGTATAATCTTTTTGACTATTATATATATGCACTATTTTTAAATACATTTTGTATTATATTATTCGTTTTGGAATTTTTTATTCGTAAAAAACACCCGAAATTTTTGCACGGAATACACTTTAGAAACCTGTTTCTAAAAAATTTACATGAAACATTGTTTATTATTGGTTCTTGGTTTGCCGTATTTAATTTAATTCTTTTTATAGCAGTTATAATTTCTATTGGTATCTAAAAGGTGCCGTTATGACACCTTTTTCTCATCTAACAAAAAATTATTTGCGTTTTCGATACCGTATTGTTCAAGTGCAAATTTGAAACATTCGAGCCAGTCAATACGCTCTTCTACTTCCGGAACTTGTGCAAATGAACGGACGACTTCAAATAATTCTTTCAATCGCAATTTTCTCTCAAACGAAGCTTTTCTGTCACCATAACGGTAAACATAATTTGCGTTTCTAACTTCATCATCAATTTCAAGAAAACTGGTCTTGCCGTGCTCATTTACACCGATTAATTCTCTGCCAAGTTTGAAATACGAAATAATTTCGGCTGTCTTTTCAACCATTGGAACAATGATTTTTCGATTTATTGCATCAAGCATCATATTTAAACGTGCTTCCTGTCCACTTACGGAATAATTGAGCTCGGTTGCGGTACGCTCGGCAGATTGGAGATTTCCCGCCATGTTTTTAAAAATTCCGGTCGCACTTTCAATCGTTGATTTAAAATAATTCAAGAAATCCCATCCGACCATTGCTTTGTCAAAACTTAAAGGCATTGGCGATGTCGGCATTAATGCTGCATCATATTCGATAATTTTTCCGGGTCTCACATCCTGCTGTCCTTTAAAACAACCTTTCGGAGCCAAATACGGAGGATTCATCATAAGAGCAAGTGCATCAATTTGTTTGTTTAAAATAGTTGATGACAAACTATTCAAAATCAACGCAACTCGCAACGGAGAAATTCCTCTGCCTGTTTGAGGTGATTCAATAATATTTGCATGAATAAACGGATTTATTACAAACGGATTTGCCTCACAGCGAATAATCTCCCGCCTGCCTGCGACAACAATCAGTCGATTTTTCAACAATGTTCCGTCTGCAATTTCTATATCACCCCAAAACTCCAATATTTCAAGCTTATTACCGTCAACTCCGTAATCTTCCGTATTTTTGTATTTTTTACTAGCCACCACTCCTTTCAAAATTTCCAATTTTCTGTCATCCAGTAAATTATTTGATTTATCCGAAAACAACTCATCAATCGTTGAATATGTTCTGTAAATTTTTGCACAACCGTCCCAATTGTCACGATTGTATTTGTCAAATACAAAATCCTCCGATTTTATGTGTTTAATTTTTGCGTTGTCATAAACAATCTTTTCATCAAGAATAAAATTATTTTTATCTTGAAATAATTCTTGTTCTTCCGGTGTTTTCAGACGTCTTACCGATTTAATCTTGGTTTCCCAACCGACAAAAAGCGTTGCTTCGCCGGTTTCCACAATTCCGTCAATAACTTTTTCAATCTCATTTTCAATATTCATTTGCTCAAAAGTATTTACAAGCATAGCTTTTTGTCTGTTTGCAAAAGTTTGAGTTTGCGGAGTAGTGCCGGAAACATCAAACATAGCATCAGGATGAGAATATAAATTTTCGCTGATGTGAGATTTTAGAGTTTGTGCCAACTCGTAAATATCGGGGAGTTCAATTTTACTGTCCCAACCGTTAATTTTAGGCACATCAGAGTTGTAAATCGCATCCCTGATAAGCTTCATATCCGTGAGCTGTAAACTCCTTCTATCATTAAATTTGTCGTACTTTTCAACAATACTGCTCACAAGATATTTTTCATCAATATCTGATAAATTTTGTGTTAAATTTTCAATTTCAAGTTTCATTTTTATCCTTTCTGCAAGCATATACTTCAATATCCTGCAATTTGTTATTTCTTAAAGTTTCACCTTTCAAAAGTGCTTCTTTTTCAAATCCTATGGATTTCAAAAGAGTTTTTACTCTAAAATTTTCCGGATAAACAAGTGCTTTAATTTTTTCCAAATTGTATTTTTCAAAGCAATAATTAAGGAAAATTTTTCCGCACATTTTTGTATAATCACCCCAAAATCGTTTGTCAAAACAGGTTGTAACCTCTGCACTATGAAGTTTTTCATCGTTACCTGTAAAATTGTCGAGATAAACAAACCCACTCACAAAATCATCTTCGACAATCACAAAAAACAATGTTTTATTCACGAGATTAAAAAAATAATCATATATCGACAAGCCGTTTTGAGCATAATCGTCATCCAGAAATTTTGAATATTTTATATATAAAAATAAAGCCTGCTCAAAATAAGCAGGTTTTTCAAACGGACTTAAAAATTTAGGCATTTTAAAATTCCGCTTTCTCAAATTTTATATACGCATCATCTGTTGTAAAAGCACTCAATTCACCTTTCAGCATTTTCTCCCTAATACCATTTTGAACACCAATCAATGCTTCCGCCTGAATGCCGTTTATAAAACTTTCACATTTTGTACTTCTGTTAAAACATCTGAACACCGAATTTTTTGAAAATATTTTTTCTTTCGGCAAATCTTTAATATTTGTGTAAGTTTTTTTTAACGGTTTTTGCTTAGATTTTTCCAAATCCGTCATAAATTCTTTTTCGATTTTCATTTTAATCAAATCTTCTAAAGATGCATTATTCAAAAGCATCTGTTCAACATCATTTTGTTTCATTTTTCCTCACTTTCTTATACTTTTCTGTAATATCCGCTAACTTTTGTACCGTCATTTCTCGTATATCCGTCAACATAAACTGTTCCGCCTGATGCGAGTTGTGATAAAGTATATATTTCATTATTTTTCATACGCTCATTTATTTCAGATTCATAGACAGAAAACAAGTTGCCATCCATTTGTGCAATATTTTCTCTGGTTACTTGAGCATCAGAAATTTTATCTAAAAACCAAGGATTTTGTTTTTTGTATTCCTGTAAAGGAACTGCATTGTCACAATCACCCATATTTTTTATGCCATGTGATTGAATAGAACCAAACGGGGTTTTAGCCATAAAACCGTTTTGTGTGCTTGGTGTAATATAAGTTGTTCCAACATTTGCATGCATCTTGGACACAGGGTCATGCGCATCACGGTAGTTTGTAACCAAATTCAAATCAGCATCTTTTGGAAGTTTAGATTTATGAACCCCATAAGCATTAAATGTAACCGTTTTTAACCCGTTTTCCAAACCCACATACGTAGCTTCAGTCCCGCCTTCCGAGTGACCGATTGATACGGTGTTTTGAGGTGTTAAGTTATGTACTGTTATCATTTTTTCTACGAACTTTCTTGCCTCCTGAATTTGTTTGCTGTCACCTGTAACCCCCATTTTCAAATTTGCACCATGGTCTTTAGCGCTGAATTTGTCAGTCCCGACAAAACAAATCGCATAATCACCACCTTTTTGATAAAGAACAGCTTTAAAATTGCTCCTTGTTTTTGGACTGCTATCAACTTTTACCCAACCATAGCCTGCTCTTTCGCCTTTAGACTTTTTCATCATGTCATTTGCCTGAGCACACAATGCTTTGTACTCATTTGCACTAATTTGTGCCATTTATACCTCCTTTTTTCATTACAATTAAACCGCTTTTTAAAAGCGGTTTAATAAAACATCTATCAAGCTATTGTAAATATTGCATATTTTTCTATCAATTAAAATCTCAAAAACTCCATCTTTAACAACCCTTGGAGGAAATTTATCCAGTGTATATTCATCATAATACTGATTTGTCGCAAATACTAAATCTACATTTACATAATCCTTGTCCATGCCATCATAAAATTTTGGAGGCAGATTAATCTCTACAAGTTTTTGTAATTTTTTAGCATTCATAGGTGAATTTGTTAAATAATCAATTTTTATATCATGAATACTGCCATCTCTGTATATCTTATATTTAAATTCTACAAAAACATTTATACGGTAAAATTTAATTTTATCAAAATTTTCACCCAATATATTTATATAATCATCAAAATACCTATAATAAACAGGATTGTCATAAGAATTAAACATATGATGGTCATCTAACAGTTCTTCCGCAGATACATTAATAACATTTAATAAAAACACCAGTAATACTAATTTACATATAAATTTTACCATTACTAATATACTCCTTTTAAAAAGTGTATTTGAAAATAATCTCCCCAAATATTTCCCGGCATTCCTCCACCATACTCTCCATAAGTTTGTAAAACTTCCAATTCTACTTTTATTTGATCATCCATACCATCAATCAATGGTGCCGGAGAAAATTCTAAAATAAAATTTCTAACATGAGCATCAAATTCATCGTTCATTACAACTACTGGTGTAATATCTGAAATACTACCATCTTTATGAATTATATACCTATAAATACTATATAAACGTTTATCCGAATATTTTCTGCCAGAAAATTTAACTTTTGTTGTATCAAAATTTTTTTCCAAAAAATCAAGATACACACCCATATAAGAATATATAATCCATTTTTTATCTAAATCTTGGACACAAATTTTCCCCATAGAAGTCTCGTACGTTCTTAAACAAGGAGGTACATCCGCTTTAACATTTTGACCAAAATTTAGAAACATAAACAAAAGTAACATAATAAGTTTTTTCATGCGAACATTTTATCAAAAAAAAATTTTTTGTAAATTTATTTTATATAACAAACCTGTGCCATTTATACCTCCTTTTTTCATTACAATTAAACCGCTTTTTAAAAGCGGTTAGTAAAAAACTATTTTTTATATTATCTGGTTGATTGAACTGTTATACAATACACATAATATCCCAATTTTTCATTTGGGCTATACCGCACATCAGCAAACTCACCCCAATCTGCATAACTAAGATCTATTTCTATTATCATTTCATCCAAACTTATTTCATCTCCAAAAGGCTCAGCTTTTGTTTCTGCAATTATTTTTTTTATTTGTTTGTCATAAATTTTATTTTGTGAAATAGTAACTTCCAATGGTATAACATCACCATCACGTGTGATTTTTACTAAATATTCACAGAACCAGCCGTGAAGTCGGAAAAACTTTTTGGTATCCAAAACTTTTTTTAATCTATCAGCATGCCTGAACAAATACCAGTAAATAGGATACTCGTCACGACCACCTTGGGGCGGATAAGCTTCACCAAAACCTTTCGGACATAAAATAAACAACATTAGCAACAGTAACAAAAACTTTTTCATAAATTCATAATATATCTATATTTTACTGTCGTCAAGGTTAGAAATTGTTATTATTTTTGCTTGTTTACAGTTATCTTCCGGCTTATCCGTATAAAATCCGAGGTATTTGCACAAACTTTCAAGAGCTTTCAAGCCGGCTGAAGTATCACGAAGCTTCTTTTTACCGGTATAACCTCCGTCTTTGTCCAAAATATCTTCTTCCTCAAGCGAAAATTCGGCAATTTGTAACAATTTTTGTATTACATAACCTTTATTTACACGCAAAGAAGAAATTTGCGTTTTTAACTGCAATCTGATTTCTTTTATCACAACTGCATTTGACAAAAGTTCAGTTGCCACAGTTTTCAAATCTTTGGACTTATAGCCGGCTTTTTGTGCCGAAAGCTCACCATTTAACGTCTTTATATATTCGGTTACAAACCGTTTTTGTTGTTGAGTTATTTGTTTCATTTATGTACTTTTCTTAACAATTTTGTGTATTATTTGTGTTTTCTAAAAATAAATTGTATAATAGTCATGCTATTTATATTTCGGCTAGTGTAAATCTTAACAGGAGGGGAAAATGAACTTTAAACTTCCTGTTTTTTTTGCGGCACGAGCAGAGGCAGGAGAAATACAAAGTATTTCGACAGTTGAGCAATTATAAACGGAAACCACGCTTTTCGTTTTAATTGCGAACGGTGCCGTTTATTGCGAGTGCCGCAACGGATTGCGAGCAGAGGTATGAGCGAAGCGAAAATCGAACAACAATCAACGGAAACATTGAGTTTTCGGTGTTGTTGTGAGCGGTACCACTTAACGCGAGCGGGTATGAAGCTAAAATTCGCATAAAGAAAATCACCTTCTATACATCCTAACCGACGGTGTTTCGTCAATGCTCGGACAAATTCGAGAACGCATGTTTGCTAACGCATCTTTATACATACTCATCCAATAACTAAATCGAACATGCTGTGGATTGCCCTTTAAACGTAAACATGCACCATAAACCAATAAAGGTTCAACAAACGGCTCCGGAATTAACGAAATATCATCCGCATTTTCTAATGCAAATTTTTCCATATTATCAACAGTTTTTGCACAGTTTTTTGTATAATAAAGAATTTCTACATTTTTCTCTTTATTAAACATTGGCAATAAAATTTTATCATTATACAAACTGTAAGTATTTTGAGGTTGTGAATTAACAAAAAATTCCTCAAAATCTTCACAATAATTGAATTTTACACCATCAATAATCAATGTTTCTATTCTGCCGTCAATTGTATTTTCAATCTCGCAAGTGTTCTTTGGTAACACTAATTGCTTTTTACGCTGCAAAAAATTCCACCTGTCAGAATTACATACCTCTGTATTCAAAACATTTATAATATTTTTTAATTTTTTGTGTTCATTTTTGGTTAATTCCGAAAAAGCATTAACTTGCTTGTAATTCAGCTCTACCAAACATTTATTTATAAGTTCAAAATAATTCATTTTTTACCCTTTCCGTTATCCACTTTCAAGAAAGAACAGTCAAAAGACTGTTCTCTCCCAAAAGTTTTTTGAATATTGCTATTTTATAAGACCTTTTCTCAATTGGTCCATAATTGCACGCTCGTGCTTAGCAAATTCTGCACCACTCATTTTTCCGATTTGTTCACGAGTGAAAACCAAATTTTTTGTACCGTCAGAAGCGGAGTTTTGTGCATTTGCACGCAATCTCTGTTTTGCGGACTCATTTTCGCTGTTTAATGTTTTTTCGTGTTCTTGTGCTCTCAAATATTTTGCAACTGCAGAATTCTCAATTTTTTCCACAAGTGCTGATATTTTCGAGATTTCATCATCATCAAAATTAACGTTTGCCTGTTTCAAATAATCAAAAACATCAATTCTACCATCCTGATTAAAAAAGTCAGGTGTTGGCATATTGGTCGGTTGAACCGCTTGTACCAGCGGATTTGAAAGAGTTTTCGCGTTGTTGTACTTAGCAAATGCCTTTTTTGTAATGTAATTCATTAAATTTTGTCCTTGTTCCTGTGTCATAACTCCATTTTGTACAAGGTTCTCGATTAATTTAACATCTTGAATAACACTCTGTTTAATATTTTGAGTGTCATCAACATTCGCCAAATTTTGACTATCGGTTTGAGATGAAAAATTTTCTGTATTATTCATTTGTTTCTGCCTCCATATATTGAACCGCAAATTCCACCGCATCATCAATAAAAGATGATAACAACAGTGAAACGAGCAATTTGAAAGGAGCCGGTACAGGAATATATTTTGTAATATATTCTACTGCCATTTTCTTTTTCTGCTGTCCTTTATTGCTTCCGAGAGTTTCTTCGGCAATAGTTACAGCAGATTTTGCAAGCTCCTTTATTTTTGTCTTTAAATTACCGAGCATCACCTGCCTCCTAAGCTGCACTTACTACCATTTTTGCCAACGCTTTCGGCTGAACAGTTTTTGCACCGTACAAGTACAATCCTCTAACCAAATCAGAGAAACTATCTTTATCACGCAACGACTCAATTTTAGACAATTGAGAAGCAAACGTAATCGCTTCATTTGTACCTGCAAGAACGTAATATTTGCCTGAAACATCAGTCAAATTGGTACTTACAAGTACATCCATGCCTGCAATTCTACCAATAGCACCTTCTCTCAATGTTTCGTCCGCAACATTGTGCGCACCGATAAATTCTGTACTTTGCAACAGATAAGACTCAATCGTCGGGTTAATAACAACCCAAGGTCTTACACCTGTAGTTACGGCATCAGAATTTTTCAAACATAATGCAAGTTTTACAAATTGAGAGTATATAGTTGTTTTATCAAGTGAAATCGGTGACTCATCAGAACCTACAATGTTTGTTTCTGCAACATTTGTATGTTGAGATAAAAGATAGGCATCTTGAACTTCTTCAATAGCCTTTCTTGCATTTTTAAGATGTGCTTCCATAATATCGGAATTTGCCTGAACTTGTGCAACATCATTAATTTTGAATGCAAAGAATTTTTTCTGGTCAATAACCAAATCCATTGACGTCGGTTCTAATTCGCTGTAAGAAATAGCGTCACTTCCAAGTGTAGAAATTGAAACTTCTGCAGGTGTGATAATTTTCACTTTATCACCCTGATTTCTAATTTCGCCTTCCCAATTTCTGTTAACACATTGAAGCATTACGCATTCTTTTTCGAGCATGTTGTTTAATTTTTTACTCCAAATTTCCGGAATAAATGCTGAATAAGCATTCGTAGATGTAGCTGTTGTTTGTAAATTGTCTGCCATTTTCATTTCCTTTCTTTTTAATAACTAACAAACTTATGAGTGGTGTTTTTTAATCGTCGTTATAAATCTCTCTAAACTGCAAACCTATAATTGCACAGGATTGCGTAATTTCTTGTCCTTGAACACAAAGTTGTACCGAATAATTTGATTCGGAGATTTCTGCTTTTTCCATAGTGTCTTTGTTAATAGACCAAATCGGAATTGATGCATCATCAGGCGTCCAATGACACGGCAAAGTATCTGATGTCGCATCGTCAGCCCAAATCAAATGTTCTTGATGTATTGAGTAAATTTTTTCAATATCATCAGAATATTCGCTGTCATAATCTTTGTAGACAGAGAAATCAAAATTATTATCATATTCCGTATCGAGCAAAAAATAAAATTCATCAATCATTTTTCTATGATGCGGTGTCGTAATTGCTAAAAACGGAGATTTCCAAATAAATTTTATAGGCTCTCCATTAAAACTTGTCCCAAAATCTTCTTTATAAATTTTCCCGTCCTTGTCGGCAGTATAAATATAATCGTTATAAACACAAGCCGTTACAATATTTTGCGGTATAACACGTTTGTACCAAGCTTTATTTATATAATCGTTTATCCAAACAGTATGCAAATAATCCTCTCCGTTGTAAGGGAAAAAATACCAAATTTGACTTTTTCTTTCATAATGAAGTGCAATTGCATCCTTCAAATTTACAAATGACGAAAATTCTGTTCTGATTTTCAAAGATATTTCACTGCCAAGTTGAATTTGATTTAGCTCTCCAACTTGTTCAAGTGCAAAAATACCGTTACTTAAGAAATACTGTTTATTCTCAATATTAACTATCGCACCTGCGCCATACGCACCTTTATCTGCAAACGGCACAATAGCAAAATCATCCGGACTTGTTCCCGTTAAAAGATAGACACTGTCTTTTTTATACACCGCAAGATAATCTTTATAAGGTTTTAGAGCCGTAATTGAACCTGTATCTGTATGAAATTCATTAATATACCCCGCATCATCGGCTTCTGTAAAATTATCATACGTTCCTAGTGCCGAATAATATATCGTTGCATCTTTTGCAACCCAAACTCGGCCTTTATATACAGCGAATACACCATCAACAAGTGTTTCACCCGACAAATCTTTTAATTCGCAATCCACAATATCATAATCGCTATTGTTTTTGACATAAAACAACCCGTCACTTTCACTCATTACAAGTATGCCGTTTAAAAAATTCAGAAATCTTGGTTTTACACCTGTCAAAGTTTTTTCCAATAACGTAGTCATACCTTTAGACTCATCATAGATATAAATTTTCCCTGATAAAGTTGTTATAACAAGTTTACTTTTGTTATATGCGACCATTTCCACAATCCCTGTTATTTCTTCTTCAATATCCAAAAACAAAGAATTGCCGTTTTGTTTGACAATTCCTCTGTTTTGAAATATTTCCACATTTTCTGCATCTGCCCAGTAAACTTTTTTTGTATCAATCCCGAGTTCTGTTTTGGTTAATGCCTGATTAATCCCGCCTGCAAGATTGTAATAAGCTGTTTCCATATTATTTTCCCCTTTGTTTGTACCACTTTATTTTTGAGCGTATAAAACTCCCGACCTCACCTTGAGCAACCCAAGAGTAAGGTGGGATAAATACAATATCAATTTTGCCGGCACTCGTTGTTTTCGGATTTTTTTGTCCAAATTCGTAGTGCGTAAATACAGTTTTAGCATTAATTTCAATATTATATTGACTTGCAAGTTTTGCACAAAACTCCATTGTGCTTTCAAACTGTTTTTTTAATATTGGATAATTTCCCACACAATTTTTGTTTTTAAACCCTGCCATAGCACAAATTGCAACCCCAATACTTCCGGTATTACCGCCACCGGTATGCGCAGCATACCTGTTGGATTTACAAATTTCGTTATCTTCAGGCTTAAATTTGCCACGATGAACAATACCATCTTTGTCAATCAAAAAATGATAATGTTCTTTTTCATAATCCGTAGGATAATACCCGCCCGCGGTCCAGTGAATCACGATACGTTTCATAATATTCCTCTAACCAATTTTTATTCATTAATTTGTACACTAAGACTGCATGGGTTCTGTTTCGGGCATTCAATTTCAATACAATTCTATCAATATGATTTCTTACAGTACCGTAAGATATTTTTAATTTCAGCCCTATTTCCTTATCACAGTACCCCAAAGCAGCCAAAGTCAGTACTTCAACTTCCTTTGGAGATAATGTCATTCTGTAATTCCTTTTTATTTCTTTTTTCTAAAACAAGCATACTAAAAAATTTATAAAAATCATTCATAATATTTCCTTTTTAAAAAAATTTGGGCGAAAATTCGCCCAAAAGAGTAAGATAATTTTAAGGATTAGGTTTCAAGTCTTTATTTTCAACAAGCCCTATTTTCAAAGCTTTCAGGTTAGAATAGCATCTTTTTTTAACTCCAAATTCGTTATAATTAAGATAGAAACTTCCCGAATTAAATTTTCTATAATTCACGGATTTTTCTTCATATAAAATAAATTTTTTTAATTTTGAAAAAAATTCTCTTGCTTTCTTGTTAACTTTCCTCACAACTGAAATATTATCTTGCCTGTCAATTCTGGTAAGTTGAACAACAGTATGCCCACAAATCGGACATTTGCTAAGATAATCGAGTTCGCACAACAAAAAATCTCCCTGTGGCACAACACGAAAACTTCTTGTTTTATGCAGAGCGCCACAGCAATGAATATACCCCATATACTGTCCTCCTGATAAACGGTTTTGCCATCAAAGGGCGTGAACCTTAACCACATTTTTAGTATAACTCGTTTTAAAATTTTGAAAAGTCCACGCTTCATCATGGATAAAAATATATCCATGTTTTCATTATTTGGTTTTCATCCTCATTATTGCGAGTCCCGTTCCCACCATCAACGGGACGGGCAAAGCAATCCGGCTTATAAACGAGGTTTTGGGATGCATAATCCTCATATTCAAATAATATAATGTAAATAAATTGATAATTTTATTTATCTTGTTATAATAATTATCATGAACGATTTGGACACGAGCAGACTTGATGAACTGAAAATCAGAGTTAAAGATAAATTGGAAGAAACATCTCTTTATAAATTTAAAGGATCAGTTTCTAAACTTTTGGGCTTGACAGTTGAAGTTAAACTTCCGGGGTTGAAAGTCGGCGACTTGTGCTACATCGAAACAAAGGACGGACGTAGAAAACCTGCGGAAGTTCAAGCTTTTAAGGGTGAAGTTGCACAATTGCTTTTGCTTTACGACGGAGAAGGCATTGGACAAGGCAGTCTTGTTACATCAACAGGAAATCCAATTATTATTCCTGTCGGAGATTTTCTTTTGGGCAGATTAATTAACCCTATGGGAGAACCTATTGACGGCAAACCTCTTGATACGACGGGTGCAATGTGGCGTCCTGTTGAAGGTCCTCCACCTGGGCCTTTTGAAAGACCTATTATTACGGAAATGTTTTCAACGGGCGTAAGAGCGATTGACAGTTGTATGACAATGGGTTGCGGTCAGCGTTTAGGGCTGTTTGCAGGGTCTGGTGTCGGTAAAAGTACACTTTTGGGTATGATTGCGAGAAATTCCGATGCCGATGTAAACGTTGTTGCACTGATTGGTGAACGTGGTCGTGAGGTTAAGGAATTTGTTGAAGACTCTCTGGGTGAGGAAGGTATGGCAAAATCTGTTCTGGTTTGTTCAACCGGTGACCAACCGCCTCTAATTCGTCAAAAAGCTTTGTTGACGGCGACTGCAGTTTGCGAATATTTTAGAGATCAAGGTAAAAAAGTTTTCTTGATGACCGATACGGTTACACGTTGTGCGATGGCAGGACGTGAAGTAGGTTTGTCACTCGGTGAACCGCCTACGATGAAAGGTTATCCGCCATCAATTTTTTCTTGGCTTCAAAAAGTTCTCGAACGTGCGGGGAATAGTCCGAAAGGCTCGATTACGGCATTATATACAGTTTTGATGGAAGGTGATGATATTTCCGACCCAATTGTAGATATTGTGCGTGGTATTGTTGACGGTCACATTTTCTTGTCGAGAAAAGTTGCCGAAATGAACCATTATCCGGCAATTGATGTTTTGGGAAGTATTTCAAGGCTTATGTCCGCTATTGCCACCCCCGAACATAAATCAGCAGCGGGTAAAATGCGTGCTTTGATGGCACTTTATCGTGAGAACAAAGACTTGATTGATGTTGGTATGTATCAACCCGGAACAAATCCAAGACTTGATACTGCAATCGAGATGATGCCAAAGATTAATGCATTTTTGCAACAGAGAACTTCTGATATCGTGAGCATGGATACGACGGTTAGTACGCTTGTTGAAATGATGCAAGGTGTTGAGATTTAAATTTTTATGATAGAATAATTTGCGGAAGGAAAATAACCTATGAATTTACCGCAAAATTTTGTTCCCGCTATGCTAATTACCCTGTTTGCCGGTCTTGCGACGACAATTGGCGGTGGAATTGCGTTTATTATCAAGAAAAAAAGTTTAAAAGCTTTGTCTGTCGGAATGGGTTTTTCGGCAGGTGTAATGATTTTCCTTTCATTTACGGATATGGTGCCCGAGGCAAACAGCCTTTTGAGCGTTCATTTTCCTAATAATTATGAATGGATTACGTTTATTGGTTTTGTCGCAGGTCTGTTGATTGCAATCCTTATTGACTATTTTTTGCCTGATCACATTGATGAGGAAGATATGCTTCATCCTGATACACCATCAAGACGCAATTATAAAATCAAACGTGCCGGATTGGTTACTGCTGTTGCAATTTGTGTACACAATTTCCCCGAAGGTATGGCGACATTTTTTACGACAACCCAAAATATCACATTGGGTCTGTCAGTCGGACTTGCAATTGCTATTCATAATATTCCCGAAGGGATTGCTGTCGCACTGCCTGTGTACCATGTTACGGGTAAAAAACGTTATGCAATGCTGTATGCAGCTTTGTCAGGTATAACAGAACCTATCGGGGCACTTGTCGGAATGTTGCTTTTTGGCGCATTGTTGCCGCAAATTCTTGTGGGCGCACTGATGGCAGCAGTTGCAGGGATTATGATTTATATTTCGTTTGATACTCTGCTTCCGTTGGCGAAAGAATACGGTGATTGGCACCAATCTCTGGTTGGTATTTTGTCGGGAATTATTGTAATGTGGGTTAGTTTGATTTTGATAGGCGGGTAGTATGGCAAATTTATCTAACTTATTTGATTTTGGACGAAATTTATATGCACTGCCGGCTTATTATGACAAGAGCGGAAAAGCGCCGATACCTTTGAGGTATTTTTTTGAACTGACTTATCGCTGTAATTTGCAATGTCCGTATTGCTATGTTGGAAATGACAGAAACAAAGATGAATTGACAACTGATGAGTGGTTTAAGATTATTGACCAAATTCCTTGGTATTCTTTTGTTACGCTTGTTGGCGGTGAACCTTTGATACGCAGGGATTTTGTTGATATTTTGATGAAAACGTCTAAAAAAACTTTTGGAAAACTCAATGTTGTTTCAAATGGGATTTTGATAAATGATGAAATTATTGATGCGTTTATTAAGAGTAAAATGATGCTTTTGTCCGTTTCATTGGACGGTTATGGTGAAAACCATGACAAAAACCGTGCAAAAGACGGGATTTGGGACAAAATTATGACAAATTTTGACAACATGAATTCTCGTTCCAAACGCCCGATGGTTGATATAAAAACGATTGTTCTTGAAAATAATCTTGATGATTTGCCAAAACTTTACAAAATGTGTGATGAGATGAAATTTAATTTCTTGTCAATTTCGTTTTTGAGAAACAATAATTTGAAACAAAATTCTATATTGTTTGACAGTTTTGTGCCGGAATTCAATAAGACTTATCCAATTGAAAAATATTTTGATATGGAGCATTTTAAGGAAGTTTACAGAGAGCTGGAAAGTTTGAGTAAAAAATCAAAAGTTCAAATCAGATGGTCGCCGAAGTTTGAATATTCGCAAAGCCCTCTTGAAAAAATTGAGGAATTCTTTAATACACCTTGTGACAAGCCGATTTCGGAGATTTATAAACCTTGTATGTATCCGTATTCTAATATGATGATTACGCCAGCAGGAGATGTTTATCCGTGCTTGTCGCAAAAGATTGGGAATGTAAAAAATATGCCTGTTAAAGAAGTATTTAATCTTTCGCAATATAGATGTTTTAGGAAAAACCTGCATGCCGCAAAGGTTTTCGGCGCTTGTCAAATGTGTTGTGAACTTTATTTAAAATAGGGGTTGAGAAATATTACAATATAGTTTATAATGTATATTGTAATAATAATCACGAGGAATGAACGTATGAAAAGTTATAGTAAACTATGCGCAAAGCGCATTGTTCCACTCGTCTACGATGACGAGAATTTGGCTAATGCCCTCTCTTTGGAAAGGGATGAATTCGTTAATGAACGAAGTGAATTTACAAATTCGGGTGAGGGTAAATATTTGCGCAAGCAAACCATAACGAACTTATTCACTTATTTACCTATTCACTTATTCACTTCAATCGCTCGCAATGACGGAAACTGAGGTCACACTCGTAATTTATTTTATGTTTCCTATATAATATTCTTATGAAGGAATACGATTTTTACATAGTACCGACTCCAATCGGAAATCTCGGCGATATTACTCAAAGAGCAATTGAGGTTCTAAAATCCGTTGATGTCATTGCCTGTGAAGATATTAGAGTTACGCAAAAACTCCTTAATCACTTTGACATAAAAACCAAATGCATTTCGTATCACAAATTTAACGAAAAAGAACGCGTAAACTATTTTCTAAATATTTTAGGCGAAGGCAAAAAAATCGCCCTCGTTTCTGATGCCGGAACTCCGCTATTTTGCGACCCCGGAGCAGTAATTGTCGATGAATTAAGAAAAAATAATTTTACCGTGACTTCACTTGCCGGTGCAAACGCCGTTGCAACATTTTTATCACAAGTTCCACGCAAAGGCGAGGATTTTGTGTTTGTCGGATTTTTACCAAGAACAAAACAACAAATCGAAACTATTTTAAAAAAATATAAATCCACAGATATTGTATTCTATGAGTCACCAAACAGGTTGTTGAATACATTGGAAACAATTCATGCCTGTCGTCAAAATTCATCTGTCGCTGTCGGACGTGAATTAACAAAAGTTTTTGAAGAAATTGTAATAAATGAAACAGAAAAAATTATTGAACATTTTCAAACTTGTACACTAAAAGGCGAAATTGTCGGACTTGTGTTCAGAGAAAATATTTCAGATAATGAAGATTTTTCAGACAAAATAGAACTCTTAAAATCAAAAGGTTTCAAGGCAAAAGAAATCTCTACAATACTTTCGGAACTTTTCGACGTTAATAAAAATGAAATATATAAACAATGTATAAAATAGTATAAACAGTTTAGCCAAAATTTTTAATTTATGATATAATATTTTTAGGATAGTAGAAGTTTTTAAGGTAGAAATTTTTTGCTCAAGAAAAAACATATAATTTCAATAGCCCTGTTGCTGGCAAGTTTATGCCCATTACAGGCAAATGCAAGAGAGAATTTCTGGGGAGATACGGTTGATTATGAAATCCATGACCTCCAGCCACCTTCTGCTACCCAATTTGGCGAAAGCTCTCCTGTAACGACCTCTGCATCCGTCAGCACAACAGAAGTCGGTACGCGAAAAATTAAGCATGTCGAAATTCTCGGTAACAATATCATTGATACTTCTATTATCCTAGAACAGGCAAATATTCAGGAAGGTGACCTGTATAACAGAGATACCGTTCAACAAGCTTTAAAATCTATCTATCATTTGGGATATTTTACCGAAAAAATGAAAGCTGTTCCCGTAAACAATTCTGACGGAACAGTTACCTTAAAAATTATACTGGAAGAAAACGCTCCTATCACCGATTTTACTATCGAAGGAAACACTGTTGTTTCTACAGACGAGATTTTGAATTTTCTGATTGATATGAAAGGAAAACCTCAAAATATCGCAAGTATTAACGAAGCTATCTCAAAAATTCAAGACTGCTATAGTTCAAAAGGCTATATTTTGGCAAGAATTGAATCGGTTACGGACGACCCTGACGGCACGGTTAATATCAGTATAAAAGAAGGTACCATCAATCGAATAATGATTGCGGGTAACGAAAAAACAAAAGATTACGTAATTGAACGTAATATTTTGACCGAACCCGGAACAGTTTATAACGAAAATTTAATCAAAGAAGATATCGTCAGATTATATGCAACACAAGCGTTCAAAGATGTAACACGTGAAATTGAACCTACAGACGAACCTGATAAATACGATGTAACAATAGAAATCGAAGAACAGAGAACTGCAACAATTTCTGTTGGTGGCGGTATTGATTCGGTTACAGGATTGTTTGGCTCTGTCGGTATTGCTGACAACAACTTCTTGGGACGTGGAGAAAGAATTTCATTAAACGGCATCGCAGGTACCGGCGTAATCCTTAATGACTCATCAATTAAACGCAGAATGAATATTCAAGCAGAATTGAGTTATTTCAAACCTTACTTCTACAACGCCGATACTTCGTTAATGAGCAAAGTTTTCTATAGAGATTTTGGTTCATATCAAGTTCCTTTGGCAATTGAACGCAGAGTCGGTGTAGAATCAACCGTTGCACACAGGATGAAGTTTAACAGACACGTGACTGGAACATTCTCACTAGGTGTTGAGAATATTGACGTATCGGAAGGTGATTACAATAAAATTTCAAGCATGTACTCAAGGTACCACGTACCGATTTCTAAACGTGCAGAACAGTTAGAAGGCGGATTGTTCTTGTCTTTAAGTCCGGCGTTATTGTACGATACGCGTGACGGCGGAACTGTTACCAGAAAAGGTACAATGGCAAGTTTAAGATTTGATGAAGAATTTGGACTTGACGGATTTGACAAAACTCACGGCAAATTGACAGGTATGGTAAAACAATATATTCCTGTCGGTAAAAAATCATCATTATCATTCACTGCAAAAGGTGGCGGAAAAATTCACGGCGACAACATGCCTGAGGTTATGGCATACCGTTTAGGCGGACCTTATACTGTAAGAGGCTTCAAGATGAGCGGTGTCGGTACGGGTGATGCTTTTGTTATGGGTAGTGCAGAATTTGCGACTCCAATTCCATTCCTCGACAGAACAAGAATTCAATTCTTAAACAATTTAAGATTTACTGCGTGGGTTGATGCCGGTAAAGTTTTTGGCCCAACAGTTACAAACGATTTGTATGACAGACCGCTTTATGCAGTATCTGCAGGTATCGGTTTGAAACTTTACGTTCCCGGAATGGGACCGTTATCTATAGATTACGGTATTCCGCTTACCAATCCGGGTGACAACGGTAACAAAAACGGTTACTTCACATTTGGTGTAGGCGATATAATGTATTAATGGAGGTATATATGAAAAATTTCAAATTAACAGCTTTACTACTTGGTACAGGATTACTTTTCGGACTTCAGGCACATGCTTCTGGCGTGGGCTATATCAATTACGGAAAAGTTCAAGAAAATTTCCCGTTCGCTCAACAAGCAATTAAGGAAATTGATTCAAAAGCTTTGGAAATGCAACAGTTCATGGTTGACAAAGAAAAACAATACAAAAACCTTGACACACCTTTGAAAAAACAAAACTTTGAAGAACAAACAGCACGTGAATTCAAGGCTAAAGAGGATGCTTATTTAAAATTAAAGGCAACGAAAGAAGAACAAGTTTACAACAAAATTCAAGCTGCTACAAAACAGGTTCTTGTTGAACAAAAACTTGATGCAATCCTTGACTACAGAGTAATTTTTGTAGGCGGTGTGGATATTTCCGACCTTGTAATACAAAAACTTAAAAGTGG
>CAYPDZ010000004.1:0-12834 GCA_964409575.1 uncultured Muribaculaceae bacterium | reverse complement strand
GACGTAAAAGGCGGTGATATCGTAATTGCAACAGGTGCAATTAGAATGGAAGGCACTTCAAAAGAGTACGCCCCTATTGAATTTCCGGCAGTCGCAAATCTTGATATCGTAAATGCACTTGTGCAATCATCAAAAAACTTAGGCTATAATTCCCATACAGGCGTTGTACAATGCAAAGATTCTTTTTACGGACAACACAACCCTGAAAAAATGCCCGTCAGCTATGAACTTCAAAATAAATGGGAAGCTTGGAAACGTATGGGATGTCTTGCATCCGAAATGGAATCTGCAGCATTATTCATCGTCGGAAGTTTTTTAAGAGTTCAAGTCGGTTCTGTATTTTTGGTTGTAGCAAATCAGGAAAGAGAAAAACTAGGACTTGAAAATCCTGTCGTTCACGATACCGACAAAGCAATAAAAACCGCGATTGAAGCAATAAAAATACTTATTAAGGAGTAATTTATGTATAACAAAAAAATGCAGTACGTAATCAAAACATGTTCCAGTGAAAATACACAAGAACTTCAAAACCTTTTAAACGAAATGTCAATGAATGGTTGGGAATTATACAGCATGCAAGAAACCGAAAGCGACGACGGACAACTTTTGTGCCACTGCATTTTTATGAAAGAGGCTGAAAACTCCGAACGCAATTCCAATTCTGACGTAATAAATATTTCATCATTCAAAAGTCAGATGGAAAAAATGCTTTCACCGGAACAATCTCCGTACGATATTTGTCTTGAAATTCAAGAAAAAATTCGCGACAGAAAAGCTAAAATCGCAAAAATAAAAAAAGAACTTGACGGCGAAGCTCCCGCATCTGTTACAAGAAAAAAACTTAATGATAAAATTTCTGCGGGTTTAAAAGAACTTGAAGAACTGAAAACAAAACTCGCACAGGCAACTTCACCTGATGCAATGTTTTCAAAACTTAAAGAAGAAAAACTATCAATCCATTTGAGCGAAGAAATTCTCGGTTCACTTGACCCCGAACAAGAAATTTTGGAAGAAGAACTCGTTGCAGAAACCGTCAAATCTCGTCTAAAATTGACCGAACAGTTGGGCTATATAATCCCTAAAATTGTTTTTCAAGATGATGAGAACCTCAATCCTTATGAATTTAGCATAAGAATTCGCGGACTTGACGTGTTCAAAACAACCGTTTATCCAAAATTTTTGATGTTTTTTGATGACGAACTTCATCTGGATAAAAAAATTAAAAATTCAGTTTCAGATGTTGATAAAATCACAGGCAGAAAAATTATTTGGATAGAAAAAGACAAAGCAAAAGATTTTTGGCAAAAGGGTTTGTCTTGTACAGAATTTATCGCACGAGCATTGGAATTTTGTGCTGTAAAATACGTTGATGAACTTTTGGATTACGAAGAACTCGACAAATATATTGATATAGTAAGTCATACAAACGAATACCTGGTAGAAAACATTATTCCTGATTTCTTGTCACTGTCTGATTTGAGATTTATTTTGACAAGTTTAATCAGAGAAAAAATTTCAATCAAAGACATCACTTATATTTTTGAAAAAATCAACGATTTTGTACAAGATTGTACCAAAACCGATTTGATAAAGAAAATAAGACTGGCAATTTCTCGTCAAATCATCAAAAACAATATTAATGAAAACGGTGTTATTACCGCATTTGAGATTTCAGAAAAAACACTCGACAAATTCATGCCGAATTTTGACGAAGACGATGATGCAATAATCAGAATTGATGCAGATTTTGCAGAAACTCTTGCAGACAAATTAAACAAAAAAATCAAACAAAATCAGGTGCAAAATCCAAAACTCATTGTACCGCTGGAACTCAGACATTTGCTATTTACATTGCTTAGCAATTACATGAACGATATTACCGTTCTTGCCCGTGAGGAAATCGGCTGCCACGCTAATTTGGAAATAATTTCAGAGATATAGCAAAAAAAAAAATTTTGTTCAGTTTTAATAATATCATGCGCATTTTAGGAATTAATAACACCATAAACTTTCAAAGACGACCGACAAAAGATGAGGAACTAGATTTAAAATCTACCGTCAATAAAGCTTATGACATTATGGGCACCAAAGAACGAGTCGTAATAACACATGGCTCCTGCTTTCCGGCACTTGATAGAGACACATATATCGGCTCGCCTTACGGAAAAGCTGCAAAAGAATATATAAAATTTTTGACCCTTTACGGCTTTAACGGACTTCAACTGGGACCGAACGGAGAGCTACAAAAAGGTTCAAACTCGCCTTATAATTCCTCGGCATTCGCAAAAAACAGGCTCTTTATTGATTTGGAAGAACTTACAACAGAAAAATACGACCATATCTTGAGCAAAGAAACTTTCAATAAAGTTACACGCATGCCTGAATCCGGAAAAGATTACGACATGACTGACTTTGCACAAGCTGAACATACCTATAACATTGCACTAAAAGAAAGTTACGGAAATTTCAGGAAAAACCTTTTCAACGGTAAACCCGAAGCGCTTGCTCTTAATAAATCTTTTGTAGACTTCAAAAACAAACACGGTGCAAGGCTGAACGATGAAGCTGTTTTCAAAATTCTATCAAGAGAGTATGGAACAGATGATTTTTCTCAATGGCACAATTCTCTTGATGAAAATTTAATATTAGAATACGAAAACGACAATCCTGACGCATTTGAACGCTACAAACAATTGAGCATTTATAATTCCAGAGAAATCGAACAATACAAATTTGAACAATTTATAGCAACAAAACAAATCAAAGAAAACAAAGAATGGCGTGAAAAATTAGGATTTAAGTATATAAATGACCTTCTTGTCGGTTGTTCTAAAATGGACGAATGGCGCTATCAAGATGCATTCCTGAAAGATTGGGAAATGGGTGCAAGAGAAAACAATTCGGCATCTCAAAGATGGCATATTCCCGTAATAGACCCTAAAAAAATTATGATTGGGGATGAATTGAATATCGGCGGAAAATTCCTGAAAGAAAAAATTGATTTTGCTCTTGAATTTTCCGAAAACATCAGAGTGGATCACGTTATGGGATTGATTGAACCCTACTTAATGGCAAAACACGCAGACGACAGCGAATTTGCCTCAAAACCATATTCAAAAAAAGATAAAAATATGGAAATATTCATCTCCGAACTGAAAGATGAAAACGACAATGAATACGATTTTTACTGGGATTACCCAAAACTTCTTGAGCGCATAATTCTACCTGCTTTCAAAGAACATGGTATAACAAAAGATTTGCCAATATGGGAAGATATTTGTTCTTATCCTGACAGGTTCAAAATGGTTTATAATCAACTTGAATTACCACGTATCTCATTTACTGACTGGGAAAAAGCTGAAGACGCCGTAAAAAATAATCCTGACGACTGGTTTATTTTGGGAAATCATGACACAATTCCTGCAATGAATTACCTGCAAAGAAAAGACGGTAAAGGACAGGAATATACGAAAACTCAAGGAGCTTGGGACCCATTATATCTTGCAGGTTACCTGCATCAAAACGAAAACAGAGCAGACGAAAGAAACGCATATTGTGAAAAAATAGCAAACAACGACCAAGAACTTGTGTTTGCAAAATTTTCGGAACTTATGACAACTCCAAAATTCCAAATCTCATTTGATGACATGCTGGGAATAACAGATGCAATCTATAATATCCCAGGAAGTTCAAGGGAAGATAACTGGAAAGAACGTATTCCTGCAGATTTTCTTGACAGATATTACGCAAATCTTTCAAGCGAAAACCCGACTGCTCTGAATATTCCGGAACTTTTAAAAACAGCACTTCAGGCAAAAATGGATATGTCACCTGACAGAGATGAACTTTACGAAAAATATCAACCTGTTATTGATAAACTAGACCATTACGCTAAAGTTTTAAAAGAACCTGAAAACTAATCCCTGTGAGTTCCAACCTGATAACCCGGAACACATAAGAATGCAGGAACAATTCTTGTAATGAATGATGCGCCTTTGGATTTGTCAGCCATCAAAGATACTGCCATTCCTAAGTCATCAACGTGAGGCGCAAAGTCCGTTCCCTTAATTCCTCTGTCGACTTTTTTATGAAAAACTTTTTCGTTTAAAAAATTAGAAACCCTGTTTCCAAGTACAATTCCCACTCCAAGAGATACAACAGTTGCAATAGAAAACGGTATACCTTTCAATACTTTGTTAAAGTTTTTGGTGAATTTTCCTGTTTCTTTTACCTGCGGAACTTTTGCCAAAATTTGCGGTTTGTTTTTTTTGTATAATCTCGAAACTGCGCCGACACAAGCCACAGGCACTGCAACATTACCCAAAAGCTGGTTTACAGACTCTCTGATTTTAGATTTTTTATACTGTTTGTCATCAAATAAAAGCCCACCGGCGAGCCCGCCTGCAACAGATGCCGATGCAAGTTCAAAAATCTCTTTTTCTTCCAGTTCAATTAATTTTCTGTCAGGTAGTTTTTTATCATACAAACTAAATACTGCCCAATCTTTTACGGGAGTTTTTTTGATAGCGGAAGGTGATAGCGAAAAGCCTTGGCGTTTTGCAATATGCGCTAACGCACAACCCGTTGCCAAAACCGTAGTCGCAGCAACACCGACTTTCAATTTATAATCGTTTCTCTTGTCACTATTATTAACTGCGTTAATCATTCTACACCTTCTGTCACATTATAGCAAAAACCCTAAATAAAAAACATTGCTAGTTAGAGTAAGCAATGTAACGAAATATTAAAAAGTTGGATTTTTACCGCAAAAAAAAACATTCACGGTTATTAATGTAATCAGGGAAATTTTATGGAAATAAGCGTAAAACCTAACCAAACATTAAAAGATTTCAGTTATGGACGCAAATTCGTCAGAGGACTTGCGAGCCGTTCAATTGCACCTGTAATTTTATTAGAAGCATTTGTAGAAGGCGGAAGAACCTATCAGGCTTACAAAAGGGGTGGATTTACCGAAGCCAGAGAACGTTTAACCGAAGAAATGATTGGGGCAGCATTTTGGTTTAGCGGCGTTCCGTTATTTAATCACCTTATTGACAAACATATAGGTAAAAAAGTATTCAAACTACCTGAAACTGATTTTGATACTGGCAAAGATAGTTTGAGAAATCCGGTTCAAAATTACATAAAAAAATTCCAAACTCAGCTTAAGAAAAATCCTGAACAAGCTGAAAAAATGATTGCAAAATACAAATTTGGCAAAGTTATAACAAGTATACTTCTTGCAAACTGCCTTGTAGGTCTTGTGTTACCAAAAGTAAATCAAGGCATAACAAAACACTTGATGAAAAGGAATACACAAGAACAGCCAAAAGAACAAAAACAAGAAAACAATTCCATACAGCAATATTCAATGGACAAATTCTTGAATAGTGATAAGGACAAAGTTGCATTTGGTATGGCACCGCAAACTTTGATGTCACTTGCTTATAACTTTGAAAACAATCCAAAATACGGACTTATTTCAACAGATTTTGGCGTATGGATTGGTAGAGGTGCTTGCGCAAGAAACAAATATGAAAGAACAGAAGTTCTTTTCCGCGACATTTCATCAAGCTACTTCTACATGTTTAATATGCCGGTAATTGCAATGATGTTGAACAAACTTCAAGACGGCAAAGCAACAAGACTTGATCCTGTTGCAGCACAACAAGTAACCGACCACATGAATGAAGTCTTGAAAGCAAACGGTGGCAAAATGACACCTGACGCTTTCAGAGAGTTTGTCCTCGGCAACCCTGACAAAAAAGCTTATATTACACCATCAATTTCAAAAGCTTTACGTGAAAACAAAGGCGTAATGGAAGTTGACAGATTTGTTGAACTTTTGAATGAAGTTAAATCTACATACCCTGAAACCGACATTGCAAAATTCAAAAAACGAGCACTGGGAATGTCAGAATTGCAACCAAAACTTGCCGGCAAAGCAATGATTTCCGAAAAACAAGTTTTTGACGTATTTACAGACGGTGCAATTAATATGCCGGAATTTTTGAAAAACGTATTCAGATGTTCAACATCCGACCAAAACTTGTTTACAGGCAAAATTAGTCAAGCCGGATTTGACAAAGACTTTGTATTTATTTCTGAAAAAACATTTACGAAAAAACAGAAAGAAATCGAAAGTTATATCGAAACAATTATCAAAAAAGCTAAAAACGGCGAAATCACAGCAGACTTGTTGAAAAAAGTCAACCGTGAAAACTATATTAAAAACGCCACGAACTGGGGAATTGGTTTTGCAATATCAGCAGCATTCCTGTCAACATTCATCCCGAAAATTCAATACTGGATAACAAGAAAAGCAACAGGCTCTAACGCATTCCCCGGCACAGCGGATTATTCTGATAAAAAATAATTGTTACCACGTAATTTTACCGGTTCTTAGTATTGTCATGCCTCTGCCAAATCCACTGGCTGCAGTTTCAGACACGTCTGTTTTTTCATGACCTCGCGGAAGTACTCCGTCTTTGGTGAAATAAAAATCAAAAACATCATAACCGACGGTATTAGGCTTTTTCTGTCCGTTTAAATCTACACGCATTCGCGCACAACCAATAGCTGAGTTTAATTCACCGTCATTAATACAATCCAAAGATATGTCATTAATACCTATAACCGCACCATCTGAAAGTTTTATAAATGCAGAACAACCTGGGGCAGCATGTAGTCCTCCTAATTTATCAAGATGCCAATAAGGAAACATGTGGCACGAACTGGTAGCGGTATATTGCTCACCTGAACAAGTTTCAATTACATTGGCGTATTTTAAAAACAAATCAACATAATCTTTACCGGATCCGAACTGACCTTCAAAATACCCGCCGTTATCCGTGCGCGCTCTTTCGTAAATTTGTGCCAATACAGAATAGACTTTTTTGTATTTTGAAACAAATTGCTGTTTTTGAATATTATTAAGAATAACCGGCATCGTCATCGCCGCCACAACGCCGATGATGCCCAAGGTTATTAAGACCTCCGCCAATGTGAATGCTAATTTTTTAGAAGTGAATAAGTGAATAGGTAAATAAGTGAATAAGTTCGTTTCGGTTTGCTGCGCAAACGAAATTAGCCCCCTCCTGTCACTTCGTGACATTTCCCCTTCTTCATAACAACACAAATTATTTTCTGCTAATTCTCTTTTTTCCATAGCTACTCCAAAATATTTTTATTACATTTTACAATATATACATTGTATTATACAAATAATAAATTGTAGAAAACAATTTGTCAACTACCTAAAATTTTTGTATGAATAAAAAAGAAATACTTAAAGAATTCGGCAGAAACCTAAAGGCCGAACGAAGCAGAGCCGGACTGTCACAAGAACAGCTGGCAGAAAAAATAGGAGTATCTTACGGACAAGTAGTCGGAACAATCGAAAGAGGTGAAACTAACACTTCCTTATCTGTAATTATTTCGATTATGAATGCTCTGGATTTAGATTTTGAAAAACTTTTTGACAGAAAAAATTTTTTTTGAGATTTTGTAATATAATTTAATTATGGACAGAAAAGAATTTATTAACGCAAAACGAATTGTTTTCAAATTCGGAACAAATATTTTAAGAGGAGATGACGGCTATGTTTCACTCCCGCGAATTTTCTCGTTTATTGAAGATTTGTCGCACTTGGCACGTCAAGGAAAAGAAGTTATCGTAGTAACCTCGGGCGCCGTTGGTTTAGGCAAAAAACGTCTGGGACTTGAAAGCACGGAAGGCGTTGCTCTCAAACAGGCTTGTGCCGCAATCGGTCAAGGCAAATTGATGTCAATATATGAAAGCGGATTTGATACATACGGACTTGTTTCATCTCAAATCCTTTTGACAGAAGACGATTTCTCGTTGAGAAAACGTTATCTTAGCCTTAGAACGACATTAAACAAACTTTTAGAGCTCGGTGTTGTACCGATTATTAACCAAAACGACACAGTTTCAACCGTCGAAGTTGATCCGCAATACGAACACATGCAGGTTTGTTTTTCCGATAACGACAAACTTTCGGCACTTGTTGCCTCTGAACTTGATGCGGATTTGCTCATAATTCTTTCTGATATTGAAGGACTTTATGACGAAAACCCAAAAACCAATCCGAATGCGAATATCATAAGAAAAGTTGACGAGGTCACGGATGAAATCCTTGCACTTGGAACAGATGCATCAGCAGGCGGCAGAGGCGGAATGCGCACAAAACTCGAAGCGGCAAGAATGGTTACACGTTTTGGCGGAAAAGTTCTAATCGCTAACGGCAAAATTCCTTATGTAATCAAAAAGATTTTTGACGGAGAGGAGCTTGGCACAATGTTTTTACCGCAAAATGAAGGTTTATCCGACAAAAAACGCTGGATTGGATATGCAACAAATATTATCGGCAAAATCGTTGTAAATGACGGTGCTAAAAAGGCACTGCTTGCACAAAAAAGTTTGTTACCAATCGGTGTTTGCGAAGTTATTAACGAGTTTAAAAAAGGTGACGTAATTTCAATTTTGGACGAACAGCATAACGAAATCGCACGCGGTATAGTAAATTACGGGTCTGACTCATGCAAAAAAGTTATCGGATGCCATTCCGACAACATCATGGAAATTCTCGGATTTAAAAACTATGATGCGATAATCACAAGAGATAACATAACACTTTTATAAAAATTCCTCCATTTGGGAACAAATAAGCTGGATTGCTTCACATTCGTTCGCAATGACAGGCTTTTCCCTCCCTTGAGGACTCTGCCGAACAAACGATTGAGTATCGTTTGTGAGAGGTACAATTAGGGGTGGGTGAGAAAGGAAAATAATATGGACTTTATAAAAATCGCAAAAGACGCAAAAGAAGCTTCATTAAAAATTGCAGACTTATCGACTGAAATAAAAAATCAGGCACTTTTAAAAATTGCTGAGGAAATTGAAAACTCGGCACAAGAGATTTTTGAAGCTAATAAAAAAGACTTACAAGATGCAGAAAAACTCGTTGAAACAGGTGAACTTTCAAAATCTACATTCAATCGTCTTAAACTTGACGAAAACAAAATGCGTGATATGGTTCAAGGCATTAGAGATATTGCAAAACTCGACGACCCTGTTAATAAAAAACTTCTTGTTAGAGAACTGGACAGCGATTTGACATTATACAAAGTTTCTTGTCCTATCGGAGTTTTAGGAATAATTTTTGAGGCGCGTCCTGATGTTATCGCTCAAATTTCCTCACTTGCAATCAAATCTGCCAATGCAGTTATTCTAAAAGGCGGAAAAGAAAGCATTAATACAAATAAAAAAATTATGTCAGTGATTAATTCGGCACTCGACGATATAAAAGAGTTCCCCAAAAACGTTGTACAACAAGTATTTACACGTGACGATGTTGCAGAAATGCTAAAATGCGATAAATATATAAATTTAATTATCCCGCGTGGCGGAAACAAACTCGTAAAATTCATCAAAGAAAATACAAAAATTCCTGTTCTCGGTCACGCTGACGGAATTTGTCATATATTTGTCGATGAAACATCGGATATTGATATGGCAATAAAAGTTGTAACAGATGCAAAAACTCAATACCCGAGTGCCTGCAATGCTGTTGAAACTCTTTTAATCCACGAGAATTTTCCATACAAAAATGACCTTTTAGGTGCGTTGGAATTATCCGAAATCCAACTTATCAAAAACCCCGAAAGCTGGTCACACGAATACGGCGATAAAATTTTGTCATACAAAACAGTAAAAAATATTGATGAAGCAATTGAGCACATAAACACATACGGCTCCGGTCACACAGATAGCATAATTACAAAAAATACAGAAAATGCCGAAAAGTTTATGAACAAAGTTGACTCAGCGGGAGTATATTTCAACGCTTCAACCCGTTTTGCCGACGGTTTTCGCTACGGTTTTGGTGCAGAAGTCGGAATTTCCACCAACAAAACTCATGCCAGAGGTCCTGTGGGATTGGAGGGCTTAACCATATATAAATACAAACTTATAGGTAACGGGCAAATAGTTTCGGATTATGTTACGGGAGAAAAACACTTTCATCATAAAGAAATAAATTAAAGATATAAGTCACAAATTATTTCTCTTGACCCCAAGTATATTTTGTAACGTCGAAATCTTCACCTTTTAAAATAGCTTGAAGGTTATCCCAACCGGATGCACTCCAGCCGTAATAGCTTCCGTCAGCCCGTACTCTTATATCAAAAGCATCCATTCCATATTGGTTAGGTAATTGGCTCCCGTTAGTATCAAAATATATAGTTGCGCAGTTTGTTTGGTGTTCAGTATATGTGTCACCTGCTGTACCGTCGGGATTAAAGTTTGTACTTGTAAAACTACGATCACAGCTCTCATGTTGTTGAACAGCAATAAGTGTACCGTCTTTTAATATAAAATAAGGTTTGGATGGGGCTCCCAGCACGGTGCCAATATTAGCCTTATTGCTTTCATCATATAACGGATAAGTTAATTTTAATATATAGCTGCAATCTTCTGAATCAGAATAACAGGTTTTAACCGGAGTGTCAAAATATTTAGCAAAAGCCTTAGCAGACTCTACAGAACTATTGGATGTATCAAACAATCCTGTAACGTCACCTATAGTTCCCTCTTGTGCCTGATAAAGTCTTATAGCCTGACTAATCGCAGAATAAGTTTTTTTCGCTTTTGTTGCAAAAACTTTTTTCTGATGATTAGAAATTAAAGATGGCATAGTAAGAGCGGCTACAACCCCTATGATACCAAGGGTGACTAAGACTTCGGCTAATGTAAAACCGAATTTATAATAAAACTTTTCACTACAAATCTTTATCGGGGGGGGATCCGTTAAATCCAAACATATAAAAAATCCTCATATAAAACTCTGTTACAATTATAACATATTTGTCTAAAAATTTCAAGAGTAAATCGATGGGAGTTATATACAAGTTTACATAGAAATAGTAGGTCGGCATTACTATGCCGACAAAATAATCTGGATTGCCGCGGTCGCTTCACTGTCTTGAATTTGCTACACGCTCTCAGAGTTTCGCTCTTTGCACATTCATGCATTCCGCTCAATCTCCCTCTCGCAAACGATACTCAGTCGTTTGCCCGGCAGAGTGCTATCCGGACTCGTTTCATTCCGTCTGACCGCAAATTCGCTCCCTCGCAATGACGCAACCCGTCATGCTGAGTTTCAGCATCTCGTAATAATTAGATCCTGAAATAAATTCAGGATGACAGATTGGTACTATTTCTATGTAAACTTGTATATAAGTCCCAAATCGATTGAAAAAAATAATTTTTTTGTTATATTAATAATGCGAGGAGAGGTGTCCGAGTGGCTTAAGGTGCGGATCTCGAAAGTCTGTGTACAGCAATGTACCGTGGGTTCAAATCCCACCCTCTCCGAATGAAAACGAGTAAACTTTAGTTTTACTCGTTTTTATTTTTTGTGGTGAGGAGTTGAACTTACTTTTTCGTGGGTTGCGTGAGCGAGCTGAGGGCGAAGAAACTTTCTTTGAAGCAAGGCTTGTGAAAAGAAAGTCCGTAGACCCGTTAAACGCGAGCGAACAAGAGCAAATCCCACCCTCTCCGAATGAAAACGAGTAAACTTTAGTTTTACTCGTTTTTATTTTTTGTGGTGAGGAGTTGAACTTACTTTTTCGTGGGTTGCGTGAGCGAGCTGAGGGCGAAGAAACTTTCTTTGAAGCAAGGCTTGTGAAAAGAAAGTCCGTAGACCCGTTAAACGCGAGCGAACAAGAGCAAATCCCACCCTCTCCGAATTTTAGTCCGTAAACTAAAAATCAGTGCGAATACAAATTTCAAAAACCGCCGAGGGCGGTTTTTGCTATGCTTATTTTTTAAGAGAATTTTTCTCATCATATTTTCACAACTTTTCAAACTTTTCCTGCCAAAATTCTCTTATTTTTTCGAGGTGCAGATAGGATAATTAGAAACTGAAAATTATAGAAAATTTAATAAAATGGAAATATTATTAATGTATTTTATTAGATATAGTTTATAATATGTATATGAATATAATTTTTAAAATTATAAATATAATATTTGCAATATTTTTCACGGTTATCATTATTTTAATATTATCTGATGTTAACCATTTTATGGTTAATGATACTGCATTCTTTAGAATTTTATCAATAGTAACATTAATAAGTCTATGGCTGCCAATTTTTGTAAGAACAAATATTTTTATAATATTAATATGCATTTTGATAGTTATTATTTATTTTGTTCTTTATATTTCCCATCCATTGTTATAAAATATTTTATTTTTTGTAATCAGGCAATAAATCATGCATCAATATTGAACAATTACAATATGGATACTTACGCCCTCTTTCTCGTCCTAACCTGTTTGCGACTTGATCTCTTTCTGAATCTGCAATTGCTTCTTCAACTGTTACTTTGTGAGATCTGGCATACATATTATGCCATTGATCAAATTTTTCCTTTTGATCACTTAAAAAAATAGCAGATTTTTCACCAACAATCCCCATTTCTTGTACCGCCTCACAGTTAGCTTTCGAATGATAATACTTATCCATTTCAAATTCTTTTAAATAATACGCATGATATAAAAGTTCTATGTAATTTGATACAAAAATTCTAAGAGTATTTAAAAATGCTCCAATAGGATTTAGCAGACCCAAAACATCATGCAGTAATGTTTGCCATTCTGCTTTTTTTGCATACATATATGCGTAATCGCTATCAATATTATTTTCGCAATTTGGCAAATGTTTTCCATATTCTTCACTTAAACTTTCAAGAGTATTATATCATTTAGTGGCAATATTCGTCAATGTTTAAAATTATATCTTATTAGG
>CAYPDZ010000003.1:37943-46410 GCA_964409575.1 uncultured Muribaculaceae bacterium | reverse complement strand
AGTATCGTTCCATGGCTTTTGGAGTATTAAAAAATAAATGAGCTCTTTCTCCGCCGCCTTCCATAAAATCGAAGGCACAATCCGCATCACCTTTTAATATTTAGGATACTTTAAAATATTCCATTGGGCAATTGCATCCCGCGCACTTTGAATTTGTCGAAACGGAATTTTAATGGCCATTCCACTGAAAGAAACATTACTAACATTAGAAACTTGCATAAACACACCCCCTAAGCTCATTCTATGATATAAATTTTTTATGTCAATAATTTAATTTGCAGTGGAAGTTGTTAACTTTCTTGCCAAAGAAAGACCGGCAGGTAGAGGCAGAACGACATTTTCATAATCGGGATGTGCGTTTATCGCATCAATAAACGGTTTACATTTTGCCTCATGTGACAAAACGTTATCACAAGCTATTATTCCGCCCTGTACGAGGTGTTTATCAATAATTTCAAAGTATTTTATGTATTCGGATTTATTTGCATCTATAAACGCAAAATCTATCTTAAAATCATCCGGCAAATATTCCAAATGCATCAGTGCAGAGCCTTGCAATGGCGTGATTACGTCATCAACTCCACAAATTTTGAAATTTTCTTTAGCAACATCAAGACGTTTGTCGTAAAATTCAATCGTCGTCAGATGCCCACCGTTTTCTTTGACAGCTTTGCCGAGCCAAATACCTGAATAGCCGTTAGACGTGCCTATTTCAAGAACATTTTTGGCTTTTTTTTCACGAATTAATACGTATAAAAATTCTGCCGTAACACGAGAAATATTCCAAAATTGTTTTTGAGTTTTTTCCAATTCAACTAAAACATTTTCTGTTATATCATCAAAATATTTCATTTATTAATCTTTTTCACCTTTTCCGTTACAACAATTGAATTTGCCGGAATATCAATCGGAACGGTTTTTATTATCTTATTTGTACCGAGGTCAAAAACCGTGTATAAAGAGGCTTTTGTATCAGTAATCAGTGCAATGTTTGTATCATCAATGTGAGAAATTTTTGTTGAAAAACCGTTTGTACCGAGATAAATCGAACTTGTCAATTCATCTGTTTTTGCATCCAACACTTGAATTGAATTGTCGCCGGCACCTAAGATATAAATTCTATCGTGAAATGCAATCATATCAATAGGTTTGTCGCAAATTTCGGTTTCTGACATAAGTCCGACTGTGTCGTAATCAATTATTGCAAGACGATTTTTTGTTCTGCTTGTAACATAGATTTTTTTATTTGAATAAAGAATTTTTGAAACATTTGGAAATCTACCGATTTCTTTCAACAAATAATTGTTATCAAGCTCAATCGCCCATATATCGCAAGTTTTTTTGTCGTAATAAAACAATTTTGTTCCATCATCGGAAAGAGTTAACTTTTCACACATACCTGTGATTTTAATCTGTTTTGAGAGAGTCATTGTTTCCAAGTTAAGCATATAAATTGAGGAGTCGAGCGAACTTGAAATATACGCGATATTTTTGTTTTTGTCTATTAAAATTTCATTTGGTTGAGTTTTTGTGTAAATCTGTTTGATAATTTGGTCATCTGCAAGAGAAATTACATCAACCGACGGTTTGTCAAAAGCTGTTACTAACAAAAATTCGTTATTGTAAACCTTCATTGAAATCGGTACATTGTTTTGTTTCAGAGAATACTCGGGAGTTTTTGCACCCATATTCAGAACTTGAATATTTTTTGAATAAGGTGAAGAAACGTAGAAATTTTTATTTTTTAACGCAGGAATTTGTGCCAGAGTTTTCAATGTTGAACCGGTTAGTTGCGTAACAATAGGTTTTGTCCGTTCAATTCTAATTCCAGGGTCATCAATTGTTTGGATTTGCAAATTTCCGATAATAGATTTTAAATTTTCCGGAATTACCAGCCCTTTTGGTACCAACAAATCTTGTGGAAGCAAACCTGTTCTGACTTCAAGAGGCGGATTTGCCATTTTATAAATGGTTTTGTTACCTTTTGTATCGGTCATAACTTTCAAAAGGGCAAAATCATTGTTAAAAATGACGATATTGGGTTTTGAAGCAAGAGTTTTTGATGCCGGAACGGTTTCTTTTATCTTTAGAGTCTCCGGAGTTATGGTTTTTGCCGGAAACAACGGCAAATAAACCGTATTGTCAGGCAAAATCACAAGCCCGTCAAAACGAAAATTTGTTTTTGGAAAATCATTGTTAATTAACTGCTGAACATCTTCGGGAATTGTTGCAGAAAATGCGGCAGTTGATGTAATCAAAATTATTCCTAAACAAATTAAAAGCTTACGCATGAAAAACTCCCTTAACTTTGTCCATCACGGAAGAATGATGGATTTTTGAACCATGTTGAATTTCGTATAATTTCTTATACAAATTTCTTTCTTCGTCAGAAAATTTTGTCGGAGTGACAACAGAAACAACTACAACATGATCGCCTCTTTGAGTCGGTCTTGCGACATACGGAATACCTGCACCTTTGATTTTAATTGAGTTTCCGCTCTGCACACCGGCTTGAACCACAATTTCTTTTTCACCGTCAAGAGTTTTGATAACAATTTTGTCACCCAGAACAGCTTGAGCAGGTGTAATATCAAGCCTTGTATAAACATCATTTCCGTCGCGTTTGAAGTAATCGGAAGCTTTTACGTGCAATACTACGTACAAATCTCCTGCTGGTCCGCCATTTGTACCTGCATCACCTTCGCGTGAAACTCTGATTTTAGACATATTATCAACGCCTGCAGGAATTTTTATTTTAAGTTTCTTTTCTTTTTCGATTTTCCCGTGACCACCGCAAGCTTTGCAAGGGTTGGTAATTTTTCTGCCAGCACCGTGGCAATCAGGACAAGTTACAATTTGAGAAATTGACCCAAGCGGAGTTCTCATAACCTGTTGAACATGTCCTGTTCCGTGACATGTCGGACAAGTCACGGGCTGTGTACCTTTCTGTGCACCTGTTCCGTTGCATTCCGAACAAACTTCCAAATGGTCAAATTTAATTTCTTTTTCACAGCCAAAAACAGCTTGTTCAAAATCAATTTCAATATCAAGTCTTAAATCGTCGCCCTCAATCGGCGCATTAGGGTCAGGACGTCCTCCGCCAAATCCGAAACCGCCCATTCCGCCAAAGAAAGAATTAAAAATATCGTTCAAATCACCAAAGCCACCGGCAAATGGTCCGCCTGTATCAAATCCGGCATTTTTCAAACCGTCTTCACCATATCTGTCGTAAGTTGCGCGTTTGTTATCATCTGATAAAGTTTCATAAGCTTTACCGAGCTCTTTAAATTTTTCTTCTGCATCCGGTTCTTTATTTACGTCGGGGTGCAATGTTCTGGCTTTCTTTCTGAAAGCTGATTTTATCTCATCTTTGGTTGCGTCTTTTGAAACGCCCAATATTTCATAATAATCTGTCATTAATTCTTCCCTATTCTGATAACATTATTTTATCATGCAAAATTATTCTTGTGAAGTTGCAACATTTACAAGTGCGGGTCTTAAAACTTTATCGCCCATTTTGTAACCCTTTTGCAATTCATTAATAACAGTGTGTTCTGGGTGTTCTGATGACGGCGTTTGCATTACGGCATCGTGAAAATTCGGGTCAAATTCTTTCCCTTCTGTTTCAATTTCTTCAAGTCCAAGTTTTTTCAAAGCCTCAATTGTTTGTTTATGAACTAAATCAAAACTTTCTTTAACCTTTTGGCAATCTTCAACATTTTCGAGTGCTTTTTTGCCGCGTTCAAAATTGTCAAGAACTTCAATCATTTTTTTCAAAGCGCTTTCTGTGCCGAATTTCAAAAGTTCTTCGCGCTCATGTTCTTGGCGTTTGCGATAATTGTCAAAATCCGCAGCAAGTCTTAAATACTGCTGATTAAGAGCATCAAATTTTTTCTGCAATTCGTCATCTGCCTGTTTCGCTTCTTCTTTTATTTCTTCTGCAGTTTCTTCTACAGGAGTTTCGTTGTTAATTTGTTCATCCAAATCCTCGTTTTTAAACGGATTATTACTTTTTTTATCGTGTTTATGTGACATTTTCTTTTCCTCTTTTAAATATATTATAATTTATCAAGCCGTATAAACAAGAAAAATTTATTATTTTTTAATAATTTTCATCAATTTTGTTTTCGTTTTTTGGGAATGATATTTATGCTAGAATTTTATTATGATTACAAAAATTGAGATTGATAAACTGGCTGGAAAATATGAAACTGTTGAGTTTATAAAAAATGATCCGGTACAATTTCCACATAGATTTACCGAAAAAAATGATATTGAAATTGCCGGATTTATTGCTTCACTTGTCGCTTATGGCAGACGGGAAGTTTTTATTAAAAAATTAGACCAATTATTCGAAATCGCACAAAACGAACCTTATAATTTTATAATGAATTTTGAACCAAAATTATTAGGTGATTTTAATTATCGTTTTGGAAAACCTGACGATTTTGCTCAAATTTTTTTAATTTTACACCAATTGTACGAAAAAGATGGCGGACTTGAGGAACTTTTTAAATACGGCTATAACCTTTCCCAAAAAGAAAATATGTTTATTCCTGTAACAGATTATTTTTATTCGCGCGCAAAAGATTGCGATACTGTTGGTTTTAAGTTTATGATACCTGATGCCAATAAAGGCAGTGCAATGAAACGCATGTGTATGTTTCTCAGGTGGATGGTCAGAAAAAGTTCGGTAGATTTCGGAATTTGGGATTTTATGCCCACATCTGACCTTCTAATCCCTTTAGATACACATGTTGCAAGACTCTCGCGTGAAATGGGACTTTTGACACGAAATGCAAATGATTTTAAATCCGTTCTTGAAATAACGGAAAACTTACGCAAATTCGATCCAAAAGACCCGATAAAATACGATTTCGCTTTGTTTGGTTATGGAGTAAGCGAATAATAATTATTACTCGTCTGCGCTGTCTTGCTCGTTCGCGCTAACCTTCACCAAGGTTCAATTTTGAGAATTGAACAATTTTATTTTTACCGCGTTTTTTAGCGTTATACAACGCGTGTTCTGCGTAACGAATGATTGTATTTGCGTCTTCTTCAGTATCTTGAATGCACGGATAAGTAGAAATACCGCCAGAAATTGTAATCGGATGTCTTTCTTCTTCGCCTGCAGGAATAAATTCCATTTTTTCAATATCTTTTCTAAATCTTTCAGCAAACAAGAAAGCGTTTTCTTCCGATGTGTTAGGCAAAATCAACAAAAATTCTTCGTCGCCGTAACGAGTCAAAATATCTTCTTTTCTGATTAATTGTCTGAGTTTATCAGCTACAGAGCGCAATAACACATCGCCCCATTCGTAACCATAAATATCATTAACAACTTTGAAAAAGTCCAAATCAAACAACAGACAAGAAAGCTTGTTGCCGTAACGTCTTGCACGCGAAATTTCTTGTTCAAGGCGTTCTTGCATATATTTTCTGTTATGAAGTCCGGTGAGTTCATCTGTTGTAGATACAACTTTTAATTTGTCACGTAACTCTTTGTATTTCAAAAGAGCATTAGCTCTAATAACAAGTTCCATGTTGTCAACCGGAGTTTTGATAAAATCAAACAAAACAGCTCTGACAGTGCAACCTTTGAAAACCTCACCGATAAATAATGCCGGTGCTTTGAACTTTGTTGTCATAAGAACATCTTTGATATTTGGGACGCTTTCAATCACAACCAATCCCGGATTTAAGATTTCATAATCTCTTAAATTTTCAGCATTTTCAATTCTGACGTTTGCATCTTCAATTTGAGCCAAAACATCAGCCAATTTTGATTCGTTCTTATCCGTATAAACAACAATATTTTTCATAATTTTGCCCTCAATTCTACTCTCTTATTGCTAAATATATCATATTAAGCACTTTTTATCAAGAGGTAAACAAAATTTAATAAATCGACGGGTCAGTTTTTTCTATGATAAAATCAGTATATGTTCACAATCAAAATAAAACCGATGGAAAAAACAGATATTGATGCCGTAATTGCGCTTGAGGAACAGGCTTACGGACAGCATCACTGGTCGAAAGAGTCATTTATGAGTGAGTTATCAAACGATTTGGCACGTTATTTCAGTGCGTTTGATAAAGACGGAAAACTGGTTGCATATTGTGGTTGTTGGAAAATTTTGGAAGAAGCACACATTACAACAATTGCCGTTTTGCCTGATTATAGACGCAAACACATTGCAGAAGCTCTTTTGAAAACCATAATTGATGAATGTTACAAATCTATGGTTAAATTCATTACTCTTGAGGTGCGTGTCGGCAATGTTGCGGCAATCGGACTTTATGAAAAATACGGATTTAAGTCGCTTGGAACACGTAAAGGTTATTATCAGGATAATAACGAAGATGCATTGATTATGTGGACGGAAAATATTTTTTACGATAAATTCAAAACATTGTACGAAAAAAATATCAAAAACTTGAACGGGAAAATATCTTATGACAACTAAAGTTAAACTGGTAAAAAAACAAATAGAGGGTATAAAGTTATCATTTGGCAGTATTCTATTGATTTTGTGCTGTACTTTTTTGATTATTCTTGCGACTTTTGTTCAGTTTAACGTGAGTCATTTTATAATTCCAAAAGGACTATTTGACGGCGCAGATTTGAGTTTTAAAGATTTTATCCACACATATAAATTTATTCCGCAAATTCCTGTTGTGATGTTTGTTGGAGCATTTTTAGGTAGAAAATACGGAATTATAAGTATTTCGCTCTATATTTTGCTAGGACTGATTGCAATTCCTGTTTTTGCACTTGGTGGCGGGCTAAAATACTTGTTAGAATACGGTTTTGGATATATTTTGGCGTACATCCCTGCCGTGTTTTTTGCAGGTTCAATTTTGAAAAGCGGATTTTCTAATAAAAATATCTTAAAAGCTGTAATTGTAGGTGTTTTAACTATTCATTTGATAGGTGTTCTTTATATGCTTTTCATTGCAAGTTTAAGGCACGAAGGTTGGGCGTTTATGAGCGGATGGATTTGCGCACAAAGTGGTACAAAAATAATCTATGATATGGTTTTCAGTTTTGCAGCTTTGTTTATTGCACGTTATGCAAAGATTATTTTGTGGTTTTTTATGTGAAATGTGTTATTTGGGGATGCATAATCCCCAAATAACACTCTGTATCTTAATTCATTATTAATTCAAAAAACATGCGCAGGTGTGATTTTTGGCAACATTATCAAGTGTTGGGACTTTTTGGGTGCAAATTTCCATACATTTTTCACAGCGTGGGTGAAAGCGACATCCCGATATATCTTGCAAAATTGTAGGTGGTTGACCTTGAATTGTTTCAAGCCTTGCATTTTCACATGACGGCAAAGAACGCAACAGAGCATTGGAATAAGGATGTTTTGGATTTGCAAAAAACTCGTTTGACGATGCTGTTTCGACAATTCTGCCCGCATACATTACTGACGTGTAATCCGAATTTTCGCCAACAAGCGCCAAATCATGTGTAATTAAAAGTATTGATGTTTGCCTGTTTTTTTTAATTTCATCAAGTAAATTCATAATTTGTGCTTGAATTGTCACATCAAGTGCCGTTGTTGGTTCGTCTGCAATTAAAATTTCTGCATTACAAGCTAAAGCCATTGCAATAATTGCACGCTGTTTCATTCCGCCTGAAAATTCGTGCGGATAAGACTTCATTCGCTCGCGTGCACATGGAATTTGCACAGCATCAAGAGCTTCAACAGCTTTTTTATAAGCCTCATCACCTTTTAAATTCTGATGAATTTTTATAACCTCTAAAAGCTGATTACCAACTGTATAAAGCGGATTTAGTGACGTCATCGGATCTTGCGGAATAAGAGCAATTTTACTCCCGCGAATGTCACGTAAATTCTTTTTATTCAAAAGATTTTCACCATTGAAAAGAATTTGCCCGCTTGTGATTTTGGCGGTTTTTGGCAACAATTGCAAAACACTCATCGCACTGATTGTTTTTCCACATCCTGATTCGCCTACGAGTGCATGCATTTTACCTTTTTCAAGCGAAAAAGACACATCAAAAAGCGCCTGACGAAATCCACATTCACAGTTAAATCCGAGATTTAAATTTTTAACTTCTAAAATAACCATAAACCTATAATACACTATATTCCCAGATATGTGAATAGTCATTTGACCCCACCCCTCACCCTCTCCTAAACTAGGAGAGGGGAATAAATGCTTTTTGTTAACAAATGTTAAGAAACATGTTCCAAATCAAGCAATTTTTGAGTGTGAAAATTTTTTACATGTGTACAGGGGATAAAATCATCCGATATTGAAAAAATATCAAAGTAAGCGATTTGGAAAGTGACACCAAAATTTATCAAGTCACTGAATGAGTCGCCCAAGGATGAAAAAACGAGAATATTTGAAAGGGAAAAGTTATGGGATTAGATTTCGATCCGACCAAGTACGGCATGAAAGATTATGCTGCGGAGTTTAAGGCAAA
>CAYPDZ010000003.1:30491-37843 GCA_964409575.1 uncultured Muribaculaceae bacterium | reverse complement strand
ATTTCGATCCGACCAAGTACGGCATGAAAGATTATGCTGCGGAGTTTAAGGCAAAAACAGACGAACAAATGGCATATACTCGCGGACGCATGGAGGCACTGGGTATTACAGTACCGATTGGCAGAGAAAATGCTTCAACTCAAATACAAACAAACGATACTCCTGCTGATGAAGTAAGAAGCGATTTGGGCGTGGAATTTTCACATCAAAACCAAAACGCTGGCGGTGTCGGTGAAGTTGAACAAACTAATGAAGTAGTTCAAACTGAACAAACTGTACAAACTGCGCAAACAGGTGAAGTTACAGAGGTTGATGAAATACAACAACCAGCAAGAGTTGAACCGCAAACGGTTGAACAGGTTCAAGAACAGATTATGTTTAAGGATAATCAAGTACAACTGACTACTCCAAGAACTTTGCATACAGAAGAAGGTCGTAATAATGCCATAGCTCAAGCCAGAGCAGACTTTATCGCTAACGGCAGAGAAGACGGCACTACTGTAACAGCAGACGAAGCACAAGGTTTGGCAGAAGATTATGTAAGAAACGAAGCTTATAGAGAAGGTTTTTATTCTACAAGAACTTATCTGACAAAAAATGAATATAAAGCTGCTGAGCGAGAAAGAAAAAATGCAAGAAATGATTATTATAACGACCTCAGACAACAAGGCATTGGGAGACGCGAAGCTCGCAGACGCGCTAACGCATGGGCAGAGCAAAACCTTGTCCATAATGAACGTCTGAAAAATAAAGATGCATTAAATTATATTCAATCTCACCATGACCAATTCTATGATGAAAACGGAAATTTCTCACAAGCTAAATATAAACAGTTCTGTGAAGGGTTAATGAATGAACACACACAACCCGGAGAAACAAGAAATTATTATTTGTCACTGAAAGAACGTCGTGATGCAGCACAAAATCTTCAACTTGATGATGATGCCGTATGCGATATGGTTCATAGAGCAAGTGATAGAGAAGATTACAACGGAAACGGCAGAAACTGGGAAAAAGATTATACAGAACTAAAACAAGTCGCCATAATCGGCGGTACTACAGCAGCTGTAGCTACAGCAGGTGCGTTGTTACTTCCTGAAATTACAGTTGGTGCAGGTGCAGCATCAAGTGCAGGCGCCGGAGCCGGAAGTGCCGCAGGCGGTGCTGTTGCAGGTTCTTCAGCAGCAGCAGGTGCAGGCGTAACAATCTCAGGTTACGGTGCAGCGGCAGGTGTTGTACCATTGACACTTGGTGGTTACTTCAAAAACAAACTCAGAGATAATGGCGGACCGGAAAAAGAAGCTTATGCTCCGGCTAAACCGCAACCTGTAATTGAAGAACAGGAAGAACAAGAAGAAGAACAACAAGTTTGTGAACTTACACCTGACGAATTCCATGATGTTGTTCAACAGGAAGTAAACTACTGTGCTCATACAATAATACGCGGTGACGATCCATACAAAATTGTTGTGGCTAAATATCGTCATGAAGATGGATCAAGACTTTCTCACGCGGAAGCATTACAAGTTGCACATGAATTAAAAATGATTCACGGTTGTACAAATTACAGACATGCTCTCAATATGAAAGTTGGCGATGAGTTTAGATGTTACACCGAATTTGATGGTTTAGCACATCCTGAGTTAAGAGGCAAAAAATATGTTGTTGATTGTGATGCCGAAACAGATGGTATAAGATCTCGTGAACCTATGCGGGGTCGAATACACAACTTTAGCGGACAGTATAATGGTGCTAGAAGGAATCATAATATAGATACTTACTGGTACACGGATTGTAGCAACAACAGAAGTAATATATTTACAGACCGAACAGAGCGTGATACAGAAATGGCAAGAAGGCAACAAGAACTTAATGCAGCAGCAGGAAAATAATAAAAACACCCCATTAGGGGTGTTTTTTTATACCGTTTGGTATTGCTTTTAAGTTATTAAAAATTTCATAACCTTCAAGCGGTTTGAATTCATCATTAATCATAAAATAAGTTGAGCCTGACCCTGACATCATTGATTGAGGGTACAGATTTTTAATTGTTTGTAATTCAAGATAATCATCAATTACCGCCCATTCCAAATCATTTGCAAAATCGCTTTTCCCCTGTTTTGCCGAAAACTTTGTATAAGCTTCTTTTGCGCTTATGCCGAGATTTTCAGGCTTAATCAATGATACATTAAATTCCTCAAAAGGTAATGGTTCAAGGATTTCGCCACGTCCAGATGTCATTTGTCGACCACCTTCTAAGCAGAAATTAAGGTCAGAACCGAGTTTTGCACAAAGTGTGTGAAGTTGCTCTTTTGACAATGGACATCCGAAAAGTTCATTAAGTCCAAAGAGTGTGCCTGCACAATCGGTACTTCCGCCCGCAAGACCTGCCGAAACAGGAATATTTTTTTCAATATAAATTTCAATTTTATGTGGTGAGGGGATTGGAAATAATTCAACAGCTTTATAAACGAGATTTTTTTCATTGTATGGGATCTCGGTGTTGTTACCGGATAAAATAATTTCGGTTTTTTCGACAGGTTCCGCCTTTATGGTTAAATAGTCGTAAAGGCTAATGGTTTGCATAATACTTTCAATATTATGAAACCCGTCAGGACGCTTGCCTGTAACCTTTAAAGTCAGGTTGATTTTTGCAGGACATTGGATTTTTATACACCCACCCCCTGTCCCCCTCCCCTCAAGGGAGGGGGCACGATCTATACCCTCCTTTGATTTTGGAGTGGGTGAAGTTTTTTCCCCTCCCTTGAGGGGAGGGGTTAGGGGTGGGTGTTTTATTTCATTATTTAAATATTCCATAACACCTTCAATATTATCATAAACATCATTATTCCAAATTCTTATAACTTTATATCCTTCAGCTTCTAAAAATTTATCACGAATTTTATCATATTCCTCTGTTTCACTATGTTGACCGCCATCAAGTTCTATAACAAGCTTTTTTGAACAGCATAAAAAATCAACAATATATTTTCCTATTGGCTGTTGTCGTCTGAATTTTAACCCGTTTAGTTGACTTTTTTTTAAGTATAACCATAAAATTTGTTCAGGTTGTGTAGGATTATTTCTTAAATCTTTTGCATTTTGTTTTTGTATTTTTGAATGATTGTATTTCATATTTATTTTCATCCACCCCGAAATCATAGATTTCGACCCTCCTCTCAAAGGAGGGTATAGATTTTCTCCGTCCTTGAGAGGGTTAATGGGTGGGTGCTAACTCCTCCGACAGTTTTCCGAACATCTCAATTGAAAGTTTTTCTCCTCTGATGTTTTCGTCTAAGTCAAGTGAATTGAGTGCGGATGTGATTTTTTCTTTTGAAAATCCACCTGATAACAGACAGTTTTTAATATTTTTTCTACGCTGTGAAAATCCGGCTTTAATCACTTTTCTAAAATGGGAATAATCTGATAATTCAAGCAACGGTTTTTCTCTCACAATGAGTTTTACAAGTGCTGAATTTACTTTTGGTGCAGGAAAAAACGAACGTCTGCCGACAAGTTTCATAATTTTTACATCAGCCCAGAATTGCGACAATATTGTCAATAATCCGTATTGTTTGCCTGATGAGTTTTCTGTGGCAACCATTCTGCGCGCAACTTCTTCTTGAACCATAAGCAAAATATCGGTAATTTTGTTACGATTTTTGTTGTTCAAATCGTCGATTTCACCGAGCAAATGTGCGATAATCGGACTTGTAATATAGTATGGAATATTTGCAACAATTTTAACTTTACCATCGCATAATTCCGACAAATCTTGTTTCAAAATATCATTATGAATAATTGTGAGGTTTTGTGCATCAAGTTTTTTGAGCTCTCTAATCGCTTCTTCATCAAGTTCAATTGCAATAACCTGTTTTGCATGTTTCACCAGTTGTTCAGTCACAAAACCGACTCCGGGACCAATTTCTATAACCGTATCATCAGGTTTTATGTCTGCAAAATCAATGATATCGCTAATTGTTTGACCGTCAATCAAAAAGTTTTGACCGAGTCGTTTTTTTGTTCTAAAGTATTTTGCCCGTTCGAAGTAGTTCATCTTACCTATAATAATACCACAGACAGGCAAATGTTTTAAATTTTTTCTTTTGCTATTTTGATGATGTTATAATTTAGTTAAGGAGTTAACCATGCAAACAGCACACAAACTAGGAAAAGAAGAAATTTTAGAGTCATTTAAAGTTGGATGCAAAAATACCTGTAAAATCGGAATGGAATATGAAAGACTCCCGATTTTTCCAGTTACATCAAGAGCTGTTGATTATGGTTCGGAGTTTGGAATTTGTAATTTTTTAAGGAGTTTTGCAAGAGAAGAAAATTGGGATTATATCACTGACGATTATAATATCATAGGTTTGAAACAAGAACATGACACAATAACACTTGAGCCGGGGTGTCAAATTGAATTGAGTATCAAGCCCGAAAATACAATTCAAGATATTAAAAACAAAATTGAAACTCTAGATAGAAAAATGTCTTATGTTTTGAATAAATTTAACATAAGTCTTTTAAATTATGGTGTTTCACCTCTTTCTACAAACAAAAATATCGGAATTATCCCCAAAAAACGTTACAAACTTATGGCAAAATATCTCTGGGGAATTTTGTCTGACGTTATGATGCGAGAAACAGCAGGTATTCAATGCTGCATTGATTTCAAAGATGAGGAAGATGCGGTTGAAAAATTTAAAGTCGCCAATAAACTTACACCGTTTATGACTGCAATGTTTGCAAATTCGCCGATACGAGGCGGGGTTGAAACGGGTTACAAGAGTTTTCGCGCTCTGAGCTGGTTAAATACCGATAATGACAGGTGCGGTTTTGTCGGACAAATTGAGGATTTTTCGTTTGATGAATATATTGATTATGTTTTGGAAACTCCTATGATTTTTATTAACCGTAATAGTGACGTGGTACCAATAAACGGAAAAATTAATTTTGCTGAATTTATGCAAAACGGTTACGAGGGATTTGAAGCTGATATTTCTGATTTTGAACTTCATGCAAATCTTTATTTTCCTGAGGTCAGATTGCGTAATTTTTTAGAAATAAGAAATCACGATTGTGTCGGAAAAGGTTTGCAATATTCGATTTTGGCGATTTATAAGGGGATTTTGTACAATCAATCAGCAATGAATGAAATTGAAGAACTTTTTTCGTCGTTTGATTACCGAGATTTTTCGGAATTGCGTTATAGTGTTCCAAAAAGTGCTATGAATGCAAAAATCGGCAAATTCTACGTAAAAGACTTTGCAAAAGAAATTTTGTATATTGCAGAAAAAGCTTTGATAAATGAAAATACAGGAGAAGAAAAATTTCTTGATGCAATAAAAGAATATACTATGTCAGGAATTTGTCCTGCAGATGTAATTATTCGCAACTGGAACGGGATTTGGAACAAGGATATCAAAAAATTGATCAAATTTGTGAGTTAGATTTTTTAAAACGCAAATTGTTAAAATATTCGTTTAATATTTTGTCACACTCTGTTTCCATAATCCCGCCATAAACTTTGAGTTTGGAACCGGCGAATTTGCGCAAGTCTGTTGTTGAACCTAATGCGCCGTAATTCACGTCGTAAGAGCCGAAATAAACTGTTTTTATGCGAGAATTTATAATCGCCCATGCACACATAGGACAAGGCTCAAGCGTTACGTACATTTCGCAGTCATCAAGTCGCCAGCGTCCCAAAATTTTCGATGCTTCTCGAATTGCAAGAATTTCTGCATGTGCTGTCACATCATTAAGTTCCTCTTTGCGATTGAACGCACCCGAGATAACTTCTCCGTCTTTGACAATCACTGCACCTATCGGAATTTCTTTGCCTGCAAGTTTTGCGTATTCTATTGCGCGTTTCATGCCAGCCTCAACGTTACTTCTGCACAAAATCCGCAATTTTCGTCACTGTGAAGTTTTATGTCGCCATTCATTGCTTCAATCAAACTTTTTACAATAAACAAGCCCAAACCTGTTCCACGCGTTGTTCTTGTCGTATTGTCATCAAGGCGTATAAATTTTTCAAAAAGTTTTTTTAGTTTTGCATGCGGTATAACTTCGCAATCATTTTTGAAAAATATTTTTGCTTTTTTACCACTAATCGCTGTATCTACAATGATTTTTGAACCTTCCAAGGCATATTTTGCACCGTTTTCAAGAAGGTTTACAAATACTTGCAAAAGCCTGTCTTTATCAGCCTGAACGAGCGGAAAATCTTCTGCAATATTGAAAACAATTTCTTTGTGCTCTTTATTTTTAATCAAAACGCGAGCTTCTTCCAATATTTCAGGTACCCAAACTTCTTCAACTTTCGTTCTCAAGCGCATTCCTTCAATATCGGGAATGGTTAACAAATCCTCAATAAGTCGTTTCAAACGTTCGGATTGCTCTTTGATAATCCTTAAAGATTTTTGTTTTGTTTCTTCGTCAATAACGATATCTTGACGCATCAAACGTGTTGTGTAACCTTGAATGCTTGTCAAAGGTGTCCTGAGTTCATGGCTTACCGTATCAATCAAATTGGAGCGAAATTCGTTTAATTGTTTCAATTCTACGTTGTTTTTCTTTAATTGGATATATGATTTATGAATTTCCGTTGCCATACGGTTGAATTCAAAGGCAAGAAAGATGATTTCATGCGGTGTGAAAGCTGTTGTCAAAAGTCTTATTTGGCGTTCGTAATTACCTTTGGAAATCGCAATAATACCTTTAAAAAGCTGTCTGATATTGATATACAAATAATATGTGTAAAGTCCGATTACCGCAATAATCGTAAATGTTGCCAACAAACAAGACAAAAGTATTTTCCAACTGTTGTTAGTGATAGTTTTTTTAGTGACTTTTTCAGTTGTATTTACAATAACCGTAATTTGAGGTTCATCCTTTGAAACATAGACAAGTGGCTGGTTTTTAACATCACCGAATATTACCGGCTCGTTTTTTGTAAGTTTTTGCGGAAGCAGAGAAATTGTTTTTTCATAGCCTTTCTCTGTATAATTGTGTTCAGCAATCAAATCTCCGTCATTTGTTAATACAAAAATTTGTCTTTTATCATCTTTTAATGATTTAAAAAGTTCGTCACGAATGGCATCAAATTTATAAGTTGCAACAAGATATTGTGTTTCAGAAAGTTTTAATGAAACAGCAACTTTATTATTTTCTTTGCTTTTTGCCTTAATTTCATCAAGCTGAGAAGCTTCAACAATTTCCAAATTGTCACAGTCAGGGAGCTTATCTTTTACTGATTTCAAGTAAGCTTTTTTAGCTTGCAAAGTATTTAAATGACCTAAAGAAAGAGTGATTTGTTCAAGATTGTTTTTAACAATTCCGTTGAAAAA
>CAYPDZ010000003.1:27714-30391 GCA_964409575.1 uncultured Muribaculaceae bacterium | reverse complement strand
GACCTAAAGAAAGAGTGATTTGTTCAAGATTGTTTTTAACAATTCCGTTGAAAAAGCCGACTTCATCGGAAACCATATTCGCGATTAAAACGGCACTTTCTTTAAGCTGATTACGCATAGCATGTTGGTTTACGTTATTGATTACAAACGTACTCACAGACATTGGAATAACAACCGCAAAAACAAAAACTATAGCAATTTGCTCAACGATTTTTAAATGTTTTCCAAACATACTATTCTTCTCCGAAAGGTGTTAACTTGTAGCCGACATTTGTAACTGTATGCAAATATCTTGGTTTTTTGTCGGGTTCAATTTTGTTTCTCAAACCGCCAACATGAACTCTAAGCATTCTAACATCTTCGTTACTGTCGTAACCCCAAACCTCATCAAGTAGTGTTGCAAGTTTTACGGCTTGGTTAAAATGTTGCAAAAGACAATACAAAATTTCAAATTCCGTAGGAGTTAACTTTACCCTTTTATTTACAACAACAGCTTCTAAAGTTTCGGGATAAATCGTAATATCTCCTGCCTGCAAAACTTCATCAGACAACGCATTTTTATCTTCAACCTGATTTCGTCTTAAAAGAACTCTTATACGCAACAAAACTTCTTGAATATCGAAAGGTTTTACAAGATAATCGTCCGCACCGCAGTCAAAACCTTCTGTTTTATCATCAATAGTGCCTTTCGCCGTAAGCATCAAAATCGGAATAGCGAGTTTTGCCTGACGAATATTTTTACAAACATCAAAACCGTTCATTTTGGGCATCATAACATCAAGCAAAATAAGGTCATAAGTATTGTTTAGTGCTTTGTTCAGTCCTTCCAAACCGTTTGCTGCAGTGTCGACAAAATATCCGCTTGCTCTTACGTCAAACTCCAATAATTCTCTGATTTCATCATCGTCATCTACTATTAAAATACGTTTTTCACTCATTTTTTCGCCCTTTTTAACGACATCTGTGATATTTTCAAGATTACCGTCAGAGGCTAGAGCCTCCGTTTACATTGTATAAAATTTACATTTTTTTTGCAAGATTTTATGTTAGAATATTTTACAAAAAGAGAGAAAAAACTAATATTTTACGGAAGGGATAATATAAATGTCAACGATTACGTCAACAATTATAATGATTTTACTTATAAGCGTTTTAATACTTGTGCATGAAGCAGGACACTTTTTTTCTGCAAGAATGTTCAAGATTAAAGTAGATAAATTTGGTATTGGATTGCCGATAGGTCCGACATTGTGGGAGAAAAAAGTCGGCGACATAATGCTTGTTATCCATGCGTTTTTGTTTGGCGGATATGTTTCTTTTCCTGATGATGACAAAGACTCTGATGTTCCCGTTGACTCAAAAGACAGACTTTTAAACAGACCGGCATGGCAAAGAGCGATTGTTTTTTCGGCAGGTGTTGTAGCAAACGTAATTTGTGCGTTCGTTTTGGTACTTTTAACAGCTTTTTTGTGGCATAATATGCCATCCGGAAAATTCGACACTTACATAACAAAAATTACAGCACCAAAAGAGGCTTCTGTGTGGCAATCGGGATTGCAAGTCGGTGATAAAATCTACGAGATTAACGGTTCAATTGCCGACAGCAAATATGCACTTAACCTTTTTGCTTTATATAGTGCATCTTTTGACGGCAAAACCGATAAAGATTTAGTTGAACAAAATTACACAAATCTCAAAAAAATCAATCAGGCGTTTCCGCGTGAAGAAATTATCGAAAAAGGTCTGATTGTAAAACTTCCGCAAAGTGTTCAAGAAGAAAAAGTTTTGTTGAGCAAAAATGTTTTAAATGCGGTTGAACTTTACAAAAAAGATGAAGTGAAACTTTCAGATGCACAAATAAAACTTCGTGACGAAATCAAGGGCAAAAAGTATTTGGAAGCTGACGGCACATATTCGTTGAACGATTTGGCTTTTGCAATGTCAGATAATCAAAAACCCATTGATATAAAGGTTTTGAGAGATGGCAAAATTGTTGCGCTGAACACTGTTTATTCTGACAAAGACGGTTTGATTGGGGTCGAAATCGACCGCAAAGAAAAATTAATCCCTGTTACAGGCATCAAATCCGCATTTTCAACAAGCTGGAACTATCTTTATAACGAAACAAAATCAATGTTAATTGTCTTAAAACAACTGTTTACGGGCAAAATTCCTCTAAAAAGTATGCATGGCGTTGTATTGATTACAAAAGTCGGCGGAGATATCATAAGTAACGACGGAATTTTTTACGGAATACTTTTGACCGCAGTAATTTCAATGAACCTTGCTATTTTGAACATTTTACCAATACCTGCGTTAGATGGTGGGCATTTGTTGTTCTTATTGATTGAAAAAATTACGGGCAGACCCGTAAATGAACAAGTTGCAGAAAAAATTATGACAGTATTTTTCGCACTGTTAATTGCGTTGTTGATATTTGTACTTTTCAACGATATTTATGTGCTGATTAAACCATTATTTGTGAAATAAAAAAAGTTAAAATAAAATCATACTGAGCGTTAGCGAAGTATCTCATAGAATTTTTGAGATTCTTCGGCTAAAGCCTCAGAATGACAGATCTTTAATAGTTATGGTATTCAACAAAAAGAGCCTTTCGACTCTTTTTTTCACCCTTGGACGGGCTCATTCAATGACTATTTTGGGATTTTACCAAGCA
>CAYPDZ010000003.1:8410-27614 GCA_964409575.1 uncultured Muribaculaceae bacterium | reverse complement strand
TTTTTTCACCCTTGGACGGGCTCATTCAATGACTATTTTGGGATTTTACCAAGCACTATTTTTTACTTATATTTATAAATGGCATTGAACCGCCTAACATATATTCAGGAAGTTTTCCGTCCCATTTTTGTACAGCTTCATATTCAACAAGAGCTTTGTTTTGAGTCAAAGCGTGAGCTCTGATTGACATTGATTTTGCTTCTGCTTCAGCAGAAATTAATTTTTGCTTAGCTTCTTCTTGAATTTGAACGGTTTTGTTTTTTGCACGTAACGCTTCTTGTTCTGCAGTTACTTTGCTTTCAATAGCTTTTTCAAATACACCTGAATATGCAATTGCAGTCATTTGGAAGTCAGTTACGCTAACATATTTTGGTGTAAGGTGACTTTGAAGTTTTATCAAAATTTCTTGAGTTGCTTTTTCTCTGTTTGCAACCAAATCTTGTGCATTCCATTTACCGATAACGTCTTTAATTGTACCTTCCACAACAGGGTTAACAACTGTGTCAAAGTAGTTCATACCAACTTCTCTATACATTTTGTGGGCGTTTTCAGGCTGCAAATTGTAGTTCAAAACATAAGTGATTTTTGCCTGCTGAATGTCTTTTGTGTAAACAGAAGTTTCAATATAATTTTTTTGAGTTTTTACGTTCATGTTTTTGATTGTAGAAATGAACGGTGTTACAAAATGAACTCCTTCCGTATAACTCGTCGGTGAAACTTTTCCGAGAGTAACTTTAACTCCGCGTTCACCTACACCTACAATTGCAATCGGATTAAAGAACGCAATAAAAATTATCAACAACGTGACAATAATTAACGGTGCAATAAATTTGTTTGTTTCCATATAATTCTCCTTTTATTTGTATAAATTTTATTCAATTCCTGCAAGCGAAAGCGCTGCATAAAGTATTACTATGATTAATGCAAAAATACCGTAACAATTTGCAATTAATTTTCCATGCGTTTGATAAAGATTTTTTTTCAAAACTAAACTTAAAAGCATGATTACAAGGTTTGTAAATATTACAAACGCAAGAAGTAAAAATAAAATTCTTAAAGGCATAAACACCCTCCTTTTCACTGAAATTCTAAAATAAATTCAAAAAACAAAAATCATCTTAATACTTGAATTTTTAAAGATTTTGCTCCAATATAATTTTGTAGAGAAAAAAAAGGAGAGTTTATTATGTGGGAAAAAGATATTAACATTAATGACGTTAAAGAAATCCGTACAAGAACAACTGTTTATTTCGGTGTCGGTGCTATCAAAAAAATTGACGATATCGCACAAGTTTTGAAGCAAAAAGGCATTGACAAAGTTGTCGTAATGTCAGGCAGAAACGCTTACAAAGCAACAGGTGCTTGGGACTACGTTGAAAAAGCCTTGAAAGACAACAATATTGGCTACGTAAATTATGCCGAAGTAACTCCAAATCCGACAACAGAACACGTTAATGCAGCGGCAAAACTTGCAAAAGATTTTGGTGCAAAAGCCGTAATCGCAATCGGTGGAGGTTCTCCGACAGATGCAGGAAAATCAGTTGCAATTTTATTGGAATATCCTGAAAAATGTGCCGAAGATATTTATGATTTTACATTTGCACCTGACAAAGCCGCTCCGATTGTTTCAATCAATTTGACTCACGGAACAGGTACGGAAACAAACAGATTTGCGGTTGTAACAAATTTGAAAAAGAACTTTAAACCTGCAATTGCTTATGACTGCATCTACCCAATGTTTGCAATTGACGATCCGCAATTGATGACAAAATTGTCACCAAAACAAACAAGATATGTTTCAATTGATGCAGTAAACCACGTTGTGGAAGCTGCAACATCTGCAGTTGCATCACCTTATTCAATTTCGCTTGCAAAAGAAGTTATTGAACTCGTTGCAAAATATCTTCCAAAAGCATTGGAAAATCCTGATGATTTAGAAGCTCGTTATTTTCTTGCTTATGCGGCAATGATGGGTGGTGTAAGCTTTGACAACGGTTTGTTACACTATACCCACGCACTTGAACATCCTTTGAGTGCTGTTAAACCGGAATTGTCACACGGTTTGGGCTTGGCAATCCTTTTACCTGCCGTAATCAAAACGATTTATAAAGACAGACCGCATGTATTGGCTGATATTTTGGCACCGATTGCACAAGGTTTGAAAGGCGAGCTTGATGAAGCAGAAAAGGCAGCAAAACTTGTTCAAGACTGGTTATTCTCAGTTGGCGTAACCGAAAAACTTGAAGATGAAGGGTTCAGTGCCGATGATGTTGAGAGATTGACTGATTTAGTTTATACAACTCCATCACTCGAGGGTTTAATTCAAATTGCACCATCAGGAAGCGGACGCGAAGTCGTTAAAGAGATTTACAAAAACTCAATTAAACCGATGTAATGAAAAGAGCGCTCCGGCGCTCTTTTTTTATATTATAATAATTTTATGATTGAACTTTTAGCACCGGCAAAAGACAAAGAAACAGCGATTTGTGCAATAGAAAGCGGATGCGACGCGATTTATATCGGTTCGCCAAAATTCGGGGCACGTCAAGCTGTCGGAAACTCTTTAGAGGATATTAAGGAAGTCGTCGATTATGCTCACAAGTTTTATGTAAAAGTTCATGTAACCATTAATACGATTTTGACTGATGAGGAATTAAAACAAGCGCAAGAACTCATCTGCAAGCTCTATGAAATCGGTGTTGATGCAATAATCGTTCAGGATATGGGAATTTTTAAACTCGCAATTGACGGAAAACTTCCGCCAATCCCAATCCATGCCAGCACGCAATGCAACAACAGAACTTTAGAAAAAGCAAAATTTTTCGCTGATATGGGAGTTTCTCGTGTAATTCTTGCCAGAGAACTTTCAATTGAGCAAATTAAAGAGATTTGCAATGCTATTTCCCCTCTACCTTTGGGAGCGGATTGCGAGCCGAGGCTGGAGCATTTTTGCAAAGAGCCAGAGGCTCTGTGGCAAAATGCGGAATTGCCGTTTTACGCGAGCAACCAAGCAGAGGGTAGAATTGAGGTCGAAACCTTTATTCACGGTGCATTATGCGTTTCATACAGCGGACAATGTTATCTGAGCCACTATATTGGTGGACGTTCGGCAAACAGAGGTGAATGCGCTCAGGCTTGCCGCAAAAAGTACACTCTTGTGGATGAGGACGGCAAAATTATCGCAAAAGACAAGCACCTTTTGAGTTTGAAAGACTTTAACGCTTCAAAACATTTGAAAAAACTAATTGATGCAGGCGTAAAATCATTCAAAATCGAAGGCAGATTAAAAGATAAAAATTACGTTAAAAACGTTGTAGCATTTTATAGACAAGAAATTGATAAATTTGCACCTAAAACCTCATCAGGTAAAGTTTTCTTAGATTTTGAACCTGATGTAAATAAGAGTTTTAACCGTGGGTTTACTGATTATTACTTGACACTCAAGTCCTCACCCGAATTGCTAAGTTCGCACAGCTCACAAAGCAATTCTTCCCTCTCCGCCTTCCGCTGGCGCTTTCCGGAGAGGGGATGTCCATACAACTTTGAAACCCCCAAAGCTGTCGGCGAGTATCTGGGTAAAATTAAAAAAGTCGGCAAAGATTACTTTGAAATAAGCAGCTATGCAGCTAAGCAGCTAAACAGCCAGGACGGGTTATACTTCAATAATGGCGGCTGTCTTGTAAATAGAGTGGAATACCCCTCACCCCAACCCTCTCCCCCAAGGGGCGAGGGAGAAATTCTTGTAAAAGTTTTCCCAAACAGAACGGACGGAATTGCCGTTGGAGTCGATGTTTACAGAAACTTTGACAGCAAGTTTGAAAAACAACTCGAAAATTCCAAAACAAAACGCCGTATTGGAGTTGAATTTATTTGTAAAAACAAGGTTTTGAAAGCTGTTGATGAAGATAATAATTTTGTAGAAATTTCACTTTCTGCAACCGAACAGCCGAAAAATCCCGAAAAAATGCGCGAAACATTCATAAAACAACTCAAAAAAACAGGTGACAGCGACTTTTATGTAATTGATATAAATGTTGAGGATTTACCGTTTATGTCTGTGGCAGAAATAAACGAACTCCGCCGCACAATTCTTACACAATTGATGGCTGAACGGTTGAAAAATTATCGTCAAGAAATCCAAAAACCATTAAAATACGTTGATTTTCCTCAAAAACAATTGGATTACCGCGCAAATATCCACAACCAAACAGCAAAAAGTTTTTACGAAAATTGTGGATGCAAAGTTTGTGAAATGTCAGCGGAAAGTGGCTCGAAACCGACAGAATTGATGCGGACAAAACATTGTTTGAAGTTTGCATTCAACATGTGCAAATCCCCCAAAAAACTTTTCCTTATTGACGAAAAAGGTAAAAAATACCCACTGAAATTTGACTGTAAAAACTGTGAAATGGTTATACAGTGTCCTTGACTTTGACCAAATCCTCATTAAATATATCATACGAAAGTATGACGTCTAAAATCGTGTTTTAGGATATAGTAATCTTGAGGGTACAATTGTGTTAAACGGTATTTTTCAACGTCCATATTTAAATAATAATAACAGTCTTGTTAAGAAAAAACAGGACGAAGAAAAAAACGCATCTCAAACTCAGCGTGAGCAACAAGCTGACCAAAATTCGAAAAGCAAAGGCTTACAATATACAGAACAAAGAACAACCCCCGCATATCAACGTCAGGAAGAACAAGTCGACTGGCGTCAAATGCGTTCTCAAATTCAAGCGCAGGTGAAAAATTCTCAAACTGCCCCTCAAACCGAAGAAGTTATGCCAACAAAAACTTTGTCCGGCAGAAGTACCGTTATCAATATTGCCCAAATTCTTAAAGATTTTAGAAATACCGCTGCCGCAATCGGCACACCTGACAACTTAAAAGAAGAAGTTGAAGGCTATCTTACACTTGTTGAAAAACAGGTCACAAAAGACGACCCTAACACAAAACTTGTAAAATCAAACCTCAAAAACGCATCATCAATTCTCGATGGATATATTTCACAAACCCTCAACAAAGACTCAAAAGTTGTTGAAAACTGGGTTGATGCACTGTTCTTGCAACAGATTGATTTTAAATATAACGAAAACGAAATTAATCCTCAATTTTTGGTAAAATTCCCACAAGGAAATGAACAACAAACAGAAAATAAAACCGCCGTTGAACAAACTGTTAATGAACCTGTTGAACAAGAAATTCAAACTGATGCAAAAGTGGTTTCTTTAATTCCGCAAGACAAAGAATTGAAATCACTGTTTATTCAGTCTAAAAAACTTGTCTACGCAAATCAACCCGAAAAAGCTATAGAAACTTTTGAAAAAGCTTTGCATAGAGCAGATGACGTTGGCGACAACGAAACAAAATCAAAAATTTATTACGAAGTCGGCAGAATTTATGATGACCATTCTTATTATGCAGAAGCTCTGAAAAGTTATCACAAATCAATTCAAAATACAGAAGACAACAACGTAAAAACAAAAGCACATTATTCAATGGCGCAGATTTACGATGATGTAAATCAAATTAAGCCGGCACTTGAACACTATTTTAGTTCAGTGTCTTGTGCGGGCGAGGTAGACAATCTTGCTGCACAGTCAACATCTCTGACCAAAATGGGCAATATTTTTACCGATATGTTTGATATTCAAGGTATTGAATACTATGACACTGCCAATGCTCTTGCACAACAAACGGATAATGCAAAAGTAAAAGGCTTTGTATCATCAAGTCTTGGTAATGCTTACGAAACATTTGGCGAGCCTCAAAAAGCATTGAAAGCTTATTCTAATGCCGTAAAACACTATACAGATGCCGACTCTCCGCAAAAAACAGCACAAAATTATCTCAAAGCAGGCGATATTATGGTAGAAATGAGCAACGTATCAAAAGCAAAAGGACTTTTAACCAAAGCTCAAACCTACGCTCGCCGCACCGACGACATTGATTTGATGAATGAAATTAATGATAAATTGAACAGTTTGGAATTGTTGAGTTAATCTACAAAATATATTATGGGAATTGAGATATGAATAAAATATCATCAATATTTAGAGCATTTAAATATAGAAATTTCAGATTATTTTTTCCGGGATTGGCAATCTGTCAAATTGGAATTTGGATACAAAATATTGCAATAAGTTGGCTTGTATATGATATTACAAAATCACCGTTAACAATGGGAACGGTGATGTTTTTCAATGCAATTCCGCTTTTTATATTAACTCCATTTATGGGAGTTATTGTAGATAAATTTAACAGGCATAAATTGTTACTTTTGGTTCAAATATTATTTGCAATTCAAGCGTTATTAATAACTTTAGTAACAATTTCGGGGAATATTCAATTGAGAGATATCATTTTATGCGGTGTCTTTTTAAATTGTATAGCGTCTCTTGATGCGCCTTTAAGACAGTCGACTTTTGTTCTTTTGGTTGATGATAAAAAAGATTTGCAAAATGCAATTACATTAAATGCATCAATGTTTAATATTGCAAGATTTATCGGTCCGGCTATCGGAGGTTTGTTGATAGCCTATACAAACATTACTTTTTGCTTTTTTATGAATTTTTTATGTATTTTACCAAATATTTTTCTGGTAAAAATGATGAAAATTGATGATTGTAAAAGTGAAGAAATAAAAAATGAAAATATTTTTGACGGTTTGAAAATTGGAATAAAATATGTTTTTGAAAATCCGCAAATATTGTTATTGCAGGTATATTTAGCAATATTTTGTCTGCTAATGCTTGCATACCCGATGTTAATGCCAATTTATACAGTAGAGGTACTAAAAAGCAATGCACATATTTTAGGATATATTTTAGGTTCTGTAGGAGTTGGTTCTTTGTTAACATCTTTGATTCTTTCTGCAAAAACAACTGTTTACGGAATGAAAAGAATTTTATATTTAAGCTGTTTGGCAATATGTTTTGCGTATGTTGTTTTAGGATTAATTCATAATGTTTATTTGACAATGTTAATAATGTTTGTTGCAGGTATTGGCTTAACCGGAGTTACATCACCTCAAAATATACTTTTACAAAATATTGTTGATGAAGAAAAACGCGGCAGAGTAATGAGCATAAATTCTCTTTGTTATATGGGCACGATATCCGTAAGTAGTTATTTGTGCGGAGCGTTGGCTCATTGTTGCGGAATAAAAAATACCTTTATAATTTTAGGTATTGCTATGTTTATAATTGGCAGTATTTTAAGTTTTGTATTGTCAAAATTTGATTATTTTAAAAAAATATAATATGCTTACTCTTTTGCATTTGACACGTTATTCTTCTATCAGTTCAATCTCATTCCCGTCGGGGTCTTTGATAAATGCGATTGTTGAATTTGCTTCTACCATATAATAAGGTTCATACATATATTCATAACCCATTGAGTGAAGTTTTTGAGTAAATTCATCCATTGAGTCAACTCCAAAAGCGAAATGTCCAAACGCATTGCCATTTACATAGCCATCTTTAGGATTTTCAAAATTTGCAGTGAGTTCAATTTGAGTTTGTCCGTCACTATCACTCAAAAAATACAAAACACAATCATCAAGTTTGATTGTATTAACCAAGTTTAATCCTAATAATTTTGTATAAAAATCCATTGATTTATCAATATCTTTAACTCTAATCATTGCGTGTAAAAATTTCATTTTTTAACCTTTCATCTTGTCTATTTCAATTACGTGCCTGATAATAGTATGTGCCATCAGCAACAAATACGGATTGATTTCATTTGTATTTGACATATTAATCTTTGCCTCCGGTTTTTCCTGATTTTCTTTGACTGTGTTATTTGAATTTGCGGCAAACGATACAACCGAATTCATTGAATAATGCTTTTCATCTGCTTCAATCCTCAAAGATAATTCATCTTTTGGAAAATCTTTGTCGCATTCAATATTAACATGAACCGAGTTTGAAGTTTCTAAAACTAATGTAGCAACAACATTTCCGTAATTCAATGTCGTGATAGTTATAATCAGGATACTGTCACTTTCGTCACTTCCCGCACCTGTTTCGATTTCAAGGTCAAAACCTACTCCCTCTTGCAAAGGTAGCCAAGGCAGATATAAAAGCATCAACAATTTCATTGTTTGCGCACCATCATTTTGCGAAGCTGCTGCAACACTTGCGTTTATAATTTTTGCAGTTTCTTTCAACTGCGAAAGGTCTTGAACTCCGAGTTTTGCAGTACTTGCCATTGTGGTAATAAGTTTTGCTATCGCATCTTTTCCGTTTGCCTGTATCATTGCCGAAACGTCCAAAAGGTTTATCATCCCTGATGAAGAAATCGGCAGATTACGTAAATTCGTCTGTAATTGGCTTAAAATTGCTTTGTTACCGTTTAAAATCATATTTTGTGCTTCTGTAAGCGACATCCCTTGTAATTGTGCAAAAATTTGAGCTTGAGTTTGTGACATTGCGCGCATATTGCCTTGTGCAAATCGTTGATTTAACTGGTTGAGAGTGATATTCCTCTGTATCATATATACAAGTTCATTTAGATTTTTAGGCAACTTCATCATATCTTTTACATAAACAGATTGATCACTTCCTGCCATTTGTACCTGTTGAGGTGTTGGCAAAGATGTGGATGATTGAGCCGGAGTTTGTGATGCCGGATTGAAGGAAGATGTTTGTGCAGACTGATTTTGAGGCGTTTGTTTTTGCACATTCAACGCCTGATAATTTACAAATCTCGAAATCATTTTGCCAAGATTTAAGTCTGCCATAAATTCAATTATACTGATTTTTATCGATTTGTCCAGCAGTCGCGGAGATTTTCAACCATTTCATCAAGAATGTCTAAAGTTCTTTCATTAGGCTGAATTAGCAAATTATTTATGTTTTCTTCAAAATTTTTTGGCAAAATTTTGCAATGGTTTTTACAATATTGAACAAGCCGTTTTTCTCCACAATGTAATTCCATATTTATTGCAAAAATAATGTCAAAATAACTTGCCAAAAACGCCGCAATCCTGTGATTTATACTAACAATGTCGTTTCTTTCGATTGCTTTTTTAATTTGTTCATAATATGAGGCAAATGGTTTATCTTTCAAAAGCATCATATTTCGTTTTATAATATTTTTTTGCAATTGTTCGGGATAATCGCTGTTTAATTTGTTTTTAAGTTTGTGAAGCCAGTTGTCAGGGTCATAAACAATATCAAAAATATTCAACGTGTATAAAAATGCCGTTGTATAACCGTTTGAGGGGTAGAATTTTTCCCATACATTGCTGACAATACTTTCAAACCAATTTACGTTCCAAAACATTACATCAAATTGACGGTTTAATCTATCGACAAAAAACTCATCTCCTGCCCCAAAATATTCTCCGCCAACTTCATATTTTGAAGAAATTTTCTTTACAAATTCCTCTCTTTCGCCAATCGGAATATCTTCTGTCACAAAAACATAAACATCAATATCTGATGCGTAATCAGAAGTTTTTGCCGCACCGGAACCGCCTATCGCAATCGCTTTTACCTGTGGAAATCTTTCGTATTCTTTCAAAATCTCAAACATATTTTCCCTTTTAATATTGTTGCTAAATATTATCATAAAAATAACAAAATAGTTTTTTTCTTATATAATAGAAATTATGAAAAAGTATAGAGATAATGTAAGAAATTTTTGTATAATAGCACATATTGACCACGGAAAATCCACACTGGCTGACCGTTTGCTTGAAAAAACAGAAACAGTCGCACAACGCGATATGCAAAACCAGATTATGGACTCAATGGACATTGAGCGCGAACGTGGAATTACTATCAAACTTAATTCTGCAAGGATGAACTATAAAGCAAAGGACGGCAAGGATTACATTTTAAACCTTATTGACACCCCCGGACATGTTGACTTTTCTTACGAGGTTTCACGTTCTCTTGCAGCTTGTGAAGGTGCATTGCTAATAGTCGATGCGACACAAGGTGTTGAGGCGCAAACTCTTGCTAACGTTTATCTTGCTATTGAACAGAATTTGGAAATTATCCCTGTAATCAATAAAATCGACCTCCCGTCTGCTGATGTTGAACGTGTAAAAGAGGAAATTGAAGAAGTTTTGGGCATTGATGCATCTTTGGCTATTCCTGTCAGTGCAAAAGCAGGGATTGGAATTGAAGAAGTTTTGGAAGCTGTTGTGGAACTAATTCCGCCACCTGCCGATAATTCAGAAAAACCTTTGAGAGCAATGGTTTTTGACAGTGCTTATGACCAATATTTGGGAACACTTTGTTTCTTTAAAATTATTGACGGCAAAATGAGGCTCGGCGACAAAGTTAAATTTATGGCATCAGGCAAAGAATATGACGTTGTTGAACTCGGTTATCAAACACCGGCAAGAGTTCAGGTTAATGAGCTTGTATGCGGTGACGTTGGTTATTTTGCCGGTTCTATTAAGGAATTAACGAGGTTTGTAGGTGACACGGTTACAACTGTTGAAAATCCTGCCGAAGCTCCGCTTGATGGTTATAAAGAAGCACTACCTATGGTATTTTCCGGTATGTATCCCGTTGATAACGATGATTATGCAGACCTTAAAGAAGCTCTTGAAAAACTTAAACTCAATGACAGCAGTATTACATTTGAACCCGAAACGTCATCTGCTCTGGGGTTTGGTTTCCGTTGCGGATTTTTGGGGATGTTACACATGGAAATTGCGCAAGAACGCCTTGAACGTGAATACGGGCTTTCGCTTGTTACAACTGCACCATCTGTAGTTTACCACGTTTACAAAACAAACGGTGAAATGGTGGAAATCGACAACCCAGCAAACCTTCCGCCCGCACAATTGAGAGATTATATTGAAGAACCGTACGTTAAAGTTCAAATTATTGCTCCAAAAGATTATGTCGGCACATTAATGGATTTGGCTCAAACAAAACGCGGTATATTTATAAATATGTCTTATATTGACAAAGTTCGCGCAAGTCTTGAATATGAAATTCCGTTGAGCGAAGTTATTACAGATTTTTACGACCAATTGAAATCGCGCACTCAAGGCTATGCCAGCATGGATTATGAGTTTAAAGACTACAAACGCTCAAAACTCGTTAAACTTGATATTATGCTTGCCGGCGAAATAGTCGATGCTTTATCGGTAATTTGCCACGAGGACAGTGCGTTTTATATCGGACAAAAATTAACAGCAAAACTTAAAGATATTATCCCTCGCCAACTGTTTGAAGTTCCTATCCAAGCAGCGATAGGCGGTAGAGTAATCGCAAGAACAAATATCAAAGCTATGCGCAAAAACGTTCTTGACAAGTGTTATGGCGGTGATATTTCACGAAAGAGAAAGCTTTTGGAAAAACAAAAGAAGGGTAAAAAACGCATGAAATCAGTCGGACGTGTTGAAGTACCCCAAGAAGCTTTTATGGCTGTTCTTAGTCTTGATGAGGAATAATATTTTCTGCCAAGATTTTTGCAACTGCTTTTGTTCTGTTGTCTACTTTTAATTTTTCAAAAATATTTGAAAGATTTACTTTTACCGTCGATATACTAATATATAAAATATGCGCAATATCTTCATTTTTCAATCCTTTTACAAGCAAAGGCAGGATATCCTTTTCTCTGGATGTAAATCCGCGGTTTGCTTTTTCTTCTGTAAATAATTTCATTGTTTTTTAACCCCAAATTTTCCTAAGTCAATGTTAACAAAAGCGTTTTCAATTACAATTAGCCGATTGGACATAAATTATGTAAAGAATTGTTACGAAATATATAAAAAATATGTATGATGTACGCAATTTTTAAATACAAAAATACTTTATATAAATATAGAAAATCAATTTATAGGAAATTGAACACAAAAAAGAGAATGTGAGTAAAATAGGAGAACAGAAAATGATAGGAATTAACGGAAACGATCCACTCTTTGGTTTTGGTGGAATTAAGAAAACTCAAGGAAATCAACCTCAACAAGAAGTCAAAAATGATGTACCGGTTGGACAACCAGAAACAAAAGAATTAGGACGTGATTTTTTAGATAATCCTTATGCTTCCATGGGATTGAATATTACTAAAAAACCCGAAGCAGGAAGTTTAGATGATTTGGTTACACATACAGATATTAATGTTTCTAACGTTGATAGAGTTACAAAAAGAGAAGCATTTAATGCTGTATCTGACCCTTTAACACAGGCTTATATGTACGGACCTGTTAACGAAAGTACATTGGGAGCTCTTGCTGCACTTGATGGCGGAGAATTTCCGGAATTTATGATGGATGATATTTTAGCTGACGTTGTTGTATCATAAATTTGATAATTTTTACTCACATTAAAAGACCGATTTAACAATCGGTCTTTTGTTTTGTAACAATTTTGTAATATTTTGCTTTTTTTATTAAAGTTTCTCTAAACAACAGCCGATACTAATAGTAGTGCAAAACGGAGAAACGGAAATGAACAAAATTAACAGAAACAATTTGGAAAACTTAAAAGCTCTTTACGACGCTTATAATACCAACAAAAAAGCTGTTGAAGATGAAAAAAAAGAGCCTGTCAAAGAAGTAAAAGAATTTGAAGCGAAAAAAGTTGATGCAAATGCCCTTGACTTAATTGCAGCTCAAAACAAAGCTCAGTTAAATAGAGTTGACATATCAGATGAAGCAACTGCAAAAAGATTGGAACAAGCATTTGCAGGTTCTGCATTTATGCAATCTCTTGGTGAATTGCAAGGTTTTGAGGATGATTTTGTAGCATTTGCAATGGCAAATGTCACAGGTGTTGACCATAACAAACTCGCAAAACATCTTGAAAAACCGTTACACCAAGAAACAAAACAAGCTGTTGTAAATTTATTCTAAGAAATTTTTCTGCATAATATACATAAAAAGACTATCTTTTTTAAAGATAGTCTTTTTAATAATATTGACTTAAAATCAATCGAATGATACAATTAGTATTAAGGGTAGGCCCTAATCATCTTTCATACTTCTACGGCACAAACTGTAAATTTGCAAAACCGATAGAAGGAAGGAGGTGATAAAAGTGGAATTTAGGATAACTGAAAAAGCGCTACTGCTTATCTTACTGATAATAATAGCGCTAATTTTCCATTAACAGAGGGCTTTTAATGGGGCAAGCTGCAACTTGCTCCACCCTTAATTTTATTATAACCTATTTTTTAAAAATTTCAACCCTTGTAAAAATTTTAATTGTTAAAATTTAACAATTTAAACCCGCGTTTTTTCTTTTCCGTTTCAATATCCGGAAGTTCGTAACACTTGATACAACGAGCTTCATAGGTTTCATCTCCGCCAATCATAATGAGCGGTGAATTTTTGTCGGCAGGTTTTCCGTCAATAAGTCTTTGTGTACGCGTTGCATGTTCACAGCCGCATTTCATGCAAACGGCATGAAGTTTATCAACTTTTGTTGCAATACACATCAATTCCGGCATGCTACCGAATGGTTCAGCTTTAAAATCAAGTTCCAAACCTGTCCCGATAATTTTTTTACCTTCATTCATAAGTTTGGAAATAACTTTTACAATATTGCTGTCAAAAAATTGTAGTTCATCAATCGCAATAACTTCATCTTCCGGTCTTATAACGCTCATAATTTGAATGGCGTGTTTAACCTTGATCGCATCAAGCCACAAGCCGTTTCTTGATTCTATATAATCTCCTTTTGCACGTGTGTCAATATCGGGAGAGATTACTTTAACTTTTCTTTTTGCAATAATTGAGCGTCTAATTCTTCTCAAGAGTTCTTCTGTTTTCCCACAACTCATGGGACCCGTAATTAATTCAAAACTATACCCAAAGTCCATTTTTTCTCCTCTGAAAATTATTATACTATTGTAATTTTTTTTTGAAAAGCTTATGTAAAATTTTGTCACGTTTTTTGTTACTTGCAAAAATATTAGTTAAGCTTTTAATACTTTATCTTTTAGCTTTTTCAAACCCGCCCCGTAAAAATACCTTAACTGTTCAGGGAAATTGTCTTCAATATCAATCATGTACATGTCATGTACGCAAAAAGCCTTGATTAGAAAGACTATTTCTGTGTTTTTTGTCCAAATAACTTCGGGATAACTGTTTTTTATCGGATCGCTAATCCCAAAAAGTCCCTCGTTATTATCAATTGCAATAAATATAAATTTTCCGTACCTGTAATGCTCGAGCATAGAAATTCCCGAATGTTCAAAAACCGCCCCAAAATTGCATATAAACCTATCGTATTTGACAATTTTTACATCCAACCCGCGATTGTAGGCATCAAGAAGATATTGTTCAAGATATTTAAAATCCTGTGCAAAAAGTGAAATATAAATGCTATCTTTTGCATTTTTTATAAGTTCTATTGTTTTATCAATAATTTTTGTTCTGCCAGAAATTGTCAAAATCGGCTCTGTGTAAGTTTTTTCCTTAACATCAGGTAATTTTTTATCAAGAAAATCAATTGTACTTTCAATTTTGCGTTTATAACGTTTTGTCAATTCTTTTGGCTTGATGGGCGTATATGTCAGAGGTTTTGTGCCGGATGGAATTACAATATGCAAGCTTTCAAGAGCTTTTAATGTATCATAAGTTCTTGATTGCGGAATATTTGCAAGTTTGCTGATTTCGTAACCCGTTGCGGGATATTTTTTCAACAATGCTACATAAACCTTTGACTGATACTCGTTTAGCCCGAGTTCTTTCAATTTTTCAACAATTTCTTCCATAGTGAAAGTTTAACGGATTTTCAAATTTATGGCAAGTTTTTAAAATAAAACCCCGCATCTGCGAGGTATATATAAGAAGGTTGTGTAGAAAATTTTTTACGGTATTTATTTTGTCGCATCAGGTTTTTTAGAGTCTACATTTCTGTAGCCAATTCCCGCTCTATAACCTGATATGAAGTACAAAAACGGCAAAGCAGGTTCAATCCACTTAAATCCCGACAAAATCCCCGCCGTTGCGATATCATCTGAATGCAACGCTATATCCAGCGCTTCCGGTTTGCGTTCTCCATATAATCGACCATTATTTTTTTGCCCGAATAACGGGTCAATAACCTTTTTACTTATGTAATTTGCGATATAACTTCCGCCAATAATACCTGTAGTGGTTATCCCGCCAAAGATTACGGCTAATTTTCCCATAGGACCCAGCGGTTTAATTTTTTTATTTTTTTCGAGTTTTTCAAAAATGTACAAAGCCCCGCCAGCCCCGATATTACACAAGAAAATATTGGCAAGATATTGATAAATTCCCTCTTTTACCTTGTTTGCTGTACCTTTTTTATCCTCCGATTTTGTTATTTTATCTGCGAAAATTCCACCGGCAACACCACCTATGATTGGCACCAATCCCAATAACGACAACCTTTTAACTTCAGAAAAAATCTCCTTTGAGTTAAGGTTTTTCTTTTCGGGCAAAATTACACCGAAAAGCTCTTTCCTCGCAGGAGATAAAGGAAGTTGGTTAATCAATAATTCAATTTGTTTTGGCAAAAGTTCTTTTGTTTTCGCTCTGTTCAGAGCTGTCAGAACTTTTTCATCTGTAATTTTTGTTTTAGCAAGATAATTTTCAACAGCAGTTGTTTGTGTCTTTTGAAGTTCAGACTGTGATGTACTTTCCATCAATCCTTTAATAATTTTTTTGCCACCGATTTTCAGTCCCCTTGTTCCGATTAAAGACGCAACGATTGTACTTGCTATAATAATAGAATTTTTTACGAATTTTTTTTGTTTATCCTCATCATGTTTGGATGTAAATGTATCAATCAAACCATATCCGCTGCCTATCCCAATTAGCAATGCGGGCATCGTTTTATCTAATTTATTCAAAACCATCGGCTGGTCTACATATTTGGCTATTGTTGAAATTTTCATTTTTTACCTTTGTTAGTTCAACCTAACTTTAATCCAAAGAAAATTGTTTGTCAAGACTTACTTTTGAGAACTTGTATATTTTATCGAAGAGGGCGAAAAGATTAACGAGTTAAAAAGACAAAATTATAAAGTCGAAATTAAGCAAGGGAATCCCGATACACAAAGTAACGAGGCTATCGAACGCCGCAATAAAAGTAAATATCAAAATTATAAATACAGTTACGAAACTTACAACAAGGACAAAAACAATGAGTAACAACGCAGTTTTATATACAAGGGTTTCAAGTGATGAACAAAAGAAAAGCGGTTTTTCGTTGGATTACCAAGAAAAGCAAGGGCGAGAGTATGCAAATAAAAACGAATTAAACATCGTTAAAGTATTCTCGGAATCATTCACGGCAAAAAAGCCCGGACGTCCTATGTTTAACGAGATGATGTCTTTTGTCCAAAAACACAAAATCCAACATTTAATCTTTTTAAAATCCGACCGAGCTTCAAGAAACGGAGTTGACTCTGCGGCGTTGGTGTATATGGCGGAGCGTGATGTTTACAATATTCACTTAATACAAGACAATCTTTGTTTAAACAGGCGTTCACGCCCGACGGATTTTCTTGTTTTTGAAATGAACAACATAATCGCCAACTTTTATCCTCGAAATTTGTCGGTCGATGTTACAACAAAACTTCTTGAAAAGGCGGAACAAGGGTATTACCCCGAACGTCCGCCAGTTGGATATATGAGAAAACCAAACATAAAAAAAGCGTATTTACAAATTAACCCCGAAAAAGCTCACTACATAAAGAGAATATTTGAGCTTTACGCAACGGGGAATTATTCTTACTCAACTTTGGCGAAACAACTCCGTCAAGAGGGTTTTATGATTTCGCCGGCGGTTAAGTGTGGAAAAACAAGCATTGAAAACATTTTAAAAAATCCGATATATATGGGCGACTTTATGTTTAAGGGCAAACGCTATTTTAACGCAAAACACGAGCCGATTGTTTCTCGTGAGCTTTATTCGGCATGCCAAGAGATAATAAAAAATCGTGCTTCGAAAAATAGTTCAAAGCACGACTTCGTATTTTCAAATTTATTAAAATGTTCAAAATGCGGATGTTATCTTGTCGGGGAGCTTAAAAAAGGCAAGTACATTTATTACCATTGTACGGGCAACCGTGGCGGCAACTGTAAATCAAAGAGTTACGTCCGTGAAGAACTCATCGAAAAAAAGGTTCTTGAAGTATTTAACAAAATACATCTATCGGATAGCATGCTCAATGTTGTTAAAAACTGTTTTATTGCCGAAGTTGAAAAACAAAACAAATTCGTCGATGAAAAAATCGCTTCTTTGGATAGCGAAATCAAGAAAAATAAAGCTCGTTTAGAAAAACTGTTTAATTTGTACTTAGACGGCAAAGTCGAAGATAAAATTTATCACAAAAAATCTGCAGAACTTGAATCGTTTTTAGATGATTTAATTCTAACAAGAGGAGCTTATACAAAAGTAAGCGTTGAACTTTTGAAATATTCCGAAAACCTGTTCGAACTTTTCAAAACGTCCGCCACGCTTTACTCTCGGTTAAATAACGCCAAAAAACGAGAATTACTTAAAATGTTGTGTTCGAACTTTTCTTATGACGGCGAAAACGTAATAATAACAATAAAAAAAGCGTTTGAACCAATCGTTCAAATCGCTAATTTAGAAAAAATGGGCCGCAGTGGACTCGAACCACCGACCTCACCCTTATCAGGGGTGCGCTCTAACCACCTGAGCTAGCAGCCCGTATTTCAGCAATTTCTAATTTATCATGAACATTTTTTAAAATCAAGTGCTTTTTGCAGGCAAAAAAATTTTTGTTCATGTTTTGATAATATTACTTAAAATAGACTTGAACTTAGTTTTTATCAGGACTATAATATTCATGAAAAATTGGAAAGGAATTATAAATGGTTGCAGAAATGACATTTCCACAGTTAGAACGCTCAATTAACCCGACACATGACATTAAGCTTTTTGCCGGTCGCTCTAACGCAAAACTTGCGCAAGAAATTGCCGACTATCTCGGAACTTCTATCGGACCAATGGTTATTAAAAATTTTGCAGATGGTGAAATTTACGTTCAGGTTAAAGAAAGTGTCAGGGGAGATGATGTTTTTATTATCCAACCTTTGTGCAACCCTGTTAATGAAAATTTGATGGAATTGCTTATCATTATCGACGCATTTAAACGTGCCAGTGCAAAAACTATAACAGCAGTAATTCCTTATTACGGTTACGCAAGACAGGACAGAAAAACTTCCGGACGTGAGGCAATTACTGCCAAGCTCGTCGCCGATTTGCTTACAACTGCCGGCGCAAACAGAGTTTTGGCAATGGATTTGCACACAGGTCAAATTCAAGGATTTTTCAACATCCTTGTTGACCATATTTTTGCAGAACCGATTTTGACAAATTATATTAAAAGTTTGAACATAGACCCTGATGACATTGTTGCCGTAAGCCCTGACACAGGCGGTGTTCAAAGAACAAGACACTTTGCAAAAACTATCGGATGTGCATTGGCTATCATCGACAAACGCCGTGACAAGCATAATGAAGCCATCGCATCTCACGTTATCGGTGAAGTTAAAGACAAAGTTTGCGTGATGTATGATGATATCATTGACACGGCAGGGACAATTTGCGAAGCATCAAAACTTTTGATGCGTGAAGGTGCAAAAGAAGTTTACGTATGTGCCGCTCACCCTGTATTCTCGGGTCCTGCAATCGAAAGATTGGCAAATGCTCCCATTAAGCAATGTATCGTAACAAATTCTATTCCACTTGACATGGATAAAATGCCTGCAAATATTAAACAATTGTCAGTAGCACCGCTTTTGGGCTCTGCAATTGCGCGTATTCATGATGATGAATCCGTAAGTTCTTTATTCGGTTTTGAAAAAGAAATGCAGGTTCAATAAAAGCCTTTTTTCATACTAACTCTGTTGTTGCAGAGATGCTTCTTTTTTAACTCCCTTAACAGGGAGTTTTTTTTGAGTGCTAATCTACATCAAATGGATGAGATTTTTATAAAATAGTAAAGATTTCTTTTTTGTCAACCGTGATAAAAAATATAAGATATGAAAAGCTTTTTGTTTTTCATACCTCCTCCCCAAGTCTGGTAGCCGTTCTTCAAAAAGAATGGCTTTTTTTTGCCCGCGAGCAGAGGTATGAGCCACCATAGGTGGCGAAAGACGAACAATCATAAGCGGAAACCACGCTTTTCGCTTTGATTGTGAGCAGTACCGTTTAGTGCGAGCGGGTGGACGAAGTCCACCTTTTGACCTTGGAACAACTATTCAAGTTCCGCTTTT
>CAYPDZ010000003.1:0-8310 GCA_964409575.1 uncultured Muribaculaceae bacterium | reverse complement strand
TTGTAAAAACTTTACAAGTTTTGTATATAGCGCTAGCTAAGACTTTGGTATTGGTACGGGTGGACGAAGTCCACCTTTTGACCTTGGAACAACTATTCAAGTTCCGCTTTTTATTTGTTTTGTAAAAACTTTACAAGTTTTGTATATAGCGCTAGCTAAGACTTTGGTATTGGTGCGAGTGGACGAAGTCCGCTTTTTGACCTTGGAATGACCATCCATATTTTTATGTTTATCTACAGAATTTCCGATTTAACTTTATTCAAACTTTTATTTACTGCATCAATTAAATTTTCATAGAATATTAATTCTGAATCAGTTGCGGTTGCAATTTTGCTAATAAGTTTATTTTTGGCGGGATTTTCAAAAACTTCTGCATTAAATCCAAATTCGTGTAAATCAATTTTTAAAACACTAACGAGAGCAAAAAATGTTTTTAGCGATGGCATATAACATCCGCTTTCTATTCTGGACATGTGTTGGTCGCTCAAATCAACCATTTCAGCCAATTCTGATTGAGTAAGGTGTAATTTTTTTCTATAACTTTTGATTTTTTGCCCGATAAATATTTTATCATCGAATTTGGTCATAATACTATAAAATATGACATATACGATAAATTTTTAACAATGCAAATGTCATTTTTTAATCCAATAATGATGTTAACATATATACAAAAGTTTACATTATGTCGTTCGCGAACATATTTATGATTTAATGTATACATACGTCAAGTTTTTGCGGAGGACATAATGCCAAAATATTTACATTATAAGAAATTTATTTGTAAAATTTTAACTTGTTGGATGCCATATAAACAACGTATTTTTTGTCGTGAGGCTTTGTATTGGTTTTCATTTACGGATTTTATGCGTTTCAAACGAGCAAATTATCATATAATTTCTTTAGGTTCAAATTGTTTACCACGCGGTTTGACTACTGCAATTAAACTTAAACCCAGAAGATTTTATGGTGAAAAAACATGTCCGTTTGATTTAGCCGTAAGTACAGATTTAAAAAGGATTATACATTTAATTGATACTGATTTTAACGATTATTTTGAAAACCTTATGATTAATGAAAAAACATTTCCGCACGATTATGACTTGCCTTATAACAAATTTATCGAACGATATAAAAAAAGAATAATTAATTTTCTTCATATAATGAAATCTGATAAACTTATATATTTTATCTATTCTGATTATAATAAAATTCCATTAAGAGAAGATATTTTGCATCTTTATGATGTGTTAGAAAAGAAACGAAACAATAAACCGTTTAAATTAATTCTATTAACTTCTGATTATATTGATAAATTAGATAATATTATCCAAATACCCAATAATTTTAAAATAGATGATAGTGGATGGTTAGTTTATATAATTAATGAATACGGAGATTACGATAATAAATATACAGAATATTCTAAAAGAGTAGGTAAAAAATTGAAATATCAAATAATTGGTTCGTAGGATGAAAAAAACAAAATGTTCTTACCTACTAAATATTTTTACAGAGAGTTGAAAAATCAATATGCTCTTGTATTGGTGGTTCTGGAATTTATTTAAAATCAGGTAAATTAAAAGGACTTGCTGAATTTAAATCCAGTTTTGGTGAGTTTATATATGCAAATTATAATGGGAAATATGTGATAAAATAATTTTATATAAAGTTTTTTAAAAAACGAATTTAATATTATTACTATACTTATATGATGTTTAAAAATAAAATTTAGTATACAGTTCTTATTATATGGATAACTCTAACGCAATTATTGTTGATATACCGGAACGATTAGATAGTACTACTATAGTACCTGTTATTTCACAAATAAACAGGTACGAACAAGCAAGCAATCCTAAAAGGTTAGTAATAAATTTTTCACAAACAAATTTTATCAAACCAGGAGGATTAACTCCTTTGTTAGTTTATTTGATGGAATTACCTACAAGAATTCCAGATATAAATGGTCTTATTGTTCCAAGTATGAATTCAAATGTTGATTTATATATTAGTAGAATGGGATTTTATTCTTTGTTGGGAATGAAAGATGATTTTCCTTATCAAAAGCATACATCAAAAGGAAGATTTCAAGAATTGTATTCCTTTTCAAATAATACCAATATTAATGAAGTAGCACAAACATCTGAAAATATTATCAAAATGTTTATTAAAGACAGAACTTTAACAAATTACAACAAAGCTATTGGTTGGTGTGTATTTGAGACGATTGATAATGCGAGAAATCATGCAAGTTCCGATATAAATGTTGTTTTTGCTCAAAGATTTGAACAACAAGGAATAACTGAATTTTGCGTATGTGATAGAGGACTTGGCATACGTGAAACAATGGGAGAGGATAATATAGAAGAAGCTCTTAAAAAATGTATTACCAAAGCTAGAGGAATCAATTCAGAAGGTATGGGGAATGGGTTATATTATACATCTGAGCTTGTTAGAAAAGACTCAAGTAATAAATGTTCATTAAAAATTTGGTCAGAAGATGCGATTTTAACTATAAAAAGTGGACATGAGCCTGAAATAATTAAAGCGGATAGCTTTTGGCAGGGTGTAAATATAGTTATTTCTATGTATAATAAAATTACATCCGATTTAACAGAATTAAAGGGTGGCAGTGATATTTTTTCATATGAAGAAAATCCTGATTATTACAATGAATTATTTGAAGATTAGAAAGGGAACTTATGGAACAAGTGCTAAAATTAAGTGAAAATGGTTCAATATTGGGACTGAGAGAACTTGCCAAAGAATTAAGTTCTCAAGTGAAAATGGCAATTGACAATAACACAAATATTATTTTGGATTTTGCCAATGTTGAAAGTATATCAAGTTCTTTTGCAGATGAGTTGGTTGCCAAAGTTCTAGTAGAAGTAGGAATTGAAAAATTTCTTAAAAGTGTAAAAATCAGAAATGCGAATGATTTTATTAGAACTATAGTTAATTCTAGTATAAATGATAGGTTAAATGAAACATAGCATTAAAACAATATTGTATATCAAGAGAGATTGTAGACGATTTGAGGAGAGAAAGAATTCTCACAATGAGCAAAAAATTGAAATATCAAATAGTTAATTCGTAAAATGAGAAAAACGAAATATTTTCGTTTATTAAATAAAAATACGAGTTGTACAAATTCGAACTTGCCCAACATCAACCACTTTGTTATAATTATCTTATGAACGACTATGAAGATTTTATTTCAACAGTAAGCCATGAACTCAGAACGCCTCTCACGTCTATCAGAGGGTTTTCGCAGACTATGCTTGCATCTTGGGATAAACTTGATGATGAAAGTAAAAAGAAATTTTTGAATATTATAATTGAGCAATCCAACAGGCTTATTGGGCTGGTTGAAAATATGCTTTCTGTTACCAAACTCCACGATACGACAATTCTTTTAAAAGAAGTTCAAATAAAACCTGTTATTGAAATGATTTGTTCTATCGTAAAAAATCAACATCAGGACAAAACTTTTAAAATAGAAATCAATGCACCTGCAATTCTTGCAGACAAAGACAAATTTCAACAAATCATGACAAATTTGATTGAAAATGCGGGAAAATACGGAGATGACAACTCCACAATTACCGTAAAAACTTACTTGGACAACGATTTTGTATCAATAAAAGTTATTAATAACGGAATAGAAATTCCACAAAGTGAATATGAAAATATTTTTACAAAATTTTCACGTATAGACAATCCTTTGACCAGAAAGGTTCAAGGGAGCGGATTAGGATTATATATAACAAAAAATTTGGTCGAAAAAATGGGCGGAAAAATCAACGTAAATTCCAAAAATCATGAAACAGTTTTTGAGGTTTTGTTACCTTGTGCAAACATTGAAAGGCAGGCTATAAATGCAGTCCGTAACGCTAATAATTGACAAACGCCGTGAACTTTCAACAAAATACAAAAAACTTTTGACAAACGAAACCAACACGGTAATAATTTCAAAAGATTTAATTTCGGCAATAAAAATAATTCAAGATAAAGAACCTGATTTAATCATAATTTCAGACAGCATCGACAGCGACATACCTGATTATTGCAAAAAAATCAGAGCGTTGACTTATAACATGCGCCCGATTATTGTTGCAACTTCCAAATCTGCCGAACTTCAAGACAGGTTAGCGGTTTTAGAAAACGGTGCAGATGATTTTATATCGGAGCCGGTTAACGCGGAAGAATTTGTAATGCGTATAAAAGCACATATCCGACGAGAATTAGAGTCAAATATGGATAAAAAAGTTTTTTTACCTGCAAAAAATTATTCTTTACGTGCCTTAAAACGTGCAATTTCTGAAAACAAATTCCATGCCTGTATGCTTGTCAGTATTGAAAATTTTCAAAATTACAAGGAAACATACACAGAACTTGCCTCTGACAAACTCATTCAAACCTATTGTGCAATAATAAATTCGGCATTATCTGAAAATGATTATCTGGGAACTCTGTCCGAGAATGAATTTTTAATCATTACAGACGGAATTAAAGCCGAACAAATCGCGAATTTTCTCACCTTTGCATTTGATTCGGTTGCACAAAAATTTTACTCTCCGCAAGACATCAAAAGAGGGTTTATGCTGATGCGTGGGGACGAATTTGCCGGACGCCGTTCAAATTTTGTTCACACCACAATCGGAGTTGTTACAAACGAATTTTCCGAGTATAAAGACACCGCACAATTGATGAATGCGTTAAGACAAACTCATAACATGGCGGATTTGCCGTCAAAATCAAATTATTTGGTAGAAAGACCACGAATTTCTGCAGAAAATTCCGTTCAAAATGAAATCAATAACAAGGTTGTTATCATAGAAGAAGATGAGGCAATCTCTCTTTTATTAAAGACTATTCTTGACTTGCAGGGTTATGAAGTCGTCAATTCTTTGGACACAATTCCCGCACTCATTGTGATTGATGCAGGCACAAACCTTAAAGGGCTTGAGCTCTGCAAAAAATTACGTGAAAACACTGATTATGACAGAACAAAAATCATTGTAACGTCAACATTACATGATAAAGAATTGGTTCTAAATACCGGAGCAGACCTCTATATCCCGAAACCTTATGAGATTTCGAGTATAATCAAATGGGTAGATTCTCTATTAACTTAACAAAGTTTCCAGAGTTTTAGCTTCGTTTTCGGCTTTTTCAGGATTTCTTATTGCAGAACGACGCATATATGTGCGCAAAGCCTCACGTATAAGTTCACTTCTGGTTCTTTGTTCGTTCGATGCAAACCCATCAATTTTATGTAAAAAATCATCGGGCATTGTAACTAATATTTTCGCCATAATTCACACTCCAAGTATATAGTAACATGTTTATCCGATTTTATCAAGCGTATTAGCCCTACTGCGCAATGGACTTTAACATTTTCCAATCTATACTTAATTTTGTAAGAAAGGAAAATTTTAAAATGGACGACAACAACTACAGACACGAAGAATTTGACGATTGTTTTTTGTGCAAACATCCTGCCCTAAGACACGTTCTAATTGGACTATTAGTCTTTTTAGGTGCGTTTATGGCATCTTATGTAATCTCTGATTGGCATTTCAAAAGAATGTACGACCCTGTTTATCAAATGGGCAGAATGGACAAAGCCATTATGCAAAGAGAAAGAAATCTTGACAAAATGGAAAGCAGAGCGTTTAAACAACAGGCAAAAATGGAGAGAAAAGCGCTTAAACACGAACAAAAAATGGAAAAAAGCGTAATGCAATTTGTTCATGTAGAAAAAAATTCAGATGCGTACAAAATCATCATTGACCTAAGACCGTTTGACAACAACGAAAAAAATGTTGAAGTAAAAACGCAAGGAAACACTTTAACAATCAACGCAGCAGGCGAAAGAAATTCGCGCAATCGTGAAGAAATTCTAAAATACAATCAAACTTTTGCATTCCCCGAAAACATCGACACTGATGAGATAACGAAAGTTCGGGAAGGTTACCATTACATTATTACCGTACCATTTGAAAATTAAAATTAAAGCCGCGAAAAGCGGCTTTTTTTGTAACGAATTATTAAAAAAATACTAAAAAGATTAAAGTTTTGCCTAAATTTTGCCGACTACAAATATGTGGTTAGAAGGAGGTAAAACCTCCGAAAATAAAAAGGAGATGTAGATGTACGGATACATAGCATGGCCAGGGGCATACAGCTTTAAAGAAGAAATTAGTTTGTTCCTTGAGTATTTCAAAGAACAAATCGACGAAGTGATGAAAAAGATTGAAGAAACAGAAGACAAGTTGACATAATAAGTTTTATGTAACTGTTGATTTAGGATATGTAAGGCAGGTAAGGAATTTTTTACCTGCTTTTTGATTGGGAGAGGTGGAACAAAAAAGTACCCTCGCCAGCCACCACTAGTGGCGGTTACGTTCCTCTGAACGCTCGCGGATAGAAAGCTTTATTGGAGTACCAAAAAATCCGAAAGCTTCACGCAATTTGTTTTCAATATAGCGTTTGTAATGGTCTTTCATTAAATCCGCATTGTTTGCAAAAATTACGATATGCGGAGGCTGAACTCCCGTTTGCGTAACATACATGATTTTTAACCGCTTACCTTTTGAAGATGCCGGAGGATTGAGCATGTATGCCTCTTTAATAACTTTGTTCAATAATCCTGTGGAAACACGTTTTGTGCATTCTGTATAAACGTTTTCTGCCTCAACAAAAATTTGGTTTAATCTCTGTTTTGTCACCGCCGAAATATAAATTTTTGGTGCATATTCCAAAAATGGAATATCATTCGCGAGTTTTTTGTTATATTGATTTATCGTATTTGACTGCTTGTCCTCAATCAAATCCCATTTGTTGATTGCGATAATAATACCTTTTCCGGCTTCTGTAATAATAGATGCAATTTTTTTATCCTGATCGGAAATTCCTTCTTTTGCATCAATTACCAAAAGTGCAACGTCACAATCTCTGATAGAACGGATTGCGCGGTCAACGGCAAATTTTTCAACGCCCCAGTCAACTTTAGCTTTTTTTCTAATACCTGCAGTGTCAACGATTATAAACTCTCTGTCTTTATAAGTGACTGAACTGTCAATACTGTCACGTGTTGTGCCAGAAACGTCAGAAACAATTACGCGGTTTTCGTTTAATAAAGCGTTTACAATAGAAGATTTTCCGGCATTTGGACGTCCGACAATAGCGATTTTAATTGTGTTATCTTCCTCTTGTTCAATTTCACGTTCAAAATCCTCTGTCACCAAATCTAAAAGGTCACCAACACCGCCAGAACCGTGAAGTGCTGAAATTCCGATAGGTTCACCAATTGCAAGTGAATAAAAATCATTTACCATAAGCAAACTTTCGGGGTTGTCGGATTTGTTAACCGCCAAAAATACAGGTTTTTTCGATTGGCGCAAAATGTTTGCAATATCGTAATCTATAGGGTTAACACCTTCTTTTCCGTCAACAATAAAAATAATTTTGTCGGCTTCTTCGCAGGCAATTTTTGCCTGATCAAAGATAGAAAGCATAATTTCATCCTCATCACCGGGGATAATTCCGCCTGTGTCGATTATGGTGAAAATTTTGTTTTGCCATTCGACATCAAAATAAATTCTATCACGCGTAACTCCGGGCAAATCGTCAACGATAGAGTTTCTTGTACCTATCAAACGGTTTACAAATGTTGATTTCCCGACGTTTGGACGTCCTACTATTGCTACAATCGGTTTTGTCATAAAATAATGATATCATAAAAAGGTTTTATCGCAAATTTAATAATATTTATTTTTTATCCTCGCTATTTTACTCTTTTCCCGTCAAAATATCTTCAAGTGTTTTACCACCATGTGGTCCAAAATTGTTAGGCGCTAACTTGCTTTTCAAAACTTTTACCGAAAAAACATCTTTTCCAAACGTATTTGGCGGCTTTATTCCGTTTACATCAAAATGAATCAAACAACAGTACTGCACATGATTTACATGCGGAGTAGCGTTTCCGTCCTTATCATAAAGTGTTTCATTTCTTATAGCATCACAATTTGCAGTATGTTCATTTAACATTAATATCGCACCATCAGATAAAAGTATAGCATTAGACTTATTAAAAGTTGCTTTTAGCAACCCATCAGAATTATAGTAGTCTGTAGCATATTTTATAATATAATCAGTTTCGGCACAAGTATTTGGTCGGCAAAATTTTGCACCGTTAAAATGCTTTGAAAGCTCACGCAAAACAATTTCTGCGTTTGTAGATGTATCAAATAATACCGAATTGTCCCCAATTGAACCGTAGTCATTTTGAACAGCCAAAAA
>CAYPDZ010000002.1:39898-47196 GCA_964409575.1 uncultured Muribaculaceae bacterium | reverse complement strand
CTCTCTCGAATTGCTAAAATTCGCTCACGCTCATTAAGCAATTCCGCTCTCTCCCTAGGAGAGAGAACTAGAACGGCTCCCTCCCTTGGGGGAGGCGGATTGCGAGCTGAGGGCGAGCCTTTGTGGCAAAATGGCAAAGCCATTGCAGGCACAAAGCGTAGACCCGTTAAACGCGAGCAACCAAGCAGGTGTCACGAAATGACAGGAGAGGGTTCTACTTCGTTTGCACAGCAAACTGTAAAGAACTTATTCACTTATTCACCTTAAAGAAACATTATATCCATTTGGCAGTAACTACGGTTATGCTGCATGGGTTCTTATTAATGAAAATATGGATTATTTGCACTGTGATGACTTAAATTGGGAAACAAAAACCAAGTGTAAATAAGTTTTTATAACAACTTGCTGTAATGTTCGTTGTAAAAATCGCCAAAACGGTCATCCAAAATCGCTTGACGACAAGCTTGCGAAAATTCTACCAAAAATTGAATATTATGTATAGATAATAGTGTTGATGCAGTGCTTTCGCCGCATCTCCACAAATGCCTCAAGTAAGCACGTGAGTGGTTTTTGCATGTATAACAGTTGCAACCATCAACAAGTGGGCGAGCATCATCATAGTATTTTTGAGTCTTGATATTTGATTTACCATCCCACGTAAAAAATGAGCCATGGCGCGCGTTACGTGTAGGTAAAACACAATCAAACATATCTATTCCGCGCTTTATACCGTCCAGTAAATCTTCCGGAGTGCCGACACCCATTAGGTATCTGGGTTTGTATTTCGGCAATAACGGCGCCGTAAATTCCGTAAAATGGTTCATTATATCTTTTGTTTCACCAACGCTTAATCCGCCGATTGCGTAACCTACAGCATCATAAGATGAAATTACAGATGCACTTTCACGCCTCAAATCATCATAAAAAGCACCTTGAACAATCGGAAACAACGCCTGACGCGGATTTGTTTTTGCTTTAAAACAACGTTCAAGCCATCTGTGCGTACGTTCCATAGCCTTTTTAGCCGTATCGTAATCACACGGAAAAGGTGCGCATTGGTCAAACGCCATTATGATATCCGCACCGATATCCTGTTGAATTTCCATAGACACTTCGGGGTTTATAAAGTGTTTTTTGCCATCTTTCGGGTCACGGAATTCTACGCCGTCTTCCGTAATTTTATTCAAATGAGCGAGTGAAAATACCTGAAAACCGCCGGAGTCGGTCAAAACAGGCTTGTGCCAATTCATCCATTCATGAATACCGCCAAACTGTTTGATTAACTTTGTTCCGGCTCTCAAATACAAATGGTACGAATTTGAAAGCATGATTTGCGCACCGGTATCGACAATCTGGTCTGCTGTAAGCGTTTTTACAGCAGAATTTGTTCCGACCGGCATAAATATCGGCGTCAAAACCTGTCCATGCGGAGTTGTCAAAATTCCTGCTCTAGCACCTGTTTGCGCACATTCATGAACCAGTTCATATTTAAAAAAATCAGCTTCCTTATTCATACTCTAACATCTCTTAAAATAAGTTATTAATCTAAATTTTCAATAACGATTTCAGCCATGTTATCGTATTCATCACATAGCTCTTTTTCGTCAAAGTAAATGGCGATTTCTCTTTCGGCGCTTTCTACACTATCAGAACCGTGAACAACATTATATTCTTTCACAAGAGCAAAGTCTGCACGAATTGTACCAACTTGAGCTTCCAACGGTTTTGTAGAACCCATAATTTGACGACATCCGGCAATACAATCATAGCCTTTCCAAACCATAGCAACAATCGGACCGCTTTGAATATATTTGATTAATCTGTCATAAAAAGGTTTACCTTTATGTTCACCGTAATGTTTTTCAGCCATTTCCGGAGTAACATCAAGCATTTTCAAACCGATGAGTTTAAACCCTCTGTTTTCAAAACGTTTCATAATTTCTCCAACTAAACCTCTTTTTACTCCGTCAGGTTTAACTGCAATAAATGTTCTCTGTTCTCTCTGCATGTGAAATCCTCCATTCAACGTTATTCTAACATAAACAAATCTATTTTTCCATAGCTGCAATATTTTTACGCAACATAACAAGCATTATTGAGCAAAGTATAACCGCCGCCGAGCATAGTCCGTACCAAAAGCCTTTCAAATTCATATTGAAATGGAAAGCAAGTGTACAACCCAAAGGAATTGAGATTAACCAATACGCAACGAAATTGGCAAGCAAAACAACTCCCGTTTTTTTAATACCTTTAAATATACCTGCCAAAGCGACCTGTAATCCGTCAAACACCTGAAATAGCGCAAGTATATACAAAACAGGTACTGAAATTTTCACCAAAACTTCATCCTGCGTGAAAAGTCTTACCAAAAATTCCGGGAATGTCGCAAAAATCAACGCACTGCATGCCATAAACCCTACAGATATAACAATTCCGACAAACGAATATTTTTTTAAGTCTTGAATATTACCGGCACCGTTTGCAAACCCGACTTTGACCGCAATCGCATTTGATATCGCCAAAGGTACCATAAACGAAACTGTCGTCAGTGTGCAAATTAAGTTTTGTGCGGCTGCATACACACCTGATACACTACCCATAATGACTACAATACTGTTAAATGCAATAAATTCGACTAAAACAGCACAAGATATAGGCAACCCGATTTTTATTAAATTTTTGTAATAATCAAACTCTTTGTAGTCTTTGAAATTCATCAATCTGAAACAATAAATCAGCAGAACAAATCCCATAAAATATCTTACGACAAAACTTGCAATTGCCAGCCCCAAAACACCCATTGAAGGAATTGCTCCCCAACCAAACACAAATACAATGTTCAAAACGATATTCAAGACAACAGCAATTGCCGTAACTAAATTTGGAAACAAAACGATTTCAAACGCCTGCAAAAATTCTTTTACCGCAGCATGCAAATATCCGCCAAAAGTTGCAAAAGCTGTTACAAACATATATTCCTTTATCATAGGTACAAGTTTTGCTTCAAAATGCATTAAATCAATTAACGGAATAAAAACGAGCACCGCAAGCATTACCAAAAACGCCAAAAGCATTGCAAATCTCAAAGTCGGATAAAAATATTTTTTGGCACTTTTATTCTCACCGCGATAATTTGACAAAAGTGGCGACACACTGGCAATCAAGCCTATTCCAAAAGTTTGAATACAATTTGTAATCGCAGTAGCAATAGAAATTGCAGCAAGTGTATCCGTTGAATGCCTTCCCGCAATCAAAACATCACCCGCACCAATCAGGATAAACCCAAGGTTTCCCATAATAATCGGCAGGGCAATGTTTAAAAGTTCTTTTACATATAGTCTGAATTGATTACTCATACAAGTGTCATCATATCACAAATAGCCAAACGGTGCAATAAATTACACCTTATTAATCTCTAAATATCGTCTGGTTTCTATCAGGTCCGACGCTTACAATTGAGATTGGAACTTCAAGAATTTTCTCTAATCTTTCAAGATATTTTCTTGCGTTTTCCGGAAGTTTATCGTATTCGGTTACACTTGTAATATCTTGCCCCCAGCCTTTGTGAGTTTCATAAACTGGCTCCAAATATTTATGGATAAATACATTTGTCGGATAACTTGTATAAATTTTTCCGTCACGTGTATCTTTGTATGCAGTACAGATTTTAATCTCATCAAATGTATCAAATACGTCAATTTTTGTCAAAGCAATTGATGTCAAACCGCCGACAAGTACCGCATATTTCATTGTAACAGCATCAAACCACCCGCAACGTCTTGGTCTGCCTGTCGTTACGCCAAATTCATGCCCGATAGTTTGAATTTTATCACCTGTTTCGTCTGTCAATTCCGTTACAAACGGACCTTCACCCACACGTGTTACGTAAGCTTTTGCAACCCCGATGACCTCATCAATCATACAGGGTCCATAACCAGAACCTGTCGAAGCACCACCACCGATAGGATTTGATGATGTTACAAACGGATAAGTTCCATAATCAACGTCAAGCATAACACCTTGTGCACCCTCAAACAAGACGGCTTTTTTCTCACGTTTTGCATCTTCCAAAACTCTTTGCCAATCAAAACAAACATAAGGTCTGAAAATTTCTGCATATTTTCTGCAAAGTAACGTAACTTCCTCTTTGGTATAAGTCTTAAGTCCGTAAACTTCTTTCAACATTTTATTTTTAACAGGAAGAATTATATCTAATTTTTCAGAAAGTGCTTCATCAGAATACAAATCCTCTACTTTTAGACCGATACGAGCCATTTTGTCTGTATAAGTAGGTCCGATACCTTTTTTGGTTGTACCGATTTTGCCTTTGCCGGCAACGCTTTCGGAATATCCGTCGACTTCCGTATGCCAAGGCATGGTAATTGATGCAAGCGGATTGATTTTTAAGCCTGAAATGTCAATTCCTTCTTTTATAAGCTCTTGAATTTCTTGTTCAAAATATTCCGGCAAAATAACCGTACCTGCACCGATAAAACAAACTTTTCCCTGATACAAAATCCCCGATGGGATAAGATGAAATTTAAAGGTTTTGTCATGCGCGACAACAGTATGTCCTGCATTGCAACCGCCCTGATATCTTATGATTAAATCCGCATCCTGTGCAAGTAAATCTGTAATTTTTGCTTTACCTTCGTCGCCCCACTGAGCACCAACAACTACTTTGTTCATATCCCAATCCTTTCCTTACGGATTTATTTTAGCACAAAAACATATATTTAGGATAAAAAAGACTTGGAGAATATAAGTAAAAAAATGGAGCGGAAGAAACTTCCACTCCTTTGGATTTATAATTTATGTTTAAATTTAAACTTCTTCTTGCAAATCTTTTACTTTTTCAATAACTTCCTCAGGAAGATCTGCCAAATTGTCATTCAAGATTTTTACATCTTCCCTATTTTGAGCATCTTGCATCAAAATATCATTCTGTACAGCGAGTTCGCGAACTCTTGCTTGAGAAAGTCGCATTTGTTTGTCTTTGATGTCTGTATAGTTCTTTGCGAATTCTCTGTTTTCTGCATTTGCACTTGCAATAGAATGGAACAAACCTCCGAACAATAAGGCAGTAGGAGCCCAATCAAGAGCGGTTGCACCAATTTCTTTTAAAGCTGACGGAGTTTTTGCTAACAAGTTTTTGTAACCGTTTTTAGCTTTTACCATAATTTTGCTTCCGTTTAAGAAACCGGCAACTTTTTCGGTACCTTTTTGCATAAATTTCGGAGCATTAACTTTGGCAAGAGCACCTGCACCTTTACCTACAAGTGCAATTGCGCCAATACCTGCTGCAAGCATCATACCCAAAGAAAGAATAGGATGTTCTCTGTCAAATTTTCTAACTTCAGGCGATTTTTGAGCTAATTTGTTTTTAGCTACACCAAGCAAATCTATAGCCAAAAGTGCTGCTGTCCAGCCTGCCGCAACTTGCAAACCTTGAGCCATTCTGCCCGCAGTACCCGCAAGTTGAGTTGAAAAGATTTTTGTATTACCGCTTCTGGTTAACAAAGCAGTACCAAGACCCGCAACCAATGGAGCACTGTAAAATAACGCATTTGTAACTTTGCGATTTTTATCATGGTCAATTTTAGCAGCCGTTTTCATATAAGCTAACTGACGAACGGAATTATCATCCAAACCTATTAAGGCATCTACATTATCACGTCTGCCTTGAAAACTTTGACCTATAGAAGAAACTTGCATACACACACCTTTCATAAATTTATTATACCTTAGTAAAACCCGAAAGTAAAATTTTTTGCTAATTTTTAAAATTTTCGTTAAGAATGTTTACAATTCAAAATATTTTTTATAATATACAGGAATGAAAAAGTATTATATTCACACAATGGGCTGCAAATCCAACCAATTTGAAGGCTCAATAATCAAAGAAAACTTAAATAAAAACGGCTATAAAGAAGTTGAAACTATCGAAAATGCGGATATTTATATCCTCAATTCCTGCTCGGTTACACACAAAAGCGATAACGAAGCAATGTATCTTTTACGCAATGCAAAACACAAAAACCCTACAATTATGACAGTTATTACGGGCTGTGTCGCACAAATTGAGAAAGAAAGGCTTCTTGAAAATGATTTTATAGATTTTGTCGTCGGTAATGACGAAAAATTGGATATGTTTGCAATTTTTTCTTGTCATGCTGAACTTGTTTCAGCATCTCAGACCCTGAAAACACTCCCAGAGATTTACGTTTCGGACATTATGCAGCTTTCAACCTTTAACAAGGTTGTACTTGAGGACATGACCAAAACTCGTGCAAGTTTAAAAATTCAAGACGGATGCGACAACAGATGTTCATATTGCATAATTCCTTTTGCAAGAGGAAAAAGCAGAAGTGCAGATATGAAATTTATCATTGAACAAATTAACAATTTTTCAAACCATGGATTTAAAGAGATTGTGCTGACAGGTATTCATATCGGACAATGGGGAAAAGATTTTGGAATGCAGCTTTTAGACTTGTTAAAAGAAATAGAAGCACGCACTGACATTCGCTATAGGCTTGGCTCGCTAAATCCGCTTGAAATAACCGATGAAATGTTAGAATTTTTACAAAAATCGGATAAATTTTGTCCGCATTTTCATTTGTCACTTCAATCAGCATGCAACAAAACTCTAAAATCAATGAACAGATTTTATAAGGTCGAAACTTACCTTGAACAAATTGAAAAAATTAATTCAATGTTTGATTTGCCGTTTTTGGGAAGTGACATTATTACAGGATTTGCCGGCGAAACTGATGACGATTTTGAAACAACTCTAAACAACCTAAAAAAATCAGGATTGACGCAAATTCATACCTTCCCTTACTCTGTACGAGAAGGCACAGTCGGCGCAAAGGCAGAACAGCAGGTGCCTGAAAATATTCGCCAACAGCGTGCAGAAATAGTAAAAGCTGTTTCGGCAGAAAAATTCAGAGAATTTGTTGATAAAAACATTGGCAAAACCACAGAAATTTTAATAGAAAAACACCCCGATAAAAACGGATTTTTGAAAGGTGTTACAAAAAATTACCTTACGGTTACACTAAACAGTAAAGACGAAAATCTTTTAAACACACTCCAAACCGTCAAAATTACAAAATTTGAAAAAGGAAAACTTTACGGCGAATTGTTTTTGTAGTATAATTGTTGCAAAAAGAGGAAATTATGGGTTATAAAATATTATCAAAAAAAGAAATTTGTCCAAATCAATACGAAATAACAATTGATGCGCCTTATGTTGTCAGAAACGCTAAAGCCGGACAATTCATTATATTCAGAGC
>CAYPDZ010000002.1:26547-39798 GCA_964409575.1 uncultured Muribaculaceae bacterium | reverse complement strand
ATGCGCCTTATGTTGTCAGAAACGCTAAAGCCGGACAATTCATTATATTCAGAGCAGATGAAAACAGCGAAAGAGTTCCGCTTACTATCGCAGACGTAAACAAAGAAAAAGGTGAACTTACACTCGTATTTATGGCTGTAGGATATTCGACAAAGAAACTTGCAGCACTAGCGGAAGGCGATGAAATCCATGATATAGTAGGACCTTTAGGAAAACCTACGCATATCAAAAACTACGGAACGGTAGTATGTCTTGCCGGAGGTTACGGTGCCGCTCCATGTTACTTGATTGCAAAAGCCTTTAAAGATGCCGGCAACAAGGTTTACATGATTATGGGTGCGAGAACAAGGGATTTAATTTTCTGGCAAGACAAGATGAAAAACGCTTGTACAGAATTGTTTATAACTACCGATGACGGAACTTTGGGTGAAAAAGGTTTTGTAACACAGGTTTTGCAAAGAATTATTGATAAAGAAAAAGTTGATTACGCAATAGCCGTCGGACCTATGCCAATGATGAGAGCAGTGGCGGATTTGACACGCGATAAAGGAATTTATACTGAAGCAAGTATGAACCCTATCATGGTTGACGGAACAGGTATGTGCGGAGCATGCCGTGTTACGGTCGGCGGAGAAACTAAATTTGCCTGCGTAGACGGACCTGATTTTGACGCTCACAAAATAGATTTTGATGAAGTTATAAATCGTACACGTATTTATAAAGATCAGGAAAGAAAACGCGACGAAAACTGTAATTTACTCAAACAGGCAAGGAGAAACTAATAATGGCAAAAGATATTCCATACTGCCCACTTATGTCAGCAGGTTCAGAAATAGATAAAGTTTGCACTCTTGAAAGCTGTGCATGGTATGTACCGAGCGTAAAAAAATGTGCAATGTATATGATTGCATATAATGCACTGTTGGAAACTACCGCAAGACAAAAGGCTCAACCTAAAAGATAATGAAAATACTGGTTTGCATAAAACAAGTTCCGGATACAACTGATATCAAATGGACTGAGAATAATACTATTCAAAGGGAAGGTGTCGAAAGCATCATCAATCCTTTTGATGTGTATGCTATTGAAGAAGCGTTAAAACTAAAATATCCACCCATTGGGGGAGGGTCGAAATCTATGATTTCGGGGCGGGGTACCCCTGAAATCACGGTATTAACAATGGGACCTTTGCAAGCATCCGATATGCTAAAAAAAGCTATTGCCGTCGGTTGTGATAAGGGTGTATTGATTTCTGATAAAAAATTTGCCGGTGCAGATACTTATGCGACAGGTAAAACAATTGCATCAGCTATTAAGTCCAAAATGGCTGATTTTGACTTGATTATTTGCGGTCAATTTGCTGTAGATGGAGATACAGCACAAACAGGTCCGAGTATTGCAAGCCAATTAGGCATTCCACAGGTTACATACGTTAGGAAAATAGATAAATTCGACGGTCAAAGTTTTTATGCAGAAAGAGAACTGGAGGATGGTACCGAAACCGTAAAAGTTCAATTGCCGGCGCTTATTTGCATGCTGAAAGGTTTTGACGAGCCTACTCGCCCAACTATTAATGGGATTAAACGGGCAAAAAGCTCTCAAATTACCATATATTCAATGGAAGATATCGGACTTACGCCGGAAGACGTCGGAATTAAAGGCTCTCCAACTTATGTCAGTCGTGCTTTCAGACCCGTAAACAAACGCGGAGAATGTACTTTTTGCACCAATATAAATCTTCTTGCAGATAAAATAAAAGAATTCGGAGGCATAAATGGCTGAAATCCTTTTGTATGCAGAAGTAACACAAGATAATTATGTACACACAGTGCTTTTTGAACTGGCTTGTAAAGCACAAGAACTTTCCAAAAAACTCAATAACGCGAAAGTTTCGGCTCTTTTGATATGCAAACAGGGTTTAGCAGAACTTTATAAAGAAGCGTTTGCAAATTCAGGTTTTGACAATGTTTATATTGCAGAAGACAACAGATTTACGCACTATTCCACCGAATTGTATTCAAAAGTTGCAACAGATATAATTAAAGAGATTAATCCTGACATAATTTTGATTGGTGCAACAACTCAAGGCAGAGATTTGGCACCAAGGATTTCTGCGACGTTACACACAGGTTTGACTGCTGATTGCATTGACCTTGATATAAACGAAAAAGGTCAACTCGCCGCAACCCGTCCAACATTTGGCGGAAAACTTATGGCAACAATTTTATGCAAAACATTACCGCAGATGGCTACGGTCAGACCAAAAGTTTTTAGACCGCTATCCGAAAATATCGTCAAAAATACTCAATTTATTTATAAAAAACCCGAAATCGACGATATTAAACGCAAAGTTGAATTTATAGAGTTTATAAAAAAGGCAAACACGAGCATAAATGAACTCGACAGTGCTGAAATAATCGTTGCCGGCGGTAAAGGAATGAAAAATGAAGCAGGATTTGAACTTTTAAAAGAATTTGCAAAAGCCCTTGGTGCTACAGTTGGCGCAACTCGCGGTGCTGTCGATATGGGACTTGCGCCACAAGATATTCAAATCGGGCAGACGGGGAAAACAGTCACTCCAAAACTATATATTGCATGTGGAATTTCCGGCGCAATTCAGCACACAGTCGGCATGTGTGACAGTGATAAGATTATTGCAATAAACAAAGACCCCAATGCGCCTATTTTTGAAATTGCAGATATCGGATACGTTGGTGATGTGTTTGAAATTTTACCGGAATTGATTAAAACGGTAGGGTGCATCTAGAACGCACTTTTTGCGTCAATTTACTTTGTTGTTTCTATAAAGTCTGTGTTTGGAACGTAGTCGCTTTTTATATCCATATTGCTGATGATATTTGCGCGTTTTTTGCGGAAAAGCATATCAACAAAGGCTTCCAGACGAGTTATAAATCCTGCTTCACCTGTTTGCTCATCAATTGTAAGGTTAAGGAGCGGTTTGTTAAACCTTTTTGCTTTTCTAGTAATTCTTTCAATCATCAAAGAATCAGGACCGCAACCAAACGCAGTAAGAGTAATTATGCCGTCGATTTTTGCATCTTTAAGAAAATGTCCGGCGCAACCTGTCATTTCGCGTTCGTTTGCCCAATACATGTTTTGCCCGAGAGTTGCAATCCCGTCATCCATTTGTTCTTTTGAAAGCTGTAGTGACGAATATACGCGAACATCCATATTTTCAAGTTTGTCGAATATTTTCATCGAAGCACGTTCGTCAAAAATGTTGTATCCGTGCGAAACAAGTGCAATTGAGATTGGATATTCTTTCGTGCTGTTTTCAATGAAAACTTTGCCTTGAAGTGCATAGTTCATTGCTTTTCTGTAACTCATGCCGGATTTTGACATTATATAGAAGTTGTTATATGTTCTCCAGCCGGCTTTTGAAGCTTTTTTAATCTTTTCCATATCGGTAATCCCGAATTGTCCAGCGATTTCGGCAAGAAATTCGTATAAGCCTTGATTCTTTTCGGATTTATCGAGAGTAGCTTCAACTAATGTGAAATCTTTTTTGACAACGTTTCTGACCAAATCGGGAAGTCCTCGGATTTTGGAACAATTGTAGATTTTAGGCGCAATTGATTGAATTGACGGTACAAAAATTTTATTTACGCCTTTGTTTATAAGATTAAGTACGTGACCGATGTAAATTTTTATAGGCAGACAGGTTTCTGTTACAACGAGTGATGAACCGTTTGACATGGTTTGTTTTGTTGTGACATCAGACAAAACTATTTTTATGCCTAAATCTGTAAAAAATCCGTAGTAGAACGGATAATCATTATAAAACGACATTCCGCGCGGAATGCCTATTGTCATATCTTTGCTATCTTTAGAGTTTTCCACGATAAATCCCCTTTGCTATTTTTATAATACTTCAAAATATTTTTTTTTGCTATTAATATTTAAAATGTTTACATTTGAATTATTGCATCTGCCATGGGAAAGGAAGCAATAGTTCCCTCTCCTATGGGAGAGGGTTAGGGTGAGGGCTGATTTATGTTTTCCTCTATAAATTTAATTACGCCTTCAATATTATTGTCAATATCATTATTCCAAAATCTGATAACTTTAAATCCTAAATTTTCTAAAAAAATTGTTCGTTCTTTATCATATCTAATATTTTCATCAATATTATGTTGTCCTCCATCTAATTCTATAATCAGTTTTTGAGAACGACATATAAAATCAACTATATAATTTCCAATAGGATGTTGTCGTCTAAAGGATAAGTTATGAAATTGTTTATTTCTTAATATATTCCATAACTTTCTTTCTTGCTGAGTTAAATTTTTTCTTAAGTTTCTGGCTCTTAAATATTTTGTATCCATGAGATAACTATAACACAAAAGCCCCCACCTCAATCCTCCCCCCATAAGGGAGGAAGCAATAGTTCCCTCTCCTATGGGAGAGGGCTATCTCAGTTTGCGCAAGCAAACCGTAACGAACTTAACATCTTACAACCTTTAAAGACTATGCGATTGCGGAGCGCGCAATGCTTGTCCGCAATGACGAAAAGAACTTATTCACTTCCAATAAGCTGGATTGCATCACTCCCTCTCACAAAACGATACTTAATCGTTTTGTTCGGCAGAGTGTTCGTAATGACTGGAAATCCATTCCCCCAAGGGAGGGAGCCTTTACTTCCTCCCCTATGGGGGAGGATTGAGGTGGGGGCTTTTTAGATAATGTAAGCAAACTTGCACGGAACTTATAACAGAAAAACCAGCCCTCACCCTAGCCCTCTCCCGTAGGAGAGGGAACTCTCGACTCCTCCCCCATAGGGGAGGATGTCACAAAGTGACAGGTGGGGGCTGATTATGTTTACATAAACATCGTAAAGAACTTACCGTCTTATCGTCCTAACGTCTTAACGACTTCAAATAAGCTGGATTGCTTCGTATTCACTCGCAATGACGGGAAAGAAATATTCCCTCTACCTTTGCGGGTGAGGGAGTAGTTTCAGGGTCTAAATGAGATCCTGAAATAAATTCAGGATGACAGTTTACCATCCCAACGACTTTTTTAGCTATACAACTTAAACGTACGTTCAATGTTCTTGTCTATTGCGGTTTTTATTGAGTCGTATTCTGTTTGTAATGAATTGTGTTCGGTATCAATGTTTTTCAATTCCAAATCGTAGCGTTTGTCTTTGTTTTCGATTTTGTTCATTGCCGCATTGTATTCGGCTTCTGCAATAGTAATCGCTGTATCATCAGTTTGTTCCGTGATATCCGAACAATTTGAATAGATTAACGGTTGCCAGTTTTGGTTGGTGTCAACTTGTTCCATAGAAACAATTCCGCTTTCAAACGCAAATTGTATCCATTCACTGCTTGAAGCAAGCCCGTCTTGCAATACTTTGTAGCCACCGCTTTGAATACGTTCAAACAGGTTTTCGTACCATTGCGCTTTGGCTTCGCCGTTTACATTATATGAGTCATTTGGACTTGACGTATCAATCCAAGTGTATTTCGGTTCACCATAAGTATTCATAATCATATCTAAAAGATACGCATCATAAATTTTTTGGAAATCCTCTTTCTTTGTACCTGTAAATTTTCCGCTCAAATCACCTTCAAAACAAGTTCTGATATCGGTTAATTGTGGATAATTTCCTTTACCAACATCTGCTCCAAATATTTGCATGCTTAATTCTTTACCTGCATTTAAGTAGGCTTGATATTCATCCCAACCATAATCATCTTTTTCGGGTACAAATGCAGCATTTGTCGGATCCCAAACTGTGTATATAGAATTTCTTAATGAGTTTATAATAGTTTGTCCAACATTTTTCATGTTTTCCAATGTATTATCTGTTTGAATAGATATTTCACCACTGGGAGTTGTATCAAATACTGTGGATGGAATTTTAATTGTGGCGCCTTTCATTGTACCGTCTGTTGGTGTAAAACCACTGCCTAATGAGCCTGTGCAACTAAAAGCACCAATTGCATTTCCGTCATCATCTTCATCTGCCACTGAATTAAACGTATAAGTGTAAGCTCCCGCAGTACCATTACGCGTAAGTGTCCATGTTGCATTTCCATCTTCATCATAAACAGTCAACACATTGCCGTCGACATTATAACAATCCTTATTACCGGTTGAATGTGACACAGTTTCTGTCATTTTTGTACCACTGTTGTTTGTTAGCAATTCTTTTATGTTGGTAAAGTAGTTATTTGCAGTGTCGTTATTTAACTTTAAGCCTTCTGCCTGAGTTATAAAGTTTGACAATTTTCCCAATGCTGTACTTGCACCTGATACACTAGATGCACCATTTAATTCTGTTTCAATTTCGCTAAGTTTCTTATCTGAACCTTTAAGTGTATTTTCCAAGTAATCGCTCATTAAACTTGCAGTTATGCCCAAGTATTCATCGTATGCTGTTTCAAATGTTGCAAGTTTTGAATAGTAGTTGTAATAGTCTTCTGATGATACGGCTTCCAAGTATCCCGGGTGGAGTTTTACAGTTTCTCCTGCGGCATTTGTATATGTTGTATCAATATTACCTTCATACAAATCTTGAATATATTCAGCAATAGCATCTGCATCTGTTGTTGCAGGAGCTGCATTAATATAACCATATAAGGGATTACCGTCATCGTCAGTCATTCCTGTTTTATATTCAATACCCCCGCCATCAACATCATAGTGTGTTGCCAAGTTATCCCAGTACGTAGTTGTATTTTCAAGTCCATAAGATTTTAAAAATTTGGTTACATCTCCGTTTGCGTTTTTGTAGTTGACAGCATCAGCTTCTGACAACAATACATTGCCGGAGTTGTTTGTCAAAATGTATTGGTTATTATAAGGGTTGTAAGCTGTCATAGCGTTGAAGGTCAATTTTTGGTATGATGCGTTGTTATCCGCATCATAGCTTGTGAACATCATTTGAGCTTCGTTCAAAGCCGTGACATAAGCTTCACTGACCTGTGAGCTTTCTGTAGCAAGACGTATCTTATTGTTGTTGATAATCTGAGCTCTTAACTCGTTATCAGACATACGAGATGTTATTGATAGTAATCTTGCCTGTCCGGCTGCCATTCCCATGACATTAGTCCCTTTCGCTTAGTAACTTTCACTATGCTATATCGGCAAGTTTGCGTTAAAACTTTAATAATTTGATGGGGATTGTTAAGATTTTGTAATATTTAGGTGAATAAGTGAATGAGATTCTTCGCGTTGCTCAGAATGACTTTCGTCATCTTGAGCAAAGCGAAAGATCTCTTATGTGAAAGGTTCGCTTCAGTTTGCTTGTGTAAACAATCGACCCTCACCCGAATTCGTAAATTCACTCCGTTCATTAACGAATTCTTCCCTCTCCCAGGGAGAGGGGATAGAGCATAATTTCTCTCTCCTTTGGAGAAAGTAGAATTGCTTAATGAGCGTGAGCGAATTTTAGCAATTCGAGAGAGGGTTGTACCCCTTACCCGCATTTGTAGCTCGCTTTGCTCGCACAACAGTTCCATCTCCTATGAGATAGGAAAACACAACTGCCACCTTCTCGCGCAACTTTATATTATCCTATGCGGTCTGGTGAGTAGTTGTGCATCAACACGATCCTTAATCGCACCAATCGGTTCGTAGTACGGTGAAACTGTCATTACTTGTGCCGCAATATCCGGATAGTAATAAATAAATCTCAATTCGCTTGACGTTAAAGGCTTTTGAGTGTGTACGTTTGCGTAACGAGCCAATTCCAAAATATTACGAGCCTCGTGTTCATCCTTAAATTCAAGTTCAAGGTTGTCATAAACGTTTCTGAAACCTTTAATTCCGCCGTATTCACCTGTCGTAATCATTCTGCCCGTTTCAATTATTTCCGGCTCGCCCCTGCCAAGTTCTTCAAAATCATAAAGCTCATAATTTCTACGGTCTTTTAGGGCACCGTCGGCGTGAATTCCTGATTCGTGTGCAAAAGCGTTATCGCCCACTGCCGGCTGATTTATCGGAATAGGCACCCCAAATGCGTAAGCTGTATATTTTGCAAGTTTCCAAGCTTTACTCAAATCAATATTCGGATCGATGTGGTATTTGTTCTTAAACCCTGCTGATTTTAAAATTGCAAGCAAACAGGACACTAAATCGGCATTCCCTGCACGTTCACCCATTCCGTTGATGGCTGTATTAATATAAGCATCAACACCTGCATCAATAGCTGCACGAGCACCCATTACAGAACATGCAGTTGCCATCCCAAGGTCGTTATGAAAATGCATTTCCATAGGCATTTCAACTTCTTTTGCGATTTTATAAATTCTTTCATAAGTCGTTTGCGGGTCTTCAAAACCTAACGTATCACAGTATCTGAAACGTCTTGCACCGGCTTTTTTAGCTTCTTTTGCAAATCTTATCAAATAATCCAAATCGCTTCTTGATGCGTCTTCTGCGTTAACTCCGATATCTTTTGCGCCTAATGATACTGCGCATTCAACCGCTTCACAAGTTAGATTTATAATATCTTGCGGAGTTTTTTTGCCCATGTATTTGCCATTAATCATCTGGTCTGATGTGGATTGAGAAAGGTTAATATTTTTTAATTTCGGAACATTTTTGAATGACAATTCAACGTCAGATGCTATTGCTCTCATCCAGCCGGAAAGTCTTGTGGTTGAAATCACATTTCTTTCAACCAGTTCAAGGTTACCATTGAGATAATTAATTTCGTGCTTTGTTGTCGGAAAGCCGAATTCTGATTGAGTAATTCCCATATCATCAAGCATTAGGTTAATAATAGTTTTTTGCAATTTTGCAAGACCTAATCTTGAAGTTTGTACACCGTCCCTGTTTGTTACATCTACAAAATAAATTTTATTTGTCATTCCTGCTCCTTAATAACTTGCTTTTTTATTTAATATTATTTACAATGTAGACAGGTGTCAAGCATCTTTATAGAATATTAATATTATGACTAATACAAAACAACTGGAAAAAAAGATTAACAAAGTATATAAAACCGGAAATGTAAAAAGCGCAATTGAACTGTGTCAAATCGGGTTGCAGGAAGATCCTACCAATGCGGATTTGCATATAAGATTGGGTGATTTATATTTGGCATGGCATTTGGATATTTACAATTCATGCCAGTATGTTGATGAAGCGATTACGGAATATCAGCGTGCTTTAGAAACTTATATTGATTCTGCGGAAATTTATTTTAAAATTGGACAGGCTCATTATTTTAAGGGTGATTTAGACAAGGCGATAAATTATCTTGATACGGCTATTTCAAAGGATGATAAGCTTGGCAAAGCCTATTATCTTTTGGCTGAAACTTACACTAAAAAAGCAAGATTTTTAGAAGCTTCCATGAATGCGAAAAAAGCGATTGAAGTTATGCCATTGAAAAATTCTTGTGCACATTTCTTGCTCTCAAATCTTTACAATGTGTCTTCTGCAAGAAGTTTTAAAAACTGGATGTTGTCAAAATTTGAGTATTTATTGTCTTTAGCAACCCTTCCGTTTGATAAAATCGCACTTGGTAATGTTGTAAAAGGACTTTCGTATGTGAAATTTTTTCCCGTGCTTGTGAAAGGTGCCTATCAAGTTCAAACAAACAAGTTAAACGATGCGTTGGAAACTTATTCAAATGCAATTGAAAAAGCTCCGGGGTTTTTGCCTTTATATTGCTTGCTTGGGGATATTTATCGTTCTTTGGGACAGTTTGATGATGCGATTACCGAATACAAAATGGCAATATGGCTTGATTGCTTAAATATTCCGGCATATAGACATCTTTGTCTTGCTTATGAAGAACAGGGAGATTATGACAGCGCGGTTGAAATTTATGAAAAATTAATTCAAATCATGCCGAACATGCCGGATGTGCATTCAAATCTTGCCAATATTTTGTATGTAAAAGGCGATGTTGACGGTGCGATTTCACATTTTCAAACAGCAGTAACTTTGAACCCTAAAAAACAATGGACAAGTATTGTTAATCAAACTTTAGGGTTTGTTTATCAAGAGTCAAAACAGGATTTGAATGCTGCAATCAGCTCTTACCAAAGTGCTTATTTGCAAACACCGCAGGATATTGATATTTATGTAAATTTAGGCAGTGCTTTTTATGATAAAGAAGATATAGAAAACGCTTTGCAGGTCTACAGAAACGCACTGGATTTAGACCCTGAAAATGCGAAAATTCACTGTAATTTAGGATTTTTATTCTGGGGTAAAGGCGATATTGATGAAGCCTTGAAAGAATATGAACTTGCGATAAAATATGACCCAAATTATGACATTGCATACAACAATATGGGTGTAATTTATCTTGACGATTTGGGCAGAGTAAAACCGGCAATGGAATTATTTAGAAAGTCTGTCGAATGTAACCCGAATTATGCACTTGCTCACTTTAATCTTGCTCGTGCGATTTCAATTACAGGCGATAAAATAGAAGCTGCAAAACTCTATCAAATTGCACAAGATATTAATAAGATTACAAACGAAATCGATCCGCAAGATATTTTAGATAAAATTAACGGATTGTTCGAGTAGTGGCGAAGCCACCTTCCACATAAGGGGTTGGAAATAAAGTCCAGTCTTGGTGTAAGTTGCGTAGCCGCTGCACCCGCGACCTAGGTTTTGTAAAATTTCAGCAATTTACCTGTAAATTTTGTTACCTATTTGGACTTGTGTAACATACATATCTTCGCAGGCACCGGATCCTCTGCTTGATGCGTTTGTGTCTGTCCTTGACATGCTAGTGTATGCTATGAGTTCGCTTTTGTCTGTGTAAATATCGACAAGGTAGCCGTCAATTTTTACAATATCGTTCTTTTTGATTTGCAAAAGCCCGCCCATAACATTAGGGTTTGCTGGTATCATGTGGGTGTGGGCAATGTGGGAAGTTATATAACCGTTTGCCCACGGGCTTGTACTGTCCCAATGATAATGCAATGCTCTGGCTTGTCCGAGTGTCTTTTTGGATTTAAATTTAATATAATTGTAGAGTTCTTTTTTATCAAGAGCTAAATCTCCCCAAACGAGTCCTAAATCAAGCAGTGCAACATCATCAAATTTGCTTCTCATAATATCCCTGAACCAAAAATTGTTGTTTTTTGCAACAACAAGTGCTGATATTGAATATTCAGCCTGTGGTTTAAGCGCATAAATCCCTTTTTCTCCACGATATTTAATATATTTAGCATCATTCAAATTTTTTTGTATCGGTTCACGAGAAGTATCAATACTGTTTTCTGTTGTGGCAGATACTTTTGGAAAACTGTATTTGACTCTAAACATCAAATCACCTAACATAGAGTTGAAAGAAATGATTATTAACGCGATAATTGAAATTTTACAAAACCAATTCCAAATAGTTTCCATCAAACAAGGCTTTCCTCAACAACACATATTGGTAAAACGATACCAAAAGTAGAACCCTGACCAACATCGGAGTGAACAAAAACTTTGCCGTTGTGATATTTTTCAATGGTGGTTTTTACAAGGTGCAAGCCTAAACCTGTACCTTTTACGGTGTGAATATTATTTTCTACTCTGTAAAATCTGTCAAAAATTTTCTTCTGATACTCCGGAGCAATTCCACATCCTTGGTCAGTTACGGTAAGTTCAATTTCCTCTCCTGTTTGATGTAAATTAACCTTAATTTCGCCGTTTTCCGGTGAATACTTAATAGCATTTGATAAAAGATTTGTTAACGCACGTTCAATTCCGTCATAGTTAAACAAAAATTCTGGGATATTTTCGTCTTTGTTTACCGAAATCGTCAAATTATGCTCTTTAGTAAGCGTTTGAACATGTTTTATCGAATTGTCTACAACTTCGTACATGCTGTTCAGAGATTTTTCCATCTGTGCATTGGCTTCCATTCTTGAAAAATCAAGAATGTCGTTAACCATGCCGTTAAGCCTGATGATTTCTTGGTTAATCGTCCCGATAAATTCTTTTTGAGTATCGTAATCAAAGTCATTGCCGTAGTTGTAAAGTGTGTCTATGTAGCTTCTTAAGACAGTAACAGGCGTTCTGAGTTCATGTGATACATTTGATATAAATGTCGAACGCATTTTATCCATCTCGGCTTCTTTTGTCATATCAATCAACACAATAATATAACCAACATAATCTTTGTGACGCGTAAACATTGGAGAAATAATGGATTTTATAACTCGTTTGTCTACCTGAATATTAAATTCAAGCGGTTTTTTCTCCATAATATCAAGCGGTGTATCTTTAAATTCTTCAATTTTATCTTTAAAACAGTAATTTCCTTCTGTGTCAATGTAATTTTGAATTTTTGTATCAAGCATCTGGTTTTCTTCAAGTTCAAGAAGTTGATGTGCATGATTATTTACCAAAACGACGTTATCGTTGTTGTCGCAAACCACTACACCATTTGCAATACTCATCAATACAGCCTCGAGTTTGTTGCGTTCGAGTGTCAATTGTTCAATGTTTTGTTCTTCATAAATATGCAATTTATTAGACATGTCATTGAATGCATTGAAAAGTTCTTTGACTTCGGAACTCACGTCTTTATCTTTTATAGTATAGCCAAATTCTCCGCCCGAAATTTTATGAACACCGTCATGTAATATCCTTAGTTCACGTGTGATAAGGTAAGTGTTAATGAGAATAACAAAAGCAAACACAAGCCAAGCAACGGAAAAAACGAATAGCAACGATGCCCTTGTCGTTGTCGAAATTTGAGAAATAATACTTCCGGATAAGCCTACCGTTACCGAACCAACTCCCTTTATCGGTGAATTCACGGTAATACTTGGTGATTTGAGGTTAGGTGATTTTTTTGCATCGGTTTTGTAAATAAGTTTGCCGTCATTATCTCTAAATTCAATGAACACAATGTCGCTATGCGATGCAACAATCGTATCGGCATGAGATTTTAAAGTTTCCGGAGATGATGCCAGTTCGGTGCATTCAATGGCAAGTGCCCTTGATACGATTTGACCGAAATTTTGATAGCCATAATTAAGTTTTTTTTGAATATTGAAAATCGCAAAAACAGCAATCGCAACAATTAATACTGTACTTAAAATAAGACCTGATATAATTAACCTGTTTTGCGTAGTCAAACTCACCTGTTTTGTCATAATGTAATTATATCATTGTAAATAAATAAGGACAAGAGGGTTAGAGAAAAGTAAAAAGACCATTATGGTTGATAATTTGAGTGGTTAGGGTGAGCAATTTTTTTGAAGTGAATAAGTGAATAGGTAAATAAGTTCGTTACGATTTGCTTGCGCAAAC
>CAYPDZ010000002.1:21792-26447 GCA_964409575.1 uncultured Muribaculaceae bacterium | reverse complement strand
AAAAAAAAGCCCCGTAGGGGCTGAAATTTTGTTTTAGGAAGGAATAGGAATTAAAATCTCTCTCTTAATATCTTGTGTTTACATATATATAAAGTATATAAACAATATCTAATTTCAAAGATTACCCAATTTGTTACAATACTTAATACTTGATTTTTTATTTTGCTTATCTTATTATAGATAAGCTACACATGGATAGGAGTTAGGAATGTTAGTTTCATCAATAGCACGTTTTAATGCACTAAAAAATAACGCTCAAACACAAGCTTCTGCAAATTCTTTTAATGGGGTTCAACAAAATAATAACAAGTTAAAATTTAATCCGTTTTGTATAAATACAATAAAATCCGTTGCCGGTAAGTTAAATATTTTAGCTTAATCTTTAAATAACTCTTTCACGTAGATTGAACATATTGCAGGTATGATTGCAACAACAGCGAGCACATTTGTTATACCGAAATTTTCTGCAACAAAGCCTAATGCGGACATAACGATTGCAATTACGCCCCAAGAAAAACCGTTTATAAAACCTGAAATAATGCTTTTGTATTCGGGCAGAACTTTTTGAGCCATAACCATTGTTACGGGAGTCGCCATCATGGTTAAAAAGCCCATGATAACAAATATTACGAGTGACAAAATCGAGGATTTTTCATAACTCAGAATAAACAAAAACATTAAAGGCAAAGTAGAAATCATTGAAATATAAAAAACATTTTTGGCACCTATTCGTTTTTCAACAAAACCGCTTACCAAAGAGGCAATTCCGCCCGCAAATATAAACATAAATAAAGCCGCACCGATATAAAACGGTCTATGTCCCATATTTTTCCACAAGAAAGGCAAAAGAATGAAACATGACGACTGCACCATGGTTTTTAGCATGGCTATTACATTTAAAATATTCAATTTATGGTTAGATAAAATTCTTTTAAAAGCTAATTTAAAATCAATTTTTGAAAATTCATTTTTTTCTAATGAGATTTTTGGAACGAATTTAAACATCAAAAATGCCCAAATTAAGCCAAGAATAGACATAAAAGGCATCTTATTCATGCCGAAAAATTGTGTAACTGATGATGAAACGATAGGTCCCAATGAATACCCGAGAGTTCCCATCGCCAAAAATATTGCCATAGCCTTTGTACCGTCAAGTCCTTTTGAAAAACGAGAAGCAAGTCCGAGAGCTTGCGGATGAAAAAAGCTCGAACCGATACTGCCAAGAACTATAAAAAATACCAATAAATAAGCGTTATTTGACAAAACAGATAACGGAATAAATATTGAAGATAAAATAAGTCCCCAGAATATGAAACTGCGTTTTAAAATATTATCTGCAAAGTAACCGAACAACGGCTGTAAAAGCGACGAGAATATATGCGAAACAGTTAAAACAACCGTTGCAATCGCCATAGAAATCCCAATTTTTGCGGCAATAAAAGGCATGATAGGGTTTAAGACACCCGTATAAACGTCATTTATAAAATGACCGCCGGAAAGCCAAACCAAAGCTTTTTTATTTTGAGGTAAATTGTTTTTCATACTGAAATTAAACGTCAAAATCAAGATAAAATCAATTGCTTTGTTTGCGTATAAGCACAATTCCGACGATGCCAAAGAGCAGCATGACAACGGACATTATTTGTGCAATCGGAAAACCTGCAATATCCAGTACGCTGTCTATCCGAAAATGTTCAACAAAAATCCTAGCAATGGAATACAAAATAAGATAAGAACAAGCAATCATGCCTGCCTTAAACTTTTTCTTAAACATTATCAAAAGCACTAAAAATATACAAAAATCTAAAATGCTTTCATATAAAAAAGTGGGATGAAAATATTCAAAATTCATATATTCCAAAGGTCTGTGAGAAATCGGAATAAAAAGCTTCCACGGCAAATCTGTAGGAGCGCCAAAAGCTTCTGAGTTAAAGAAATTTCCCCAGCGCCCGATACTTTGTGCCAGAGCTGAGGCACATAAAAAAACATCTGCAAGTTTTAAAAAAGATATTTTATAATGTTTGGCAAAGTAATAAAGTGACAAAATCCCAACAATTATCATCCCATGAATTGATAAACCGCCCTGTCTTATGTAAAAAATTTCGAGCGGATGAACAGCATAGTATGAAAAATTCACAACACAATAGTAAAACCTTGCTCCCAAAATTCCCAAAATAATCATGTATGGCGTAAAATCAAAGATATATGAAGTTCTGTCATAAAATTTTTTGTACAAAAAATCTGCGACATAAACACCAATAAATATTGCGACAGCAAGAATTATTCCATAGTAATAAATTGGAAATCCAAAAATTGTAAATGCAATTTCACTTGGTGATTGAAAACTAATCGGCATGACTTTTCAAAAGTTCTTCCAGTGCCTTAATACTGTTTTCGACATCTTCTTTATCTGTAGCAGATTGAGATTTATCCAAATATATTCGATAATCTGCAATTGAATTATTGATTGTTGTAGTCAATGTTGATTTTGCGATATCCGAGAGTTTCGAGTCTTTTTCTTCACTTTCGTCACTTTCAGCTTTTTCAATAGTGCCATCTTCTTCGACTTTTACGTCGCCAGAGATAATATCTTTGGCAAGATTTTCTTCTGCAACAGCGAGAGAATAATATGCATCTGCAAAATCCGGATTTAGCTTAATCGCATCATTATAGGTTTTTACGGCATTTGCATAATCTTCTGCTTTTGTATAAGCAACGGCAAGATTATATTGAGTTTCAAAAACACTGCCATCCAAGTCAACGCTTGACTTTAACCTTTCGATAGCTGAAACGTAATCACCTTTGTCCATAAAATCTTTTGCCTTATTGTTAAGTTCTTGAACGGCAAAGTTATTAATACATGCCGTCGAAATTACGGAAATAAATAATACACTTGCTAGTAAAAAAGCTTTTTTCATGCTATAATTATCCTCATAAAATAAACGTAACTTTGATTATAAAATAAGCATAGCAATTTGGCAAACTTTATAATAAAAAGTTACAATGTGAGGTTAATATGTCAGATGATAAAGTTATTCAATTAGGAGCTAAAAAAAGAGAAGACAAACAACAAGAAGAGGTTGTTTATTGCAGTTTTTGCGGTCGTCCGAACACTCAGGTGATAAAAATGATACAAGGTCCCGGAGTTAATATTTGTTCGGAATGCACCATGATTGCAGTTCAGTATTTAATTCTAAATGACAGAATACCGTCTGCCGAAGCACAGGCTATTTTAGATGCGTTTTGGGGGAAAGCCCGATAATGCAGCTTAATCCCTTTGAGATAAAAGCAGAAATTGCGAAAATTTTTCGAGAATTGGACGGAGTAAAGGATTTTGAAAACTACGAAATCCATTACCGTACTCTTGATATGCAAGAGGATAAAAGTGTTATTATAAAGCTTTTGTTCAAAGAGATTAATAATACGCGAAATACTGATTTAAACAAATTTTTGTTAATCAGATACTGTGAGATTAAAGAATTGACAGAACGTTTGTGGGGGATAATAAAAAATAATCTTGCATCAAATCAGGCAAAAATTTTTGCTCTTGATTTACTTAGAGATATTGATACAAATTGGTCTTACGAGGAATGCGGACAATATCTTGACAATCCCGAGGAGTTTGTAAATGCCGATACAAAAAAAATTCTCAATAATGCGATAGCAAACCCCGAAGTTCAAATCGATTTTCTGGATTTTATAAATTCGCTTCCGGATGCGGATAAGATAATTTTGCTTAATTCTTTGGCAAATGACTATTCAAAAGATGAACTTGCCAACATGTTAGTTCCGGTATTTTTGTCTATGCCCGATACAGAAGTCGGCAAAACTGCATTGGAAATTTTAGGAAATTCAAAATCTCAACTGGCTTATCACGCACTTAATTCCGCACTGGAAACGGCGGATAAGGATTTAGTACCTGCTATTAAGAAAAATATTACGATGCTTAAACTTGCAGGCATAAGAGAAGATAACACAATTGAGTTTTATAAAAATATTCTAAAAGACTCAAAACCGTACAAGTTTTGTATTACATACCCTGACGGGCATGGAAATCAGGCTGTAATTGTTTCAAGAATTAACAAACAAGGTAAAGTTCAATTTGTCGCAATTGTGATAGATGATTACAAAGGTGTCAGAGATTGTTTTGGGTTTAATGAGATTTCAAAATTTGAATGCAATGCAATTATAGAGCGTTTTTACAGAGGTCAGCGAGCTTTGGATTTGGAGCCGGAGGTTTTGAAAGCTATTTTGATGAAGGCAGAAAAACTCTCTCAAATGCCTTATGAATACATCTGCTGGCGTAATCTGTTAATTGATATTGAGCCGGCTGAATTAAAATTAAATTATAAAGTAAAACAACTCAGCGAACAGGAATTTGAAGCAATTTTGCAAAGTGATTTTACGGATTACTGGTTTTTGAACAGCACATACAGTGACGAATTTGAAGATTTTTTAAAGCTTCTTGATGATCCGAAAGATTTTGACAAACTGATTAATGAAAATTTAGAAAAAATCTTTTTTCCTGATGAATATAGGGTTTGGTCAGATAGGATATTAAATACGGCATTATTAAAAGAACTTTCAAATGACAAGAAAACTGCACAAAATTTATATTCCTTGTATAATGATAAAAAATTGAAACGTGAATTTTT
>CAYPDZ010000002.1:20127-21692 GCA_964409575.1 uncultured Muribaculaceae bacterium | reverse complement strand
AAAGAAAATAATGTAAAAAAAATAGTTGCAGGAATTCCATATAATATGGACGGAACAGAAGGTGCACAAGCTCAAGATTGTAGAGATTTTGCATCACAAATAACGGATTTTGAAATTATTTTTGAGGACGAAAGACTCACGTCAGATACGGCAGAAGCAAACCTCCGTGAACGCAAAATTGATTTCAGAAAAGAGAAGGGACTTGTCGATATGGAAAGCGCCCGAATAATACTGGAACAGTACTTATCAAGATGCTAAGATGCATAGAGGCAAAGTTATTTACAAAATAAAGGAGAAAAACATGGCAGAAGAAGATCAAATCATTGAAACCGTTGACGAAAACGGTAACGTAGTAAAATTCGAATTATTCGACATCGTAGAAGTTGACGAAAAAGAATACGCATTGCTTTTACCGGCAGATGAAGAAGATGCGGATGAAGTTGTTCTTATGAGAATAACCAAAGACGGCGAGGAATATTTGTTTGAAACAATTGAAGACGATGCAGAATTTGAAAAAGTTGCAGAATACGTAGAAAATATGGATGATGAAGAATAATGTTTGAAAGATTTACGGAAAAAGCGATAAATGTAGTAAGTGCATCTCAAAAAGTAGCAAAAGAAGCCGGTGCAAGAACTGTGGGACCCGAATACCTTCTACTTGCACTTTTTGACGAGGCTAAGGGTATACCCTTAAAACTTTTCAAAACTTATGACATTACAAGAGAAAAACTTCTGGATGAAATTGACAAATATCAACACTTTACGTCAGTTCAACAGACAGCATCTTTACCTTTTAATGATGAGTATAAAGAAGTTTTGAAAAAAACTCTTGACCTTGCAAATAAATCGGGAAATCCGACAATTCTTTACGAACATTTATTTCTTGCCGTACTGTCCGACAAAAAGTCCAATAGTGTCAAAATCCTTGAGGACTTGGAGTTTGACATTTACAAATCAAAAACATTGCTTGAAAAGCTCGTTCAAAAGAAAATAAAAAGGCTTTATCATCCGGAAATCGATGAAAACAAAGACGAAGGTAATAAAGCTCAACAAACTGATAACATCTTTGATAATGAAGATGCATCAAGAGTTTTTGAACGAGCTGTATCCAAGCTTTCTACATCTAATTACGAAATATTGGGAACTGAACAAATATTATCATCAATTCTTGAGGATAAAAATTCTCAACTCGCTCAAATTTTTGAACAATATGGAGTTACAAGCGAAAAATTTGAGGAAAAACTTGCCAATATTCAATCCCGTCAAGCAGAATACGAAGGCAGACAAATTATCTTTACGCCTAACGCTTTTACGACTATGAATATGGCTCAACAAACAGCGAAAGAGCTCGGCTCGTCGGTTGTTTTGCCGGAGCACATGGTTTTAGGTTTGTTAAAAACCAAACGAGGCATTGCTTATGAGATTTTAAAAGAGTTAAAAATTCCTGACGATGATTTGGCGCATGCTATTATCAAACCTATTGAAAAACAAATGCCGGAAACATTGACAATTTTGCGTCTTGCAAAAGAAGAAGCAAGACGTTTGGGCAGAAATATTGTCGGTAC
>CAYPDZ010000002.1:11526-20027 GCA_964409575.1 uncultured Muribaculaceae bacterium | reverse complement strand
AAAGAGGGTGTAAAAAAGTTTCAAGAGGCTAAACTTTGATTAAATCTTTTATAGAAAAATATAAACTATCAGGCACATTTATCGTTGCTTTTTCAGGCGGATACGATTCAATGTGCCTTTTAGATATGCTTCAAAAAAACGGTTACAAAGACATTGTAGCCATTCACCTAAACCACAATTGGCGCGGAGAAGAAAGTGAGAATGAAGCCAAAGTTTGTGAAAAATTTACCAAATCCAGAGGAATAAAATTTTACACAGAAACTCTTGATGCATCTGTTCCAAAAAACGAAACTGCCGCACGTGAAGCCAGATATGATTTTTTTAAGCGCTGTGCGGAAAAATTTAATTCTGAGGTGGTTTTTACGGCTCACAACTACGATGACAATGCCGAAACTGTTCTTTATAGAATTATAAAGGGGACAGGGATTACCGGCTTGCAAGGGATTGCAGAACATAGAGATATTTTTTATCGCCCACTTTTAACTATGAAACGCGATGATATCGAAAAATATTGTAAAGAAAATGGTTTAGAACCTAATAAAGACAGCTCTAATGAGAATATTAAATATAAAAGAAATCTCATCAGAAAAAAAATCCTCCCCATTTTGAGAGAAATCAATCCGAAAGTTACTGATGCGATTAATTCTTTGTCTGAAATTGCACGTGAAAACAATGGCGAAAAACTCGCAATTCGTGAACTTTTGATTAAGCATAACATTGAGTATGATAAGAAAAAAATTGATGAAATTTTTGAATTTGTAGACACAAACAAAAATTCAAAATCCGGCAAAACTCTATCTTTAACAAAAGATTTATGGCTGTTTGTCAATCAAACCGGTACGGAAGTCATTACAAAAATTCAAAAATCCACAAGAGAAGTTCAAATTACAAAATGCGGAGAATACGAATTTGATGATTTTATTTTTTCAATAAAACCGTACTCCGACACCATAACAGCTTTTCCTCACGATAAAGACCTAAAAGCATTTATAAATACAGATAATATAAATTTCACCTTACGCTACAGAAAAGATGGTGACATAATTCAACCGCTCGGCACACATGGAACTCAAAAATTGAAAAAATATTTAAACGAAAAAAAAATACCGAACCACAAAAAAGATGCGATAGTTCTGCTTTGTCAAGGAAATGAAGTTTTTTGGGCGAGCGGATACGGAATTAACGATAAAATAAAAGTTACGGATAGACCAACACATATTATAGAATTGAGAGGTAAATGATGGAAATAAAAGTTTTGTACAGCGAACAAGAAATTCAAGAAAAAATAAAAGAGCTTGCGCAAGAAATGAACAAGTTTTATAACGGTGAGGAAGTTTATGTAATTTGTGCTTTGAAAGGTGCCGTTATGTTTGCGGTTGATTTGGTAAAACACTTGAATATGCCTTTAAAGATGGAATTTATAAGGCTTTCAAGCTACAACGGCGGTACAAAATCGTCAGGCAAAGTTAACGCTGTAGATATTTCATTGCCTGACTTGAACGGCAAAAATGTGTTGATAGTTGAGGATATTGTTGATACAGGGTTGACTGCAAAATTTTTACTTGATTTTTTGAATTGCAACTTTCACACCAAATCAACAAAATTTTGCTCACTTTTGGACAAAAAGATTACACGCGTAACGGACGTTGAACCTGACTATTACGGGTTTGAAGTTGATGACAAATTTTTAGTCGGATATGGCTTGGATTACGACGGATATTACAGAAACCTTACCTACATAGGTTATATTGAAAAATGATAAATCTTGATTTTATAAATAAATTTTTTGAAATTGAGCCTGCAGAAATTTTACAAACACTCAAAAGTGTTATAAATTTTCAGTCCGGTTACATTTATTATGTAAATCCGAAAAAACTTGAATACTCCATTGGCAAAAACGATGGAGATGTCGTTTTAAAAGAAAATTTAAAAATTAAAAATACGGTTTTTGGTGAAATAATTATTACCGGTGACAATTTTTCTGTTGATGAAAAAAACATTTTCAAAACTTGTTCTGTAATTATTTCAAATATATTGAAAGACAAAGAGCTTTCCGAAATTATGAAAATGCAAGCACAGGCTTTGCAAAATGGCTATTTGGAAGTAAAAAAAGCAGAACAGGCTAAAACTAAATTTATTTCACATATTTCTCATGAACTCAGAACGCCTCTCAATTCGATTTTGGGATTTTCTGATTTGGTCGGACTTGCAGGCACGCTTAACGACAAACAAAAAGATTACTTGAACGATATAAAAATTTCAAGTTTGCACCTGTTAGAAATGATTAACGAAATTCTTGATATGTCTAAAATTGAGGCAGGAGCCGTAACTCTAAACCTCAAAGAATTTGAGATTGAGCAAGTTGTGGATGAAACAATTAATATAATTAAACCGCTTTTGAAACAAAAACTGGTTAAAAATATTGAGAATTTTAAAATCAAAGCTGATTATCAAAAAATCCAACAAATATTATTTAATTTGCTGAGCAATGCAATAAAATTCACTCCCGCAAACGGAGAAATCACAATCTCCGCTCAATTGGCGGATAAAGCTTTTATATCTGTCAAAGACACAGGTATTGGAATTGCACCTGAAAATCAAGAAAAAATATTTGATAAATTTGAACAAATTGATGCAACCGTTAAAAATTCAACAGGTTTGGGGCTTGCGATAACTCGTGAACTCGTAAAACTACACAACGGAACTATTTCTGTTGAAAGTTCAATAAATAATGGTGCAAAATTTATAATTGCAATACCTGCAAAGTTATGATATAATTATTTTGAAAGGTTGGAAATATGGCTTCAATAAAAGACGCATTTGATGACACACTACAAGATGAACATGCACTTGCAATGTATATAATATTTGCAATTCCGTTGTATCTTTGTACCAAATTCCTTTTAGATGTCGATAAAGCAAATTGTTTTGTTGCGACCTTGTTATTTGCTGTGGTTTTGCTTGTGGGCTTTATGTTGAAATGTACACGTAATGTACGTTCAAACGGTACTACAGTTTTGCCGTCATTTAATATATTTCCGCTTTTGTGGAACGGAATTAGAGCAATAATTGTACTTGCTCCGCTTATAATAATAGCAATTACGCTTCAATATTATATTGCAAAATTTTTATCAAATCTTATTGCAAATCCGGTATTACTTCAAACTTTTACATTAATTTCAACCGGACTTTGTAATTCGATTATTTATACGGGATACATCCTTTATTCAAGAAGATTTAGAGCAATGGATGTTTATGATTTTAAAACAATAAGTACATACTGCGTAGATATACTGATTGCCGTGATATTTATGTTGGTTCAGGTATTTGTTGTAGACTTGATTATAGTAACACCGGTTACATACTTTATTTGGATATTCTTTGGATTGCCGCATCCGATTGCGACTTTTTATTGGTGCGTGGTTATAGTGTTCAATTTCGCAATAATGGGACATTATATGGCTCAAATTGACTATGAAATAGTAAAAGATAAGGAAATGATTTTTTAACTTTCAGCCATTTCTCTCAGTTTTTTGAGCTTATCTCTGATTTCTGCCGCACGTTCAAAGTCGAGAATTTTTGCAGCTTTTTTCATGTCTTTTTCCAATTGCTCAATAAGTTTTGGCAAATCTTTTTTACTTATTCCCATTTCAACCATTTCTTCTGCAACAATATCTTCCAAATCTCTGTAACTTGCGACAAGTGAAAGCAGATTATTTTCAATTGGTTTTTTAATAGTTTGCGGAATAATTCCGTATTTTTGATTGTGTTCCAATTGAATTTTGCGGCGTCGCTCTGTTTCCGAGATAGCTTTTTCCATAGACTCGGTCATTCTGTCAGCATACATAATAACCTCACCGCAAGAGTTACGAGCCGCACGCCCTATAGTTTGAATTAAACTTGTTTCCGAACGCAAAAACCCTTCTTTATCGGCATCCATTATTGCGACAAGTGAAACCTCAGGAATATCAAGACCTTCTCTCAAAAGGTTAACCCCAATGAGCACATCAAATTCACCTAATCGCAAATCTCTCAAAATCTCAACACGTTCAAGCGATTGAATTTCGCTGTGCAAATATCTTACCTTTATCCCTTCTTGAATAAAGTAATCCGTCAAATCTTCCGCCATTCGTTTGGTGAGAGTTGTTATTAAAACACGTTCGTTTTTTTGTGCACGTTTTTCAATTTCAGCTTTCAAATCCGTAATTTGTGACTCTATCGGACGAACAGAAATTTTTGGGTCGACAAGTCCCGTCGGTCTGATAATCTGTTCAACCAACTGTGTTGATGTTTCACGTTCAAAATCTGCGGGCGTTGCCGATATATATATTTTTTGATGAACTTTATTGAAAAATTCATCATTTTTCAAAGGTCTGTTATCTCTTGCGCAAGGCAATCTGAACCCGTAATCGATCAGGGTAGTTTTTCGTGAAAAATCTCCGTGATACATCCCTTTTATCTGTGGTAAAGTTACGTGAGATTCATCAATTACGGTTAAAAAATCACCCTGAAAATAATCCAAAAGTGTTGCCGGTGCAGAACCAACCGGACGCCGTTCAATAATTCTTGAATAATTTTCGATACCGGAACAATAGCCCATTTCTTTTATCATTTCAATATCGTATTTAACGCGCTGTTCAAGCCTTTGAGCTTCAACAAGTTTATTTTCGTTATTTAATTCTATAAGTCTTTGTTGAAGTTCTTTTCTGATTAAATCAATTGTTTCATCAACATTTTCATCATAAGAAAGATAATGCACGGCAGGATAAATAACTACACTTGACGGTGTTTCGATAATTTCGCCTGTTACATTATCTATGCGTACAATTTTTTCAATCTCATCGCCAAAGAAATAAATCCTTGTGATAATTTTTTCGTAAGCAGGCATAATCTCGACGATATCACCTCTCGCACGAAAAGATGAACGCTCCAAAACTAAGTCGTTTCTGGTATATTGAACGCTCACCAAATGTTTTAGCAAATCGTCACGTTCAACTTCGTCGCCAACTTTCAATTCGACAGAACCTTTAAAATAATTTTCAGGCAGTCCTAAACCGTAAATGCAGCTTACAGATGCAACAATAATCACGTCATTGCGTTCATAAAGGCATCTTGTTGCATTGTGGCGCAAACGGTCGATTTCTTCATTTATAGAGGCAGATTTTTCAATGAATGTATCAGTACGCGGGATATAGGCTTCCGGCTGATAATAGTCATAATAACTTATAAAATATTCAACGGCATTATCGGGAAAAAGCTCCTTAAATTCGTTATAAAGCTGTGCTGCAAGAGTTTTGTTATGAGCAATAATCAGCGTCGGTTTTTGAACCCTTTCAATAACATTTGCAATTGTAAAAGTTTTACCTGAACCTGTAATACCCAAAAGTGTTTGAGCATCATCACCGTTTTGAATACCTTGAACCAGTTGTTCTATGGCTTTTGGCTGGTCGCCTGATGGTGAATATTTTGAAGAAATTTTAAATTTTCTATCCATAACAAAATTATAACCCAAAATAGTAGCAAAAAAAATTTTTATGTGTTTATATATAATGAAATCATGATTAACCCCGTTGAACAATATAAAGACCCATTAAATTCTAATACAGCAATGTTAATGTCGTATTCAAACGAGATTGGTACTGCGATATCAGAAGTTGCACCAAAGCTCGGGGCGGCACTTTGGGCGCCGACATTTATGTATCTCGGTGCGGATATTTACGACAAATACAAAAATGATAATGATAACTACGATCCGAGCAAAAAAAGAGCACTTAAACGTGCGATTTACCAAGGAATTACCTCTCTTGTTGCGTTGCCTGCCGTAATTTTTGCAGGTCAATGTGCAGTTTCGCCTCTCGGACGTTTGGATAAAACAGGAATTTCCGGCAACGTAAAAGATGCAATCTACAAACATACTAAAAGTGTTATAGATCAGGCTCACGGTACTGCCTTGGAAAGTTCTGAGAATTTTAAAAATGTTGTATTAGGAACTTTACAAAATAAAATTAATGCAAGAAGCAACGAAAAACAAACTCTAAATATATTCAAAAAAATATACAGAACTCTTTTTACAAACCGCTATGATATTTTGCACGGTGACAAGAAAAAAATAATGGCATTTGCTGAGAAAAATGCTAAAGATACATTTGAATTGTCACAGGCTTTAAAATGTGGAAATACTGCAAATATTCCAAAGAAAATTTCAAAAAAATATCAACAAATATTGCCCAAAATGAAAGAAATGTACAAAGACGGAGATTACGCATTTCAGGCAACACGCACAGCTCTAAAAGAATATCAAAAAATGAAAATTTTTAGAAACAAAATCCTGAAAACTATGGGCGGTTTTGCGGCACTCTTGCTTTTTGTCAAACCTGTCAATAATTTTGTTGATAAACAGATTATGGACAAATATATCGAGCCAAGAGTTGACAATTTGAACGTACCTACACTTGAAAATTTTAGGCTTCAAAGAGAATATTTATGGAAAGTGCCATCGTCTTTGCAGGTTTCAACTCCGCAACAGAAACAATCTTAAAATCTTTCATATAAACAATATAGTCAAAATCATTTAACACTTTTAGTTTTGCATATTTTTCAGACAATTCGGAATATTTTGCAACCAGTGTTCTAAATGTTCCATCGAACGAATTGGCACGCAATGTGAGGATTTGAGCATCATCATTAACAGAATTTAAATCAGAAATAATGTATTCAGGATTTGATTTTTGAACTATAGAAATCAACGTGTCATAGTCACACTTTGAAACATCAAGTTTAACTAAAAAATCAGACTTTGCACTGATTTGCTCTGATTTTTCAAATAAATAACAACGCTTATCGGATAAACAAGTTTTTATCAATTGGTTTAAAAGAGTTGATTTGCCGGAATTTATGTCACCCGCAATGACGATGCGTTTTTTGTTTGTAATTTGTTCTGTGAGAAATCTAAAAAGATTTTTTGGCATATCAATATCATAATCTTTAATTTTTCTGATTGAAATATTGGCACCGGAGAGCGAAACATCAGGTTTTATAACATCAATTGCGTAATTGTCAACCTTGCATGAATATATGTTTTTATCACTGTTTCCGGCAATATTCAACACATATTGCAGCATGCTTTCCGTCAAGTTCATTTCTGCATTAAACACCTTACCGTCAATTTCAATATGAACGGAATTTGTACCGTTGATAAAAACCGCACTTACTTTTTCATTATCCAACAGATTTTGCAATGGTCCAAAACCTGTCACAATAGGTAAAAGGCTTTCACAAACCGGTTCTTTATCTTCGATTTTAGAGTTTTCAACGAAATTCCTTACCATATCACGTTGTTTTTCCGGTTCATATTCATTCCAATACGGAACAGAATTGACTTTTTCGAGCAAATTATTTCTCAATTCATCTTTTTCATTCAAAACTTCTGTTTCATCTACTTTTTTAAATCTGTCACTTAATTTGCTCATCATTTATCCTTGTAATTTTTGACAAAAAACGCTGTCCGATACCATCAGTGCAAGATGTTTATAACTCAATGCAACATTAGACTCTGCATTAACTTCGCTGACGGGAATGCCTTTATTTATTGCCGACATCATCGTAAAGTAATTGTTTGGAATTTTCCAATAAAGTTTTTTGCCCAAAACTTCTTCAACATCTTCGGCATTTATTTCGTCGTTTTCCATATAACGGTTAATCAAAATTTGTATTTTTTTCTGCTCAAACCCGAGTTTTTCAAACAATTCCAAACATCTTTGACAATTTCTGAGAGCCGGAAGGTTTACGATAGTCGGAAAAAGTACCAAATCCGAATTTTCCAATGCAGTCATAGCCTTGCCGTCAAAACCGCTCGATGTATCAACAACAACATAAGAAAAAGTATCTCTTAAAATCTCAAATAATTTTGAAATATTTTTAGATAAAATATCGTCAACTTGTTTAAAATACGGCGGATCTGCAAGCACGTACAAACTTGTATCTTTATATTTTTCAAGCGTAGAAAGCAAGAAATCCTCATTAATTTTATCCAAATTTTGAAGCATATAAGAAATATTAAACGACGGTTTTAAATCCAAAAACGTCGAAACATCACCGAGTTGAAAGTTCAAATCAATCAAAGCAACGTTTTCTTTTGTAATCTTAGCAAGCTCCAAAGCTAAATTTGTTGCAATAGACGTCTTGCCGACTCCACCTTTATTTGAATAAACAGAAATCACGCGACATTTTGACTTTTTAGGTTTAAAATCCATAAAGTCATTGTTAATTTTGTCCAACACCTCAAAAAAGTTTTTCTTTATCAAAGGCATAGCCAAAAAATCGCATGCTCCGACTCTCATTGCTCTGATAACCAAATCCACATCCGGTTTATCAGACAATGTAACGACTCTGCAATCAGGAAATTCATTCGTAATTTTTGAAACGAAATTCAAACCTTGCTCTTGATATTGTGAAATGTCTACAATTACCAATGCTTTTGAGAGTTCTTTTACGGCATCATA
>CAYPDZ010000002.1:0-11426 GCA_964409575.1 uncultured Muribaculaceae bacterium | reverse complement strand
AGTCTCGCAGGTGGGTGAACGCCTCGGATTATCCGTTTCCCGCTGGCGATATAAAATCGGCGGGTATACTTCACATCCTGTCAGAGTCAATTCTCCCTGTTAATAAAAATGTAGGAACAAAATAAACATCCATACAGAACTTAATTATATTATATCATATTTCAAAGTTTTCGCAATAGTGCTATTGGCTAAACCGCTTCTTGGTTGCTCACGTTTAACGGGTCTACGGGCTACTCCGCCGGTTCGTCACCGCCGTGCGTGCCCTGCGCCCTCAGCTCGCAATCCGCTTCTTGGTTGCTCACGTTTAACGGGTCTACGCTTTGTGCCTGCAATGGCTTTGCCATTTCGTCACAAAGGCTCGCCCTCAGCTCGCAATCCGCTTTACACCGATATAAAAGCCCATATACATTGACAAAGCTATCAATGCAACGGTATTCAACACATCAAGATATTGAAAATCATACCAGAATACGTTTGCACCGAGCGTAAACATAGCAAAGCATAATGCTGTCACTGTGTAATTAAAAGTACGGAATTTCGGTTTTTTGTATTCAACTTTCATTACATCAATGTTTGACAATTTCATTGCTTTATCAAAAGCTTCTTGTGTAATCTGACCGTTAGAGAGCAAATGAGAACACGCTTTTTCAAAAGCTTTTTTAAGCTGAACTTCTACGATTTCAAGCAATTCATCGTTACTCAATTTACCAAGAGTTGACTCTCTGCCCATCTCATAAGCTACGTATCCGAGTTTTTGCAAAATACTTTCATGGTAAATTGCCGGAATATCTGAACGTAACAAATCTACATATTTGTGGAAAGTCCATTCAGAAATTATTTGTGTTAAAAACTTTGCAGTTTCGGAATTTTCAATACTTTCATCGTTTGAAAAAGCCTCACCTGCAATGTACGTAAAGTTGTAAACTCTTTCAAGAAATTCTTTTTTGTGCTGTAATGCAATATCTTCAGGCATAACTTCTTCAGCCTGTTTGGTCAAATCTTTTGCAAAATCTTTGTAATTAAATGTAGCCGTCATAAAACCCTCCGAAAGTATTATACCATGCCGGTCAAATTAGGGCAACTTATATAAATTATTTCAACCTTTTTTAAGAGATAAGTATATAAAGAATTTCCGAACCAAATAAAATAACTCCGATTATACCGGCGATTACTGACGCAAACATTACAGCGCCTGCGGAAATATCTTTTGCCATACCGACGAGTTTGGAATATTTATTATGAAACACTGCATCAAGTGCAAATTCTACGGCTGAATTTAGCATTTCAGTGACAATTACCAAAGCTATTGTCAAAAGCAGTATGCACATCTTTTCCAAGCTAAAACCCAAAACGAATGCTAAAGCCACCACAGCAAGCGCAATACAAAAATGTACTCTTATATTGATTTCGGATTTTAAAACAATACGCATGCCCTTGCGAGCGTTTTTGAATGTGTTTGCAAATCCCTGTTGTTTAAATTTTGACATACTCCAGTGCCCTATTTTGTAAATCTATAATAAAATTATAGTCTTCTTCCGTTTGATGGTCAAATCCTAAAAGATGTAAAATCCCATGACTTATTAAAAAGGCAAGTTCATATTCTTTTGTTACCTCTTTTTTCTCAGCTTCTTCAATAACTTTATCCAGTGCTATTATTACTTCACCCAGATTAATTTCGCCGTCAAATATAAATTTTTCCTCACTATCTGCAAAAATTGCAAACGTGATAATATCGGCAGGATAGTCTTTTTCACGGTATTCCCGATTAATTTCGTGAGTTTTTTTGCTATCGCAATACAAAAAATCAAACGAAATCGTATCATAATCAAATCCCGCAAGACAAGTTTTTTCGCCGACTTGTAACATATAAAATTTAAGAATTTTTTTTGCAACAGTAATGCACTTTTTTTCGTCAACTTGCCAATCAGGATAAATATTTTCACTGAATATATTAAGCTTGGTCATGGTTTTCCTCATCATTTTGACCTTCAAGCTGTTTTATCTTGTTTTCCAAATCTGCATCTAAAATTGGCATGTTTATTTTGTCTTTTTCAACTTCTTCGGGCAGATTTTCTTGGTACTTAATTCTGTTATGCTGCATGCCTCTTAATATGCGCGAAAAAGTTTCTGCAATAATTTTCAAATCTTTCAACGTCAGTGGGCTGTCAGAAAGCTGTCCGTCGTTGAGTCGTTCAACTATTATTTTATTAATCATTGCTTCAATTTCTTCCGGAGTCGGATTTTTCAAAGAACGAACGGCAGACTCTACTGCATCGGCAATCATCAAAATCGCAGTTTCTTTCATATTCGGTTTTGGTCCTGCGTATCTGAATTGTTCTTCCTTAACGTTTTCCTGCCCTTCTTCTTTTACCGCTTGATTATAAAAATAGCTGGCAAGCCCTTCGCCGTGGTGTTGAGTTATAAAGTTTTGAATTACCTGCGGTAGACCATTTTTCTTAGCAATTTTAAGCCCGTCCGATGTGTGAGCCGTGATAATCATTTTGCTTATCCGCGGATTAAATTTGTTATGAGGATTTTCAATCATAAAATACGATTGGTTTTCGACAAAGAACAAAGGTCTTTCAAGTTTTCCGATATCGTGGTACAAAGCTCCGACTCTTGCCAAAATCGGGTCTGCTCCGATAGCTTCCGCGGCGGCTTCACAGAGGTTTGATACCATTAAACTATGGTGATAAGTCCCCGGAGCATCCATTTGCAAACGTTTTAATAATTTTTGGTTATGGTCGCCGAGTTCTGCAAGTCCGTATGGTGTGATAATACTGAACATATGTTCAAACAAAGGCAAAGAACCCGATGCGATAATAGAGCTTATTATACCGTTGAGTAAAATGTAAGTGCAATTTTTGATTATCAAAACATTACTTACATCAATAAGACATTTTTCCAAAATGTAAATACTTAAAACAAGAATTAGTCCCGCAAGCCCGATATTAAATCCTGTTTTAATAACGTCAACGCGTTCTGCATATCTTATTTGAGAAATAGAAATTGCCGAGAACAAACTCAAAAGCAAAAATGCCACAACGTACTGAATATTATATTGATAGCCTACAGACATAACAGAAATCAATATAACAGATGCGACAAATGCAATTCTTGGTTTTGTAAAAATTGACATCAAAATCAAAAATGCCGGAATTGGCAACACATAAGGAGAAGCTCCTGTTGGCAACAGTACTGCAATCAATGTTAAAAGCAGTGACAAAAATGCAGAAATTGCCATATAACGAGGTTGCAAGAAATCTTTTTCAAAATATTTCATGTAAGCCAAGAATAAAAGAGTTCCGATAAATACAATTATATAAATTGCAATAAGTCCGTAAGCATTGAGTTCATAAACATTGTATCCTGCCTGACGCAAAGCATCACGCTTCAATCTTGTGACAGGCTCGCCCTCAAACAAAATCTTGTCGCCTTTTTGAAAAACAACTTCATAAGGTTTTACTGATGTTTGAGCATTTTTCTTAGCAATTTCCGTCGCAAACTCATCTACAACAAGATTTGGAACAATTACTTGTTCAAGAATTGCCGTAATAACAGAAATCTGACGCTTTGAAACATTTGCGACAAGGTTATTTAAAATAATTCGTTCAATATTGTCTTTTTCGTAATCTCTTTCTGTAATACCTGTACGCAAAATGTTTGTAAGAGTTAGTGTTGCCTTGTCAAAAGCCTCATGCAAACTGTTGTCGTCAGCTTTCAATAAGAAATTAACAATAAAATCACGTTTAGCATTTCCCGAAAGGTCAAAAAGTATTTCAATTTCCTGTTTTTTTTCAGCTTCCGGCACTTCTTTTTTACGGATTTGTAAAACTGAAGTTTGTAAGGTTTGCAAATTCGTTCTTATAAAATCATCCTCTGCCGGTGCCAAAACAGGTTCAACCTTTTGCGCAAGTTCTTTTCTATGTTGTTCTGTTCGTTTTACATCCTCAACATTCAATGTTTTTTGAGCAATGATATCGCGTTTACTTACGCCGTTTTCAATAATATTTTGAAAAAAGAAATTTTGAGATGCGATAATTGCAGTCATCAAAAAAGTAAATCCAAAAAACGCAAGAACTTTACGCGATAGCGAAGATGCGAAAAACTCTCTAACCTTTGGTAAAATATTATCTGTTTTTATCATAATTATCCTTATTTTTCCTTTACATATTACAACTTGCCTAAATTTATTTCAAGTCCTGCAATTTTAGCCGTCTTTGAATATCTTCCAGCAACTTACGGTTAATTGACATCAATTCAGACATAACAGCAATAACAGCAACTTGCACTCCTGTTATTATAAAAATTGCCGCCAAGATTAAAGACTGAATATGTCCTGTACCGCTTGCAAAAATATAGTAGTATAAAAATCTTAATCCCAAAATCGTTCCTGCCGCGAAAAACAATCCTGCGATAATTGCAAAAAATCTGAAAGGTCTGTATATCAAAAACATTCTAAGCATTGTAAACACAGAACGTCTTATATAATCAAACATATTTTTCACAAGTTTTGATTTTCTCAAGTCGGCATTAACGGAAATCGGAATGCTTTTCAAAACCAAACCTTTTGCTCTCGCTTGAATAATCGTTTCCATTGTGTAAGTGTAATTGTCAAACACATTAATCTGCAAAGCCGCGTTTCGCGAAAATGCTCTAAATCCGCTCGGCGCATCTTCAACTTCAGTTGAACTTACAATCCTCATGACAGAAGAACCGAGTTTTTGCAAAAGTTTCTTTAACGGAGAAAAATGTTTAATTTTTGAAACAGGACGTGCGCCGATAACAATATCGGCATCATGTGCCAAAATCGGTTGTACAAGCTTTTCAATATCATCCGCACAATACTGATTGTCGGCATCAGTGTTCACAATAATATCGGCACCCAACTCTAACGCCTTTTGCAAGCCTGCAACAAAAGCCTTTGCCAATCCGCAATTGTGAGGCATGTCGACAAAAGACTTAACTCCCAAAGATTTTGCCACATCAACTGTGTTGTCTGTAGAACCGTCATTTATAATCAATACTTCGATTTCATCAATTCCATCGATTTTCTTTGGCAATGCGTTCAAAGTCACAGGCAGTGCCTGTTCTTCATTATAACAAGGTATTTGGATAACAAGTTTCATTAATACTCCTCAATTTTTCTTTTTATTATATAATCAAAGAGGGATTTTGACAATCGTGAAAAAAACTTTAGGGATATTTGCAATAATTATTTTAGGCTTGCTCTTACGCTTAATCTGTATTGACAAGCCTGACGGACTTTGGAACGACGAATATGTCAGTTGGATGATAGCAGCAACTCCGTTTGCAAACGGGTTTGTTGATGCGGTAAAATCACAATGTCACATGCCGTTTTATTATCTTTATCTAAAATTTTTCATGACAATTTTTGGTCAAAGTGATTTATTGTTAAGATTAACTTCTGTTTTTGCGGGTGTTCTTTCAGTTCCTGCAATGTATTTTCTCGGGAAAGAAAAAAATAAGCAAACAGGATATTTTTGTGCGGGATTTAGTGCAATCAGTTCATTTTTAATTTATTATTCACAAGAAGTAAGACTGTATTCTGTTTTGTTTTTGTTCTCGGCATTGTGCATGCTTTTTACTTTAAGACTTATCAAAAATCCAAACAAGAAAAATATTACATTGTGCATTTTGTTCAATTTTTTAATCTTGTTTACGCATACCATCGGATTTGTGTTTGTATTTTTTAATTTGATATACATAAGTTTTAACAATAAAAAAATTGCACCTTATATATGGTGTGCGCTTACAATCGGCTTGATTTTCACGGCACCGTTGGCTTACAAAATAATGACGACAAGGTCGTTTTCTCAATGGTGGGGACATTTTTCAATCTCAAAAATCGGATTTTTGTTTACTGATTATTTTTCTCCAGTACTTACAAATCTTACCAATGCGCCGGACAACTTTTTGTACATGCCCAAACTCGCATTTTTCATGGTTGTTCCGGCTGTGATTGCAATTGCATTGATTATAAAATCGTTAAAGAAAGATTTGCAATTGTTTTTACTGGCATGCTCGTTTGTTTTGGTATTGGTAATTGCTTCAATGAGCGGAAAACTCGTATTTATCACAAAATATTCAATAGAAATTTATCCGATATTAATATATCTGGCATGCTCGGGACTTTCGTTGATAAATAATAAAGTTTTGCGAAACACGATTATAATATTTTATTGTTTAATTTCGGTTGGTTATATCCTTGTTCATCCTTATTCTGCACCGAAAATCCGACGTTCTGAAGGTCAAAAAATCCCGATGGACATGATTAAGAATGCAGAACTCAAAAAAGGTGATATTATCTTGCTTGAATATTATCCGAAACAAAGATTTGAAAAATATTTTGATTTTTCTGACTATAAAACCGTTGAAATTCACAAAGGAAATTTTTCTCAATACTTGTCAGCAAATACTGATTATGACGACGTTTATACAAACGGAAAAGATTTATACAAAGATATTTTTTCAAACTTGGAAAACAAATATTTTGATGACTTGCTAAAAAAAGATGTTTTTGATAGCATGACTTTGAACCAGAGCATCGTGATGGTATTATTGGACAGTGTATCTTTTTATGCGCCTGATGATATGGTAAAAATAACGGCTGACAAAGCTCGTTATGATAGGGAACCGTTGTTGTTTTTAGTTTTCTCTTATATTAAAAACAAAACTTTTGAGGATATGTTGAGCACTCTTACTATTACGCGTCTGGAGAGAAAGGGAAGTTGGACAGTTATTAAGTTCACAAAACTTAATAATTAATAAAAAAATAGCAATTTTTATTTTGTTCAAACGTCTATATATATAGAAGGTTTATAGTGTGGGTTAGATATGATAACGAAAATTCAAAAAAATTACAGCACGCCTTATACAGGCATCAAACAGAACGGAGCGCCTAAATATTCTCCGAATTTTACGGCAAGCGCACCGAAGCCGACGGGCTTTACAAATTATTTAAAACAAAAAAGACTTATTAAGTTTATGGAAAAACTTAAATGGTTTGACGGCGAACAGGGTCGTATTCTTATTACGGCGATAGGTACCGGTGCAATTGCGCCATTGTTTATTGCTTGGAACCCTTATGTAAAACCAAAAGAAGGAGCCACTCAAGAGGAAAAAGATAATCTAAAAAGAACTCAAAAATATACGGCAATGCGTCAACCTATTTCTGCAGCATTAGCAATTCCTATCCAAATGTCATTGGTTACTCCTATTGAAAGAGGATTGGACGTAATATTCAATAACCCCAAATTCTCAAAATTTATACCGACTTACCTCGATAAAGGTTCGTTGCAAGACGACAAATATATAGAAAGACAAGAAAAGAAAAAATTAAAAGGTCAAAATCTAAGCAAAGAAGAACGTAAACTTCAACTTGAAAAGAATGTAAACAGAGTCAAAAACGAACAAATTTCAAATGTTGCTTCAGACTTTTTAAAGACCGGAGAAATTCGTATCAGACAAGGTGCAGACGGTGTTGTTGATACAAAATCAACAGTGGAAGCTTTAAGAGCTGAAATTCGCGGCTATATAGATGATGCAAACTTCTTAAAATATGACTCTCTTAGTGATAGTGATTTGAAAAAATTGTTAGACAATCCGCAAGCTGAACTCAAAGAATTATCAAAAGGCAAAGATTTTTATGCCAATAGAGCTGAAACACTTATCACTAATCAAACAGAATTAAAAAAAGTTCTGGGTGAAAATCTTCCCAAAGATAAAAATGAAATCGCTGCATACTTAAAACAATATGAAGCCAAAGCTCAAGGAGAATTAAAGAAAGTTTATCAAGAAATTATTGCTCTCGCAGATGCAGACTCACAAGCAAGCAGATGCGCAAGAACAATTGAGCGTATAGAGAAAATAAACGCAACTTGTGGTGGTTCATTCTCCAAAGAAACATATATGAATATTATGAAGCAAGATGAGGCTGAACTTACAAAACGCATCAGAAGATTTGCAGAAATCTCAAAATCACTTGAAGAAAATCCAAGCGGTATTAAAAAAGCGATAGCAGACCTTGCTGAAAACTGTCAATTTGATAGTAACAATAGCCGATTACGCACAATATTCCACGATATTTCTACATTTGGCGAAAATTCAGGCAAACTAAAAGAAAAGATTTGCAGAGATATCGTCAAAGGCTACAAAGGCATGATGGGCAAACGTTACAGATTTATCAAAGAAGTTGCAGGAATTTCACTCGGTCTGTTCGTCACGGTACCTGTTACCTGCCACGCTCTTAACTGGGTATACCCAAGATTTATGGATATTTTCTGTCCGAAACTGGCGGGCGTCAAAAAAGCTCAGGCAGAAAAGAACGGAGGTGAAAAATAATGGCTATTTCATCTATCGGTTCTAAAGTCGGAGAATACGCTGCTAAAGGTATCGGCAAATTTGCAGGAAACAAGGGCGTAAGAAATATATGTGAAAAATTTAAAAATGACCCGATTAAATATGCAGGTTACGCAACATTGGCATCATTGGCTACAAAAGATGCTATCGGATGCTACTTGTACGTTACACAATCATTAAATAACAAAAAAATTCCTGATGACAAAAGAAGATTTGTTGCCAATATGGATCTAACAAACGGTATTTTGAACGTTGTAACTCAAATCGGACTTACTTTCGGGTTGAAAAGATTTTATAAACCAATGTTTAACAAAATGTTGAACAAATCATTTAACAAAAAAGCTTGTAAAGAAGTAATTACCGCATATCGTAAGGATGCAAAAAAATCAGGAGATGCAATTTTAAGAAAACTTGAAGCAGAAAAGAAACTTCAAAAAACGAAAGATACGATTTATTCAGCGTTTGAAGCCACAATGAATATCGTAGTTGCAACAATCGTCGCAAAACGTTGTATTGTACCGTTCCTTTCAACTCCGATTACACAGTACTTCACCAACCAGCACGATAAGAAAATGGCTGCTAAAAAAGCCTTAGAACAAGGTGCTAATAGCGAAGCAAAACCTGAACAAAAACCCGCTGAACAGCCTGTTCAAAAACTTGATGTCACAAGTACAGGTAAGTCAGACAATTCAGGTAACACAAATTTACTGGCAAAATTCCACAAGTAAAGATAACGAAAAAGAGCCGAGAGGCTCTTTTTCTTATGGTTAGAGTTAGAATGGTTTTGTCTGGTTTAATCTTAGTCTAAGTTCTCTAAATCTTGAAATATCTTCTTGAGTTCTGCCAGATTCTTGGAATACTGCTTGAGATGACGGATGAACCATCAAAACATAATCCATGTGGATTTCCAAAAAATTATATTTTCTTGGTGACTGGTTTGAGTTGCGAGGATAAATTTCAGCGTTTGTAACCGCTAAAAATCTACGCTCTCTGTCGTTTAACAAATCAGTAAGCTCTCTGTTTGTATTTGTGTATTTTGAAACATGAACCACACCTTTGATATCATGGTCTGCTGTCAAAATACTTACTTCTATTGGTACTGTATCAATATTTTTGCCCATTTTCTCTACCTATATTTTCTTATATAATATAACAATTATTTGTTTATGTCCAGATTGTTAAATTTTGTCAATACTTCCTTTTGTTCTGCCGCCGTATGCCTCGTGAACATCAACAACAGAAATGAAAGCATGCGGGTCGATATTTTTTATAATCTCTTTCATTTTTGCCATTTCAAGACGAGAAACAACGCAAAATACTATTGTTTTTTCCGCTCCCGAATATGCACCGACACCTTTTAGATAAGTTACGCCGATATTCAAGCCGGTAAGGAGTTCTTGTCCAATTTCATAAGACTTATCGCTGATTATACGAATTGATTTGGATGAATTTAAACCTTCAAGTACAATATCAATAACTTTGAACGCAATAAAATATGTCAAAACCGCATACATAGCCTTATTCCAGCCAAAAACGAGTCCCGAAGCACCGTAGATAAAGATGTTGAAAGTCATAATCCATTCACCGACAGAAAATCCGAATTTCTTTGACAAAACAAGCGACATAATTTCGGTACCATCAAGCGAGCCTTCGTTTTTCAATACAATTCCAACCCCTGTACCGAGTGCAATTCCGCCAAACACTGTTGCCAAAAGCAGGTCATGCGTTGTCGGCAAATGATGAGTTGTTAAAAAGTCTACCGCTAAAGAAAGTACACCGATTGCATAGAATGTTTGAATAACAAATCTTTTTCCGATTTTATTGAATGCGAGCAAGAAAAACGGAATATTTAATACAAAAATCAATAAACCAAGATTTATCTTTGTCAAATAGCTCAGTATTATTGAAATACCTACAATTCCACCGTCGATAATATTGTTAGGTACCAAAAAAACTTCTAACGCAAAAGCTGCAACGCAAGGTCCTAATGTGAGAAAAAACATTTTTCTCAAAAAATTAAATATTATTTCCTTTTTAGTTAACTTTTTTTCCAAAACTTATTCTCCGCTTTTCTTTATTGTCATAAAATTATTTATTTTAAATATTGTTTTTTTATCGTCATCAGTAGGTTCTTTTAGTCCTAAAATGTTTTCCAAATCGGCTTTTAATGTTGTCAAGTCCTCGTATTTTTTCAAGTTTCCGTCGAGTGCGATAGAAACATCACCGGTTTCTTCCGAAACAACAAGACATGCCGCATCACTGGTTTCTGTCATGCCGATAGCGGCTCTGTGGCGAGTTCCGTATTTCCAGCTTAATTTTGGGTCTTCTGTCAACGGCAACAACACACCTGCTGAAATTATTTTGTCACCGTTTATTACAACCGCACCGTCATGAAGCGGTGTATTGGTATGAAAAATTGTCAAAAGCAACTCTGTTGACAGGTCGGCATTCAATTTTGTACCGACATCGTAGTACGTATTGCTCAAATCGCTCTGAAAAACAATCAATGCGCCGGTATGAGATTTTGAAAGATATTTAACGCTTTCGATAAGCTCTTTTACGACGTCGATTTTTCTTGCTTTGTGTTTGCCGTTTGTGTTAAAGACTTTTGTTACAAAATCAACCTGTCCCAAAAATCCCAAAAAACGTCTTAATTCCGGTTGAAATATAACAATCAAACTCAATGAAACAAGTGTCACAACCGTTTTTAAAAACATTCCTATAATATTCAAATTTATGCGCAAAAGGATTTCACTAAAAATCCAAACGCAAACGAGAATTAAAAGTCCTTTAACAAATTTTTCAGACGATGTATTTTTTATAAATTTTCGATACAATAACAACAAAAGACAAGTCAAAAAGGCAATCTGAATAAAATCTGACCAGTTAAAAGCCATTTCCAAATTAGCGATATAGTTTGTTATGTATGCAAAAATTTCATTTATCATCAGTTCAGCCTATCGTGTGAGATTAAATCATCCAAAGTTTCTCTTGTTACTATAATATCAGATTGTGAATTATTTACAAGTACCATAGCGGGTTTT
>CAYPDZ010000001.1:21661-53461 GCA_964409575.1 uncultured Muribaculaceae bacterium | reverse complement strand
TTTTACAAATCAGGACAATACGAAAATGTTTTAAATCTGAATTTTTGGACTCCGTTTTGGGATATCACCCACACTCCGTCTCCCCTCAAGGGCGAGGGATATGACCTCATTATCGCTCACATGCCATCAGGAATTTTGTATGCAGACAAACTCGGATTGCCGTTTGTTGCAGGTGTACATAGTTCCGATTTAGAGGTTTTGACAAATCCTTTGTATAAATTTCATTTCAAAAAACGCTTAAAAACAGCACTATACAACGCAAAAGCTATTGCCTGCCGTTCTTATGTAATAGAAAAAAAATTGTTGCAATTGTTTCCCGAATTTGAGAAAAAAACTTTTGTTGCACCATCGGGAATTTCTGCACCACAACCACAAGAGCGTGAAAATCACGATAAAATCAAAATTCTCACTTGTGCAAATTTCAAAAAGCGCAAAAATATTGATATGGTAATAAAAGCTTGCAAAGGCAATTATGATTTGACTGTTGTTGGTGATGGAAAACTTCGTAAAAAACTTGAAAAACTTGATAAAAACGTAACTTTCACGGGACGACTGAGCAATGATGAAGTTTTAAAAGAAATGCGAAAATCTGATGTTTTTATATTGCCAAGTATCGGCGAAACTTTTGGTATGGTTTATTTAGAAGCCATGTCACAAGGCTGTATTACTGTCTGTACAAAAGATGACGGGATAGATGGGATTATAAAAAACGGAGAAAACGGGTTTTTAACCCTTCCAAATGTTGATTCAATAAAACAAACTCTGGACAAGATAAATTCACTTGACGGTAATGAGCGAAAAGTTTTGTGCGACAAGGCTTTTGATACTCTACAAACACTCACGTCAGAGCAATGTGCCAACAATTATTTGCAACAAATCTTAAAATTTTTGTAACTACAAAGCACCGGATTTTCATGTTTCTGCTACAATTATAAGAGTTGGTTTTACCCTGAAAGGATATTTATGAACAAATTTTTAATCGTACTTTTGACACTTTTATTCAACATTCAACAAGCAAACGCTTTCAATGTAGATGCGTTTATGGACAAACACATTGCACCTGTATCCGATGCAGTGGCGAATGTGATTTTTTACCCTGTTAATTTCTTTGGCTCAAGTGTGCCGATTATTATTTTCTGGATTTTGTTTGCAGGGATATTTTTTACAGTATTTTTCAGAGGAGTTTCAATCTGGGGTTTGAAGCATGCCATTGATGTTGTTTCAAAACCCGCTGACAAAACTTCTGATGACTCAAACGGTGAAGTTTCATCCTTTCAGGCACTTGCTACAGCATTGTCTGGAACTATTGGTATAGGTAGTGTTGCCGGTGTTGCAATTTCGATTTCTATCGGCGGACCCGGAGCTGCATTCTGGATTTTTGCAGGTGCAATTTTAGGTATGTCTATCAAGTTTATTGAAGCATCACTTGCCGTAAAATATAGAAGATTTAACCTTGACGGTACTGTTTCAGGTGGTCCGATGCACTATATTGCACATGGTTTAACACGTAAAAAAATGAGATGGCTCGGTCAGCCTTTGTCTGCAATATTTGCTGTCCTTTGCATCGGCGGTGCAATCACAGGCGGAAATATGATACAAATTAACCAATCAGCTCACCAGCTTATATTGATTACAGGCGGAGAACACAGTTTTATGAACGGTTATGCATGGGTATTTGGTGTCTTAATCGCTATCCTTGTATGGCTTGCTGTTGTTGACGGTATCAAGAGTATTTCTAAAATCACAACAATTCTTGTTCCGACAATGTGTTTCTTGTATATTGGTGCAGGTTTGGTTGTAATTTTAGCAAACTTTGCACATATTCCGCACGCAATTTGGTTAATAGTCAAAGAAGCTTTTTGTCCTGAAGCTGTAGCCGGCGGTGTTTTCGGAACGATTATTATCGGTTTAAGACGTTCTGTTCAATCAAACGAAGCAGGTACAGGTGCTGCTGCAATTGCTTATGCAACAGTAAAAACAAACGAACCGGTTTCACAAGGTTTTGTAGCCTTGTTGGAAACTTTGTTGACAGGTATTTTATGCTTGTTAACTTCGTTTGCGATTGTATTCTCAGGGATTTTAGATCAGACACAAGTTGGACAAATTTCAGGTATCGAACTTGCAAGTTCAGCTTTTGAATCTGTAATTTCATTCTTCCCATATATTTTATCAGTTGTTGTAATCTTGTTTGCTTTATCAACATTGATTTCTTGGGCATACTACGGTCAAAAAGCTTGGACATTCTTAGTTGGTGAAGGTCACAAACGTAATTTGTCATTCGACGTCATTTACTGTTTGTTTATCATTGTAGGTTCTGCAATGAATGTTGCATCAGTAATCAATATCACTGACGCCATGATGATTGCAATGTCTGTACCGAATATTATTGCGTTGTATTTGTTATCACCTGAAATTTTCGCGGATTTCAAAGAATATTGCAAAAAGCATAAAATTGGCGGATTTTTAGTAAAATAAATTTAATTGCGGTAATCTAAACGGTTATCGCAATTTTATATTAAAGAAATTTAGAGAGGTAAAAATGTCACAAATTATTATAACAGTACAGGGTGTGGACAAAGTCGGTATTGTAGCGGCAGTAGTTAATGTTTTGGCAGAATATAATGTTAATATTGAAGATATTAAACAAACACTGATGCAAGGACATTTTGTAATGTTTATGCTTTGCGATATTTCGGCATCAAAACACAGTTTCAAAGATATTAAAGATGCTTTGATAAAAACAGGTGAAAATTTGAATTTAGAAATTTGGGTTCAACGCAAAGAAATTTTTGACAATATGCACAATGTTTAATCATCGGCTAATTCATCAGCATCATAATCATAAATAGTGTTTTGTATGAATTCATACGCTGTTGACGGTAAATTGTATTTTTCCATAAGCTCAAATGAAATTTGTTCAACACTTACACCATCACGGCGTCTGTTGAGTTGTTCGGTAATTTCTTCCATAGTACTTTTTGTTTTTTTGACTTGATTGTAACTGTAGTCATCGTCGTCGTCATTATCAATATCGTCATCATCATAATCATCATTATAATCGTCATAATCAGCATCGTCTTCTACATCGCATTCATAAAGTTTTTTATCTGCCAAATCATATTCGCCAATGATTTCGGAAGCTATAGCCGTATCTTTTGCTTGCTCATTCAACAAAGCTGTCATTTTCCAAGGATAAATCCCTTCATGACGGGCTTTATCATCTTTTTTTGCCATCAAACAAAAATCAATAAGTAAATCTGTAGTTAAATCATCATTAAGTTGTAATTGCTCTTTGACCAAATCCATTAAAACTAACGGTTTATTTTCAGGTTTAAATAAATCAAAAACAGTTTCACCACCTAAGCAATCAGCATGCATTTTCAAGACATCAAAGATTTCTGCTTTTCGAGTTTCGTCCATTTCATACTTATCAAGGATATGGTCAACTACTTCATAATCCTTTTCATACAAATCCACTTCGGGGGTATACTGACCATCATAATACATTCTGTCCTGAAAAGCATCTGAAAGAATATTAAAATCAAAATCAGACTGACAAATATCATCACCTAATTCAGAAATAAAATCGGATTGCAACTCATGATTTTTATCACCGACTATATCTTCAAGAGATTTAAACCCGTTGGTTTTTAGAAAAGTATTTATATTATTTGTAAGTTTTTGTTTATCTTCCTCAGACAGTCTTAAATTTTGCGCGACAGTTTCTATGAATAATTTATCATATTCTTGGTATTTTTTTAATTCTTCTTTACCTGTAAAATTCACTTGACTTCTACCCAAAGCTTCTAAAAAACTATAGTCAAACTGCTTGTTTTGATTGTTTGATGTAGTTAAATTGGTAGTTTTTTGTGGTTGAAAGGTATTTAATATATAATTGTTTATTGCATTAATTTTCATATAACATTTAAACCTTGTAAAAAAATATTTTGCTATAATGTAAATAAAAATTGCAAAAAAGTGGTGAATTTTCTTTCATGTCATTGCAAACCCCGTTCCCGCCATCAGCGGGGCGGGCGTGGCAATCCGGCTTATGAGATTCTTCGCGCTGCTCAGAATGACCGACACTCGTCATCTTGAGCGAAGCGAAAGATCTTTTATGTGATGAGTTCGTTTCGGTTTGCTTGCGCAAACAAAACCCATCCTAACTCCCTCTCGCAAAACAATAAAAAAACTCTTAGGTTTGAGTGAAAAAGATTTGAATTTATATTACCAATTGTTAAAAGTTATTGAGAATAATCTATAAAAAAAGAACCCCGTTTTGGAGTTCTTTTTAAAATTTTTGCACGATAGAAAGAGAGGAAAAAATTTATTTTTGCGGGTTAAAGACCGAGATGTCTTTCAAATCTTTAAGCGCGAAATTTGTATTAACATCCGTGAGCGGATTTTCTTCTTTATTTGGTTTTGTCCAATAATCCTTCGGTAATTCAGGATATCTAATTTCATTTGCCATATTTCTTATAACGACCTCTTAGGTTAAAAACTTTAATTTTATGTTAACTTTTGTTACAAACGTTTAATTGTCAAAAGCATTTCGTTCGGTACAAAGAAATCTTTCACTCCAAAATTAGCATTTACAAACAGAAATTCAAGAGTTTCATCTTTGCCAATATCAATATCGTCAAACGGAATACTTACATCCACATATTTGTCATAAATTGTTTGAATATTTCTGGGTGAAGCTATCGCCCACAAATTGTTTGGAACTGATTTTACAAGTCTTACCAGATTAATTTCGTTTTCGTATATGGAAATTTGCAACTCGTTATGAAATTTTTCTTTGCAAATCGGCAAGATACTTTCAGTCTTTTGTATAATTCTGATAGGCGAAAGCGTTTGTTTTTTGTCCATGTTGCGCATGTACATATACATTTGATTAACCTGTTTGGAAATCATATTATCTTTCAAATATTCATTTATATAAAATCTCAGATAAAGATTATCTTTGTCGTAACCAAAACAAATTTTGTCATAGAATTTGTCTTCTCTCAACACAGGTCCATCAGGGATTTTAATACATCCGGCATTCAGCCAGTTGCCGTCATCATGGTCTTTTCCATCCAATATCGGCGTAAATTCACCTTTCGGATATCTTGACGGTTTTGCAATAGCCGACAAAAGCGGAGTGTCCAAGTATTCCGGCGGTGTCAAATCCAAACTGCGATAAATATTTTTTAAATGTTCTCTAAAAAGGTAATCAAAAATATTGTCACGTCCCGAATCATTTGGTTCACCGTACCACCAAAACCAGTCTGAGCCTTCACAGATAAAAAGTTCACGTCTTGCTTCTTCAATATTCGGATTAAGCGGATTTTTCTTTACATAAGCTGAAAAATCATCTCTAACCTGTTTGAGATATTTCCACGCAAGATTTTTAAGTGGTTCATCAATCCAAAGTTTAAAATTACGGTTTACCCATGAGCCTGAACATATTTTATTAAGCGGTTTTTGAACATCTTTCTCCAGATAATCACTTATCAAAACAGTTTCTAGAGTTTCATCTTCTTCAATAAGTTTATAGAGCGTATTCAAAAATACCGACCCATCGGCAGAATATCGTTCCCAACAGTTTTCACCATCCATCGCTATTGTCAAAAGATGGTTTTCATCGGGAGAAGATAACAGTTTGCTCTGTGCAACTTTTATTCTGTCATATAAATCGTTTGCAGCAGCTTCCGGAGGATGGTTTGGATATTCAAAACTTATCAAATTCGGAATGAGTGAATCTCTGAAAATAATTTTTGTCCCGTTATAATTATAAGTTTTGAAAAGATGATAAGGATCTTCCATGTGACCTCGAAAATCTCTTGGAAATTCAAAATTTATGGAAGCTGACAATATCCCTTCATCAGAAATTGTCCAATCCAGATTTAGTTTTTTTAGCATACCCATAACTTTAGGACTTATGCAATGTTCTGATAACCATAAACCTTTTGGACGTTTGCCAAAAATTGTTTCGACTCTATCCAATGCCATTTGAGTCTGCATTTTTGCATCAAGTTCCATTTTTAAATTTGCAGGAAGTTCGCTTGTTGCCGACTTTTTAACACTGTTGATATCGAGCAAAATTGGCAAAATCGGGTGATAGTAAGGGCTCGTGGTAATTTCAATTCGACCTTTCTCAAGATATTTTTTATAAGCCGGTATAATTTGCCTGATTATATCTCGGTGAATATCTATTATCTTAATTCTGTCTTTCAGTGTATAATTTTTGCCTTTTTTGATTAATTTTTTAAGTTCGGGATATTTGTTTTTGTAAATCGGATCAGACCATGCCAGATTGAAAAGTGCCGTCAAATCTGAATATTCTTGTTCTGTGAATATGCTGATGTCATTTCCTGAACTTGCCTGATATTTTTGATAGAGCCTATTGTATTCTTGGTTTGGCAAAATCATTGAATGATAGTTTGCATCAAAAAAGTTGTTAATAATAAATTCTTTATCATCATCCGTAAAATTTTTTGTTATCGTAATTCTTGAATGGATATCGTGTAAACCTTTTTCACCGTAGTCAATCAACGCATCCAAAAGAATTGGAACAAGATTGAAGTTTAATTTGATTTTTTTGAATTTATCAATAATTGTTACCATATCAAGGTAATCTTTTACGGCATGCAATCTCACCCACGGCATCAAAAAGTCGCCCCGTGTCGTCAATTGATAGACAGGTTGATGCATATGCCAGTAGAATGCAATAGATAATTTTTTATTCTGACTCATCATACCATTCTATTATAGCATTTATTCAGAAAAAATGGAAATAATTTATATAATCTTTATCAAAAAAAACATCATTTCTAACACTTATAAAACCTGATAATGGAGAAGTTTTGGACAAAATTATATAATATTGCTAAACTTTTTTAACAAATAAACTTTTAACATTATCAACAATATCTGCGATTAATTTTGATAAAGAGAATTTTTCTTCAGGCATTTCCAGTTCTTTGTCGAATGTAAAAAAATCATCTTCTTGTTTTTTCATGAAAATATTTTCATCTAAATATTTTTTTTCTTCTTCTTTTTTCCTTCTGCCTTGTGACATATAACCAAGATTACCGCCACCGCCGTCATTTTGCATAGATGAGGCTGCTTTGATTACAGGCTTTGAACTCAAAACGTTTACATCGAAACTCATGACTTTAATCCTTATATTTTTCCCTTATATATATAAAGTATTTTTCATGAAGAAATGTTACAATTTTGAGGAATTTGTTACAAAAAATTTACAATTGGTTAAATGTGATAATTTTAATAATATTGACACATTCTTATTTGCAATATATAATCAAAATTGGGGGTAAGCCCACATCACATCCATATATTCTTAGGCACAAACTGAAAATTTGCAAAACCGATAGATGAAGGGAGGTGATAAAGTTGGAATTCAGGGTAACTGAAAAAGCGCTACTGCTTATCTTGCTGATAATAATAGCGCTTAAATATTTCCACTAGGGGCTTTTAAAAGGACAAGCTGGAACTTGTCCTGCCCTTTCTTTCATTATAAACTATTTTCAAAATTTTTCAACCCTATTTGTAAAGTTTTAATACACTTTGACATTTGAATGCTATTTCATACAAATCGCGTTTGCGGATTGCGGACATTATATCTGGGTGAAACTCAGGTGTACTCGGAATTAGAACAAATTCTACAATATTATTTTCTTCATCAAAATTCAAATGAATTTCTTTTATAAGATTAAGATGTCCTCTCTCCAATCCATCAGAAATTTTTAAGATACCGGCAAGGCGTTTTACAATTTTGCGTTCTTTTTTATCAAGCGTGTTATAAATTTCGTGTTCATGTTTATCGGGAAGCCCACCTCTGTGATATCTGCAAATACAACCTATAATTTTTTCTTCCTGTTCGGTAAACCCTGCAAGCCCATGCTTTATAACCATTGCCATGCTGTGTTTGTTGTGACCTTTGGAGTCAATATAGTAGCCGATGTCGTGCAAAAGTGCTCCTGCTTCAAGGTATTTGCGGTATTTTTCAGGCATTTCGCACACTTTTTTATTTGTTTCATCAAAAATCATCATAGCAAGACGGTTGACTTCCAACGGGTGCGAGGAAGTTTTTGAAAATTTGTTAAGCATCTCTTGTGCAGACAGTTTCATCATTACCGCTAATTTTAACAAAAAAATGGATTGAATACAATATTTTTGATATTATAAATAATATGGAAACTAATTTTGAAATCCCCTCTGACGTATTGGATGAAATTCAGAGCAACATTCGTAATATTATTGAGAATTTTGATGTTCCCGAGGCTAATAAAATTGACGTTATCAAAAAAATCAATTTTATGTACACACAGACCAGACAAATGTCTTTGACTGATGCTTTGACAGGACTTTTTAACCGCAGACATTTTGAGGCGGAATTTGAGCGTGAATACAAACGCGCTAAGCGTTATAATAATGATTTGAGCCTTGCGATAATTGATATTGATTTTTTCAAAAAAATTAATGACACATACGGACATTCTTGCGGAGATTATGTGTTAAAAGAATGTGCATACATAATTGCGCAAAATTTCCGTCAGACAGACACTGTTTTTAGATACGGCGGAGAAGAATTTACGGTTATTTTAACAGAAACTCCGGCATCTACTGCCTGTGTTCCGCTGGAAAGACTTCGTAAAAAATTTGAAAATCATCAATTTAAATATGATGATAAAACTTTCAAAGTAACTCTGAGTATCGGAGTGAGTTCAAATACAAATTTTGACAATTATATTGAAATGTTTGATGATGCAGACAAAGCCGTTTATGAAGCAAAAAACAACGGTAGAAATATGGTCAGACAGGCAATGGTAAAAGTTTAAATTAGCAAATAGGATATAAATATGATTAAAAATATATGCAAAATTTTGATTATGATTTTTATGTTAACAGGTATTGTTTCTGCTGAAGAATACACACAAGTTCGTGCAGAACACATTTTAGTAAAAACTGCGGTTGAAGCACAGCAAATTAAAAAGGAAATCGACAACGGCGGAGATTTTGAATACTACGCGAGAATGTATTCAATTTGCCCATCAGGTAGAAACGGTGGAGATTTAGGGTATTTTGAACGCGGACAAATGGTCAGAGAGTTTGAAAAAGCGGCATTTAACACACCGGTCGGAGAAGTTACGAACCCGATTTATTCACAATTTGGCTGGCATTTAATAAAAGTTTTGGATAAAAGATAATTTTCCCTAACAAAATAAGTTTGCATTTCTTAATATTTAGGCAATTCTGTAAAATTAATTGTTTTTATATACATGTGAAGGTAGGTTAGTTATGTCAATCGGAATTTACAATAATTTTCGTCCTGCATATCCTGTACAAAATTCGCATGTAACTGCACCGGCTAATAAAAAGCCTACAAAAAAGAAATTTTCTACAGGTGAAAAAATTGCTATGGGTACAATAGCTGCGGGCATTTTAACCGTAGTTGGTGCGCTTATATATTCTGCCGCAACTAAAAAAACTCCAAATAAAACGATACAATCAGGTGAAGTTCTGGCTGATTGCGGGCTATTGCTAGATGCATTCGTTTAGAGAGAATTTATTTTTTTAACTGTTTCTTTAATATATTGTTTGATTGCCGGAGTTATTAGCAGATCGGGTTCTTTCATAGTAAATTCATCCAAAATTATTACTCCGCGTTTCAAATCTTCGTTTTCGATATACAAAAGTCCAAGCATTATTTTGTTCAAAGGGTTTTCTGTCGAACTGTATTCATCCATTTTTTCAGAAACAATTCCGAGAGCTTTATAACATTTTGCCAAATCTTTGTAATATTTAAAATTTAATCCATATTGTTTCAATGCGTCTTCATAGGGTTGTTGAGCCATTTCCGGGTGCTCGATTGCCATATAAGCATCACCGATATTGTTGTAATACACTGCAGTGCCTTGAGTGCTCGGATTAAGGCTTATGGCGATTTTGAACTCTTGTATCGCTGCATAATAGCAATGTTCGTTCATATAACGAAGTCCCATGTTATTGTGCAGATAAGCATTTTTTGTAGCATCAATAGTGTAAACTTCCGGTTTGCGATATCCTGATGCAACAAAGCTCAAAAGTATTAATGTTGTTAGAGTGAGTTTTTTATAATTCAATTTCTAACCCTTCGTAAGCAAGAATTATATTTTCATCCGTCTTATAATGTTCTTTAATGCAATTTAATTTATTGTCATCATAATTTGGATCATAGTGGAAAAATACAACTTTTTCGGCATTCGATTGATTTTTACTTTCAACTGCCATTTCAAAAGTCGAATGACCATAGCCTTGTTTTGGTGCAAAAGTATCGAGATAATCTTCTGTAGTATATTGCGCATCATGGATAAGCAAATTGCAGTTGCGCGCAAAGTTAGCAAGCTTTTTGTCGCCACCTTCATAGCTTTCTTTGTCCGTCGCATAAACAAGGACTTTGTCTTTATAAGCTATTTTGTAAATCAAAACTCCTTCTTGCGGGTGAGCGTATGAGCGATAACAGGTAATCAAAACGTCATCACCTTCAACTTTTGCATCATTTTCATTTTCGATACGTTTGATAATTGGAGGTTCGCCGTGACGAAGAATTATACCTTCCGTTTCGTTTATATCTTTAATATTAAGATTTCCGGCAATATCGCCCAAATCAAGCGGGAACGATTTGCCAAAAAGAAGTGATGCGAGTTCATCAGCAAGACTTTCATTGTAATTTACATTTCCAAAAACATTAATTTGAGATGATGGAATATGAAGCGGTCTAAAGAAAGTAAAACCGTGCAAATGGTCTTGATGAATATGAGAGATAAGCATAGTTGCATTAATCGGAGTCCTGTCAGACGGATGAACACCTGATGCAATATATTTTCCCATGAGCTCATTCCCGATATTAATAAGCCCAGTTCCGGCATCAAGAATAATCAAATGCCCGTTAACGTTGACTTCTACGCAAGATGTATTTCCGCCATATTGTAGAAAATCTCTGTCAGCTATCGGATAACTTCCTCTTACACCTCTGAATTTTACTTTGAATTCGCTCATCATTTTAACCTCGTTGTTTTCTATAAGTAAATAAGTGAATAGGTGAATAAGTTCGTATCACAAAACTGTATTTGTAAAATATTATCAATATCGCTTTTGTAAAGCACTTATTCACTTATTAACCTATTCACCTATTCACCTCTTTTTAATCGTTATCACCGCATTTCTGTCTTTTTCTTCACCAAGGTAAAAATTTGATGAGAAAATTAACAGTTTTGCAAGTTTTTGAATATCTTTTAATCTTGTTTCTTTATCTTGAATATCAATAACAACTTTGTTTCTAAAATTAGTTATCGTAATCATTCTAAATGAGTTCGGATAAGTTACCATAGACGGGCAACTTACATATACAATGTTTTCTTTTTGTGTGATTTTTGCGACATGGTAATGTCCTTGGAATATCGCAATCGGATTTTTATATTTATTAAGGATTTCTTCAACTTTGTCAGCATCTTCCAATCTGTGGTTTGGACTGTTGAACGGTTCCAAAATCGGAACATGCATAAAAATTAAAACAGTATCTTTTTGTGAATTTTTTAATTCATTATCAAGCCAAGTCAATTGTTCCGTGCCAATTCTGCCGTTAGAGGTCAGACGTTCACGAATAATACTGTCTAAAACAATGACTTTGTAACCTTTTTGCGGAACAAATGAATAATATGTTTTTTCAAACTTGTAATTTTTATTGTATTTATTTACAAGTTCCATATACAATCTTGGGTTCAAATATCCGCCAACCATTGTGTCATGGTTTCCGAATGCAAAATACCACGGGGCATTAATTTTTTCTGTATGCGGCAAAAATGCACTCAACTCTTTTTCAAACGGCTTATCAATCAAGTCACCCGTAAACATTACAAAAGAAACATTTGGCGTTTCGTTAATCTGTTCAATTGCATCGTCAAGCAATTCTCCCGAACGACCTATCATTTTGTATGTTGTATTATCTGTTCCGGTGTAAAAATGTGTATCACTCAATTGCGCAAACTTAAGACTTGATGTGCTGCCGCAACATTGAAGTCCCAAAAACATCACACCGGCTAACAAAATTGATATTGACCAATTTTTGATTGCACTCATTATTGTAGTTTCCTTTTTTCTTTTTCTTGTCATTTTCTGTCCAGCATTTGTTTTATGTTATTATATGTCGAATTTAAAGTTTTATCATCCTCAGAGAGTATGATTGCTTTATCGAGATTTAATAACGCACTTTTGTAATCTTTTTGTGCATAATCACATAATCCCATCAATTTGTAAACCTCAGAAGTTTGAACATTTCTTGATAGCAAATTTAATTTTTCTCTAGCATCATCATAATCACCTTTGTAATAAAGAATTTTTGCTTCAATCAAAAGATATGAGATATTTTCCTCAATTTTTAATGCTTTTTTGATGTCATCATAAGCATCACTCAAATAATTCATATTCATATAAGCATCTGCACGCAAAGCATAAGCAATATCGGAATTTGGATTATACGCAAGATATTTGTTTAGCATATCAACTGATTTTTGAAACTGTTTTCCATCCAAATATGCTTTTGCCAATCCCAAATAACTTTGTGAAAAATTGGGTTTTAGTTCGATTGCTTTTTGATAATAAAAAATTGATTTAGATAAATCATTTTCTCTATAGTATTCTGCGAGAAAATAATTTGCCCAAAAGTCATTAGGCATACTTGAAAGTACATCTAATTGTTTTTTTCTGTTTCCAACTTTTTTGTAGGCAAATGCATTGCTAAGATTTCGATTTGTCGAAGTTAAATACGATTGAATTTCGGGGTTCATAACGCGCAAAAGTGTATTTTTAAGCTCTTTTGCCTCGCTATTGTAAGGTTCAATCTTTAAAATTTTATCCAAATAAACAATGGCGTCATTATATTTGCCATACGTACAATAGTTTACGGCTATATCAAGATAATCCTCTGTTAATTCATTTGCACAAACGGGAATACTTAAAAATATTAAAAATAACAAAAGCACTTTCTTCATATCTGCATTATAACATAATTTAAACGTATGATGATATAAATAAAATAATATATTATTGTGATTTTATGGAAAACTTTAAAAACCACATGAAGCCTTTTGGTCTTTTGAAAAAGAATATACCTAAAGACCCAATGGCACCTAAATATATAAAACCTGACGGAACAAAAGTTATTGAACAACAAACTGAATTTGGATTGACTGTTTATGAGCAATGTCCTGATTGCACACTGATTTCCAGAACTTATGACAAACAAGACAGGTTGTTTGTAGACTATATCAGACGTAGAAATCTTGAAATCGGTCACCGCTATGACGAATTTGGTCAAGTTGTTTACGAATTTAATTCTCTTTATGATGAACATAATGTTCTTGCCAGAAAAACCGAAATTGAATTTGAATATCACGATAACGGCACAAAATCACGAGAGTTTACTGTCATAAGCGACTCTCAGATAAAAACAGAAATTTTGTATGATGAAAAAGGAAATCGCACAACAAAAATTGAACATCGTGGTGCCGTTAAAACATATTTTGATGCAAATGACAAACCGTTCAAACGTGAAATTGACCGAGGTTCAGGCGGAATTGTTACAGAATCATTGTAATCCTACAAAATTTGAAATACAAAGTTACTCTTTTCCAGTTAAAATATCTTTTCCATACGTATTTGGTGGCTTCATTCCGTTTACATGAAGTCTATTCTACGACTTCCCAACATCACTTTAACTTCTCACAAAAAAAGGGTGCAATGCACCCTTTTTCTAAAACTTACTTACAAAACAAATTACATCATCAAACAGGTTTTTAATTGGTTCTGTTACATCATAATCAAGAATTTTCTTGATGTATTGCAGTTTTTCTTCGGTAGTCATTCTGTGAGCTTCCGGCATTTCTGCAATAATTTTTTCAATCTTGCTTTCATCAACAACAATTTGGTATTTGTCCAATAGTTCTTGAGATAAAGTGATTGTTTCCGAGACATCATCAAACAATGTCATCTTTGAGTAGTCGATTTCTAAAATTTCGTCAATTTCCATGTTTAACTCCTTTAATTAAATGCTTCTGACACAAATCCCGCCATATTATCAAACAATTGTTGTAGGGGCATTGTAATATCTGTAATTGTTTGCTGCTGAATTTTCTGTAATTCCAAATCAATTGATTTTTGGGGTTTAACTGCTACTGTCTGTAGTTTTCCGGCTTCTAACTGTTCAAGTAAATCTCTTGAAAAATCTGTCGTCTCTCTCAAGTGTGATAGAATTGCACAATCAATTTTGAACAAATCTGACGAACTAAGTTCACACTCCAGCATTTTTTCCATTCGGTCAACATCAATGATTGTTTGCATAATGCCGTTTGCAACAACATTGCTGTCGATTGCTGTCTCTAATTTTGAATTCATTTGAAAAATTACCTCCACTTTTTTAACTCATTGTCCGTAATTTTTATTTCGGTCATGAATTACAAAAACTTTAATAAAAAGATTGATTTGTTACATTTAATTTACAAAGTACTTAATTTATTGTTCACAATTTGCAAAAAAAGTTATCATCGTTTGCTTAAAACTAGGATACTTGCATAATTTTCAAAAATAGTATATAATCATTAAAAGGAATTTAGGTTTCGAAAGTACCACTTAAAATTAGGAGAAAAACAATGTACCAAGATGAAAAACTTGTATGTGAAGATTGCGGCGCAGAATTTATCTTTACAGCAGGTGAACAAGAATTTTATGCAGAAAAAGGTTTGGTTAACAAACCAAAAAGATGTCCGGATTGCAGAAAAAATCGCAGAAACAATAACAGAAAACATAGAAAAATGTACGAAGCTGTTTGTTCAAAATGCGGAGCACAAACGCAGGTACCGTTCAAACCTGTTCCGGGTAGAGAAGTTTTTTGTAGAGAATGTTTTACAAAAGAACAAAATACCGAAGAATAATTTAAAAACAGACCTCAAAAGGTCTGTTTTTTTATACACCTATGCAACTGTTAAGATATTCGATTGTACTGATTTTCTCGTCATAGAGATATTTAATAAAGTTTAAATAAGCTGCATCATAAGAAGTTATAACTAAATTTATTTCAAATCCGTCCGTACAGAATGGTTCGTAATCATAAACAACATAACTGTTATATTTACTTTTCCATTCTTTTCTTTCGACACGGCTGTTGTTTTCTTCTACAATGTCTTCGAGCCATGCAAGAATATCTTTATTCACATTTTTCATTTCCAATCGACTGTATCTGTTACAATCTCTGCAATCATTTCCCATTAACATGATTTTACTCCACATATATGTTCTATGTAGATTTTAAACTTTTTTAAACACAAAATAATCCCCTTTAGGTATAAGTAAAAAATAGTAAAATATGGTGATTTATTTTATTAAATGAAAAACCTGATTTTTTCATGTTAAAATGAAAATATGTTCACAGGGATTGTAGAAGAAATCGGACAAATCAAGAGTTTTGACAGGTCAAAACTTGTTGTTGAATGTTCAAAAGTTCTTGATGGTGTCAAAATCGGTGACAGTATTGCAATTGACGGATGTTGTCAGACAGTTGTTTCTATTGGTGCAACATCATTTTCTGCCGACGTAAGTAGTGAAACATTAAATATTACAAAAGGTTTTAAACCCACCGCGTACGTAAACCTTGAACGTGCACTTACACCTCAAAGCCGTTTTGGCGGGCATATTGTTCAAGGACACGTTGACGGTACGGTAAAATACTTGGGCAATAGCAGGTTTGAACTTTCTCAAAATCTTTCTAAATATGTTGTCTACAAAGGTTCAATCACGATTGATGGGGTAAGTTTGACAGTTTCTAAATCTGAACAAAACTTTTTTGAAGTTGCAATAATTCCGCATACACTTGAAAATACGACGTTAAAATATCTAAAATCAGGTGATTTTGTAAACATTGAAACAGATATTTTAGGTCGGTATGTTGAAAAATTTTTATCAACACAAAATAATACTAATATTACAGAAAATTTTTTGAAAGAAAACGGATTTTTATAATGGATAATTTTAAATTTGACAGTATCAAAAGTGCACTAGAAGATTTTAAAAACGGCAAAATGATTATCGTTGCGGATGATGAAGACCGTGAAAACGAAGGCGATTTAATTTGTTCAGGACAAATGGTTACACCAGAAATTATAAAATTTATGGCAGAACACGCAAAAGGGCTTATTTGTCTTGCTATAGCTCCTGAAATTGCCGAAAAAATGAATTTGCCTCAAATGGTTGAACAAAACTCCGAGTCTATGAAAACAGCTTTCACTGTAAGTATCGATGCGGCTGAAAAATTTGGTGTTACAACCGGAATTTCGGCATTTGATCGTGCAAAAACCATAGAAGTTTGTCTTGCGCCGAATGCACAACCGTCGGATTTGCGCAGACCGGGGCATTTGTTCCCTTGTGTTGCAAGAAAAGGCGGAGTTTTGACAAGAACCGGTCATACAGAAGCCGTTGTGGATTTGGCAAGACTTTGCGGACATACACCGGCAGGCCCAATGTGCGAAATTATGGGCAAAGACGGGCACATGGCAAAGCGTGACGAGCTTTATGCATTTGCGAAAGAACACGGGCTAAAATTTATCTCTGTTGCCGAACTTATCGCATACCGTTTAAAATCAGAAAAAATTGTTACACGTGAGGCAGAAGCACATTTACCGACACAGTTTGGCGAATTTGATATTTACGGCTACTTGAACCAAATCACGGGACAAGAATGTGTTGCACTTGTGAAAGATGACGGCTCTGATAAAATTCCGTTAATTCGCGTTCATAGCGAATGTTTGACGGGAGATATTTTTGGAAGCCTTAAATGTGATTGCAATTATCAACTACACAGTGCGTTAAAAATGATTGACGAATACGGCAAAGGTGCACTGATTTATATGAAAGGTCACGAAGGCAGAGGAATTGGTATTATCAACAAAATTAAAGCCTATAAATTACAAGAATGCGGACAAGATACGGTAGAAGCCAATCTGTCACTTGGGTTTAAAGCTGATTTAAGAGATTATGGCATGGGCGCACAGATTATTCTCGATTTGGGCTTTAACAACTTCAACCTCATTACAAACAACCCTAAAAAAATCGTCGGTTTAAACGGTTACGGATTGACAGTGCATGATATAATTAAAATAAAACCATACATAAACAATTACAACCAAAAATATATGGAAACCAAAAAAGAAAAAATGCACCACATGTTTTAACATTCGTCATCCTGCTGATTTTATTTCAGCATCTAAAAAGATCCTGAACCAAGTTCAGGATGACTGACTCAAGTAAAAGGAATTTAAGAAATGCAACCCTATATTCATGAAGAAAAAGAAGATAATAAATTTGAAGCAAGACTTTTGACAAAAAATGATTACAAAGGCTTTGCATCTGTTTATGAAGATTTTAGGACAAGAGCAATTGAAGAATACTCTTTTGAACTTGAACCGTTGGGGTTTGAGGATTTTACGGAAGCTGTAGAAAAAAACTTGATAGAATGCCTCGTGTTATTTGAAAATTCTATTCCCGTTGCATTTTTGGTTTATACAACAGCGATTTCGGAAGCAATTGAACTTAATATCATCCATTCATTCAGAATGGAAAATATGCAAGAGCGTGCAATGTATCTTGTTAAAAAATTTCTTGAACTGACAAAATACGAAAGAAATGATAAAATCGTATGCTATCCGATGCTTGGTGCACAAAAAGATTTAATTGCAGATATTGCATTGTACGGATTTAAGTTTGTCGGCATTGCCGTTTTGAGATTTATGATGTCCGGTACAAATTCTCGCGAAATTTTGAAAATGGCAGAAATTCCAAAAATTTCAGATGATTACAAAGTCGTTGAGTGGGACAACAAATATTTTGACGATGCGGTAGAAGTTGTTCAGGAAGGTTTTGAAACAAGTGCCGACGCTCTCTTTGACCCGAGATTTAAAACAATTGAGGGTACAAAAGATATTATTTCAAAAATTGTAGAAAATATTTATGCCGAATTTCTACCCGAAGCGACAAGTGTAATTTTGTACAAAAATGAACCGGTTGGATTTTGTTTTATGAACCTTACAGGTGGGTCAATTGCAAATATTCCGATTGTCTCAATTAAAAAAGATTTTCAGGGCAAAGGTTTGTCCAAACACATGTTAAAAAAATCGGTTGAAAAACTACTTGAATGGGCTGACAATGGCGAAAAACCAATTGTAGAAGTAAATACGACAACCGAAACCAATAATTTTCAAGCACTAAAAATGTACAGAAATATTGGATTTAAAGAAGACTATAATTATCCGCAATCGTATTTACCGTTGAAAAATTAAGATTTTTTATCATCAAACCTGTCGGCGAGAAACGTTGAAGCAAACGGGATTGCAATATAGTAAATTCCGCCTAAAATCAATGCCGGTTTTGCAATTTTTATGCCTTGAACATATTTTTCCAGTTTTGGTGAATTTTTGTTTGCCTTGCGGAAGTTTTCAATAAATTTTTCTGTCGGTTTTTTGAGTGCTTTATCCAAAACATAAGATGCGCCGATGCACAAACCTGTTGAAATTCCTGCATTATACATCAAAGCTTTTTTGCGGTCTTGTTCAATTTTTTTGCTCTTTGCCGTCTGTGCAATAAATAAACTCGTTGCAAATGCATCAGTGAGGCACATTATATGTTGTTCAAAATTGGTGTTATGAAATTTGTCAGTAAGTTTTTGAACACCTTTTGTATCAATGAGTTTGCCGATACCTTTCGAAAGACTTCCGGTAAACGAAATATCTTTCTTTTCTTTTTTAGGAAAAACTTTTGACATAAAAGGCGGGATAAGTGCACAGGTCAAAACAGATTTTGGCACTGCAATTAAAAATCCGACTCCGAGATTAAACAATTGTGTTGCAAAGTTGAATTTTTTCGGTGTGGAAAGATGTTTTACGGTTGCAGGTTTTAAATACTTTGCCGGATTTTCGTTAATTTTTTTAATTGCATTTGAAACAGGCGTAGACACACCAAGCATTAGCCCATAACCGATTGCAGATGATGCAAGTGAGCGCGCACAAGCATATTTTTTATTTTCTTTGTCGGTTTTTGGGGTTGACATAATCGCAATTGGACGCGCAACAGTCGAGAGAGCAAGCGAAACAGAACCAACAAACAATGCGCTTCTGTCTGAGGCAAATTCTAATCCCTTTTTTAAAAATTTGTTAGTGTAAATCGGCTGTACTTTCATTGCAATTTATTATACAATGCTCATAATGAAAATCACAGAGCGCATAAAAAAAGAATTGAACGGCTGGAAAAGTTGCGAAGTAATAGGACTTTTTGCTGTTTTGTCTTTTATTATTATAAACGCAATTTTTGTAAAAGATAACCCGATTGCCGTCTGTTCGGCAATTTGCGGGATTTTATACACAACCATTGCCGGAAAAGGAAAAATTTCTTGTTACTTTTTCGGGCTTATGGGTTCTTGGTGCTACATTTGGCTTTCTTTTAAAAATGCACTCTGGGGAAACATGTTACTTTACCTTTGTTATTACATCCCTATGCAAGTTTTGGGGATTTTCAGATGGAGAAAGCATTTGGAGAGCAAAACGAAAGAGATTGTAAAAACACATCTTTCCGCCTCCGAACAGCTAAAACTTTGTGGAATTGGGATTTTGGGATGTGTTGCAATGATTTTTATTCTTGCATATTTTAATGACAAAAGTCCGATAATTGACGGTATCACTACATTTTTGTCAATTTTGGGCATGTATTTGACTGTCAAACGTTGTATTGAACAATGGGTGATTTGGATGGTCGTAAACGGTTTGTCGTTTATTATGTGGACAAACCTTGTAATTCACGGAACAAAAGCCTATTCAACAGTCATAATGTGGGGAGTTTATTTTGTTTTAGCAATTTATTTTTATGTAGTATGGAAAAAAGAATTACACAATATGCCCTAAAAAACAGCTCAAGACTAAATCTTGAGCTGTAATTTTTGATTTTTTATTTTTCTTCCGGAACAACCGGTTGTTGAGCCGGTTGCAATTTTTGCAGTTTCTTTTGAAGTTTAACCATTTTTTTAACTGCTTTTGCTTCACCGATAGGTTTGTTGAAGTCTTCTGAATTAAGTGTTGACATTTTTTCCCAACATCCAGGAACATTTGATTTTTCTGTACAAATACAGTTTCTCCAAGTTTCACCGGTTCTTTTGTCAACCAAAATTGTTAGCATATTGGGTGCAGTTACAACTTCATATCTGTCTTTATTTGATTTAATACCAATTTCTGCAAATGTTGCAATCAAAATTAAAATCAGTAATGATACGATTAAAATATTGTCTTTCATAAAAAATTCTCCTTTTTACAGAATTTATTATACATTTAAATTCAATTTTAATCAAGATATTTATACTTACGGGGAATGAAATTCGTCTTGTAAAATTTTAAAATCAGATAGAAAGGAAAAACAGATATGATTTTATTGTTAAGATGGATACTTTTTACGCTGGCTATAATGTTTGTAGCTTGGCTTATCCCCGGAATTGATGTGGAAAACTTTCAAAGTGCAATGTTAGTAACCGTAATAATGGCACTTATAAACATATTTATAAGACCATTGATAGTATTTATTACACTGCCGATTAACATTCTAACGCTTGGAATTTTTACACTTGTGATTAACGCGTTGTTGTTTATGCTTGCAGGATATTTAGCTCCAGGATTTTTTGTGGACAGTTTTCTTGCAGCGTTCCTCGGCTCGGTCGTATTATCATTCCTCGGACTTATCATTAATATGATTACTTTGAATAATGCCGATTAATTCCAAATTTTACAGGTTAGAGTTTATACCCTAACCTGTTTTTTAAATTATATTTTGATTATAAAGAATTTGCTATCTTTTAGTGCAACAACTTTATGCTGTTTGTCTTTTTTAAACAGTAAAATTTCGCCTTTATCAAGTTTAAATTTTTCGGCATCAAAGTGAATTTCGATTTCACCGTCAATAACATAAACACCTGCATCGCAAACAGATGTATGCGTGTCAATAATTTCGTCTTTTTTGAGTGCAACAATATTTAAACTGCTGTCATTATTTGAGAGTAAAACGACTTTTTCAAATCCGACATCTTTAAAATCGACAATGTCTTTTGCTTTCAATACATTAAAAAACATTTTTTAACCCTTTCTGTAAATTGTAGTACTAATTTTGGGTTGACCACCCTTATTTTATTAAACCTTAGGCACTAAATTTTTACATTCTACAATTTACTAAGTCATCAGGACACTAATATACGGACTTCGTCGCTCACGTTAAATGATAACATCCCAACAACATCCTATTAAATCTCTCCAATATCCAATGTAAAAACGGACTTCGTCGCTCGCGTTAAACGGTAACATTCCAACAACATCCTATTAAATTTCTCCAATATCCAATGTGAAAACGGACTTCGTCCGACCGCTCGCGTTAAACGGTAACGCTCACAACAACAACGAAAACTCAACGTTTCCGTTGATTGTTGTTCACCTCTCGCTATCGCTCGTACCTCTGCTCGCGGTCAAAAAGAAAGTCTTGTCGAATAACAAGACTTATAAATATACATTTACCCCACCTATCTTATAACATAAAAATATTTTTTTGTCAACCCCCGATTTTTTTTGTAATATTTTCAATTGCTAGATACAAAAGTCGTTAAGATGATAGGACGATAAGACTGGAAGTTCGTTTCGGTGCTTACGCACAAAATATAATTTCATTTGCGTAAGCAAACCGTAAAGAACTTATTCACTTATTTACCTATTCACTTATTGACTTTAAAGAAACCCACACCTTTCACCAAAACTACCCCACATCAAAACAATCCCCGCCAAGTTTCATCAATAATTCGTCCGCAAGCACACTGGCAATTCTTGCTTCTGCAACAACTGAACAAGCTTCAACAGCACAAGTATCAGAACGTTCAAAATGTGCTTCACACTCGGTCATATTTGATAAATCAACAGTATTTAAAGGTTTTCTTAATGTCGGAATAGGTTTCATAATTGCAGTAACCACAAGCGGCTCGCCGTTTGTCATTCCACCTTCAAGACCACCGGCATTGTTTGTTTTGCGAACGATTTTGCCATTTTCAAGATACATTTGATCATGATATTCGCTTCCAAACATTTTGTAAGCATTCGGATTTCCTATTGTGACAGATTTTACGGCAGGAACACTCATCACTGCCTGTGCAATTTTTCCATCAAGCATTCTGTCCCAATGCACGTGAGAACCCAATCCTATCGGAAGATTTTCATAAATAATCTCGAATTTTCCGCCTAATGTATCGCCGGCTTCTTTCGCTTTGTCAATTTCGTTTTCAAAATTTTCTTTCGCATTACCGATTTGCAAAATTTTTGAAGAACAAGTAATATCGAATTTTTTCAAAATTTGTTTTGCAACAGCACCGACTGCAACCTCTATTGCTGTTTTGCGGGCACTGGAACGCTCGAGAATGTCCCTTAAATCTTTTACACCATATTTTATGCTTCCCGCATAATCAGCGTGTCCGGGACGGCATTTTGTAAAAGATTTTTCGTCGGTATAATCTTGAACGTAAACACTCATTATTTTTTGCCAGTTTTCGTAATCTTTGTTTTGAATAACCAATGTAACAGGTGAGCCGAGAGTTTTACCAAAACGAACGCCTGATGTGATTTCAACCGTGTCAGTTTCGATATTCATTCTGGCACCTCTGCCGTAACCGCCCTGACGTCGTTTTAATTCGGCATTGATAAAATCAAGGTCTATTTCAACCCCTGCCGGAATTCCTTCTATTATCGCCGTTAAACACTTTCCGTGACTTTCTCCGGCTGTTAAAAATCGAAAAACACTCATTCTCTTTCCTTTTTTCGTAAGACTTATATGTCTACTTATTAGCGTATCTCAAAAACGTTTGTACCTTTGTTTGCATCATTTCTTCAGTAATTTTCCAAGAACCGTCTTGTTTTTTAACAATCATATATGTTTTAAGTTTGTAATTTTCACCTGACGGTTGTCTTAAAGAACTCACTTTATATGAACCGTTTCCGGCAGGAGCAACTGAAATATTTGTATAAGTATTTTTGTAGCCTCTCAATTTTGCACCGGCTTGACCGAGTTTCATTTGCTTGATGTAAGTTGCTGTGTCAGTATTTACGTTTACCAAAGTTCCGTCAGGTTTTACAACCTGTCTGATTATTTTTGCGTTTGGTGAATACATTGTTGCAACTGTCGGACTGTAAGAATTTGCTGCAGCTACATAGCTGTTAAAAAATTTCAATGCCTCTTGTGCATCATCTGCAAAAGCTGCCATTGTAGTTCCAATTAATATCATTAAAAGTGTCAATATTTTTTTCATTTTCTTTCCCTTTCAAATATATAACGATATATCGCTACTTTTTGTTCATGATTATATCATATAAAAACGGATTGTCATTAAATGAAATGTGTAGTATAATCTATTGATATGCAAACGTTATCAGAATATCTTGATTATCTGGAAATAGAAAAAGGTCTTGCTCAAAACACAATTGAAGCTTACAGGCGAGATTTGACAGATTTTCTTAATTTTTGTGGTGAATTCAATAAAATTCAAAGAACACAAATAAATTCTTACATAAGAAATCTCCATGAAAAAAAATATTCACCGACAAGTATTATGCGCAAAATTGCATCAATTCGCGGAATTTTCAAATGGGCTTGTACAAACGAAATTATAACGACTAATCCTGCTTTAACTCTTGAACAGCCAAAAATTCCGCAAAAATTACCGAAAGTTATAAGTGTTGCAGAAATTGAAGAAATTCTCGGACAAGATTTAAGCAAAGCACAAATCGTGACGGTTGAACTCCTTTACGGATGCGGACTTCGTGTATCGGAACTTGTAAATCTAAAAATTAATGACTTTGATTTAAACGGAAAATTTTTGAAATGTACCGGAAAAGGTTCTAAAGACAGGATTGTTCCGCTTGGAACAAAAGCAATCAATGCGATAAAAACATATTTGCCGGAGCGCGAATTTTATTTGCAAAAAAACAATAAAAAATCATCAAAATTGTTGATAAATGAGCATGGAAAGGAAGCAACACGTCAAGAAATTTATACATTCATCCATAATCAGGGTAAAAAATTACACAAAACAATTTCTCCGCACACGCTCAGACACAGTTTTGCAACACATTTGTTGGAAAACGGTGCAGATTTGAGAGTTGTGCAAGAACTTCTCGGACATAGCAATGTATCGACAACACAGCTTTATACTCACATCAGCAAAAAACGGTTGAAAGACGTTTATTTTTCGATAAATTCTTTTATTTAAATACAAGTGGCATTGTTATAATTGTAAAATTGTATCAATGCTTTTTTTATTTTAATTTTGCAATTTCGATGTTAAATACTTTTTCAATATCAACATTATTAAGAATTTCCATTATCAAATCACTTGGTGCAATATTTTGTTCAAATTTTGGCAATGTACCCAAAATTTTTGCGTCAGTGTATTCTTCTAGCATTTTTGGGATAATTCTTTTACTGATAGAATTTTCATCGTAATTGTTCACAATCACTCCGCGAAGCACCAACCCCAATTCTTTTGCTCTGTTTATAGAAAGAAGTGCGTTGTTCAAATCAGAATTTTCGGCAGAGATTGTCAAAAGCAATGGTAAATTCAATCCTTTCACAACATCTTCCTCCAAAAAATTTTTGCCGTAAGGAGTGGCGAGTCCCCAAAGCCCGTCAACAATCAAGCATTCATTATTATTTCTTATTGTTTCAAAATCGCGAGCTATTATATTTTTTTCAAGAACTATTTTTTCTACAGCACCTGACAAAATCGGCGATGCTTCTTCTTTCAACAAATATGTAAAATATGTTTTTATATGAATATCGTGTGATTTAACAAACAACAAATCTTTTGACTGTAAATATCCGTTGTTTTCCGGCGCACCGACTTCAACGGGTTTGTACACTCCAACACTGTAACCAAGACTTTGCATTATTGTCGCAAGTCCCGTTGTTACAAAAATTTTGTCATTCTTTTGTTCAACACCCGTAACATATAGTTCTAACATATAAGAATAATAACAGAAAAATATTTTAGTAGAAAACGTTGTAGAATGCAGTAGAAAACTTTTTAGTTTTCTACAGAAAATTTGTATATTTTGAGTTTTCTACAATTTAGGTCATTTTATTGACATTTTTTCTACAGAATTTTCTACATGCTCAAATTCAGTAATTCCAATAGTTTCCACCGGTTTTCTACAAATATTTGGAGCTTACTATTACTATTATATATATTAATACTATATTTATATTATTATATAATAATAGCTTTTAGCTTAGAAAAAGGTTTTGTTTTCTGTTTGGTAAAAAGGTGTAAAGTTTTCGTATTATTATATTTTATTTCTTTTTTGAGCGTATATAATTTAGAAAAAGGGAGTAATAATATGAAATTTGTTATAAAAAAAGAGGATTTGTACAACGGAATAAAAATTGTAGAAAGAGCTACGTCAGTCAAAGCTTTACAACCTGTATTGCTAAACATTTTGATTGAAACAATTGATAAAAGCACAATCAAACTTGTTGCAACGGATTTGGACTACACAATAATTGCAGAAGTTGATGCACAGGTAGAAGAAGAAGGAAAAATTACACTTCCGTCAAAAACTTTGAATGAAATCGTTTCAAAACTTGGCGATAAACTTATTACTTTTGAAATGCAAGAAGGCGAAACTACTGTAAATATAACATGTCAAAATTCAAAATTTGATATTATCGGTATTTCTGCTTCTGAATTTCCACCTGAATTTTCAAATGTTCAAGTAAATGAAAACGAAGGATTTGAAATAGAAATCAGACCGTTTGTAAAAGCTGTAAAACAAGCAGGTTTTGCCGCAGCAAGTTATGAAACAAGCAATCTTTTATCAGGTATTGTGTGCAACATCTCATCAAATATGATGGAAATTGCATCAACTGACGGAAACAGACTTGCGAGAGTCCGTGAAACTATTGATAATAAAGAAAATCATGCAAAACAATTGCTTATCCCGTCAAAAACATTGAATGAATTTATGAAAATGAGTTCTTTTATTGATGAAGATACTGTAAAAATTTACACAGAAGCCACAAAAATTATTATTAAGTCTGAAAAAACAACGACTGTTTCAAGATTGTTATCAGGACAATTCCCAAAATATAACCAATTAATTCCGCAAGAAAGTCCGAAAGAAGCGTATGTAAATGTTTCTCAAATGACATCTGCGCTGGAACGTGTATCAATTATGGTTAACGAAAAAACAAGCATTGTAAAACTTGAATTCAGTCATAATAATTTGAAATTGACTGCTGACACTCCGGACTCAGGTAAATCTGAAGAAAATCTTGATATTGATTACAAAGGCGAAGAATTAACAATTGCATTCAACTACAAATATGTGTTGGAAGCATTGAAAAATATCGACTCTGATATTGTAAAAGTTGGTCTAAATACTCCGCTTTCTGCAACAATGTTCAGACCGAACAATGAAGAAGATTATGTCTGCTTGATTATGCCGGTTCAACTCAGATAAGATTTTCAAAAAAAATATTAAAAAAAGGACAACTTAAACTTCATCAGTTTCGTTGTTCTTTTTTACTTTTTGAACAATTTTATCAATTATAGAAAGATTGGCAAAGTCGTTACGAATTTCTTGAGCTTTGCGTGAAAGTTGGTTGTAAACTTGTGAATTTATTTCACCGCCGATTAAAATCAAAACAGATGTGTAGTATAACCAAACCATTAATACGGCAAACGCTCCGATTGTTCCGTAAACCATATTGTAAGTTTTGAGGTTGTTTACGTATATCGAAAATCCCCAAGAACCGATTAACCAAAAAGTTGTGAAAAACCATGTCCCCGGAATTGCACTTTTTCGTTTAAATCTTTCGTTTCCACGCAAATCGGGTAAGATATAGTAGCTTAAAAATGCCATCAAAAACAACGCTGCAAACGCAACCGGCCAACGTAGTGTCAAAAGAGTGATTGCAACACCTGCAGACATGTGAAAATGGCTAATCATCAGATTTATAATAGCTTTGCCGAATACGATTAAGTTTATGCTCAAAAACATTACCATTGTGTCAACAAATACCATTAGAAGTGACAAAAGTCTTGTGTAGATAAAGTTTCTGGTTTCTGTTACTTTGTAAGCTCTGTTCAAACCTTTCAAAACAACTGCAATACCGTTTGTTGAAAGTATTACAGTTACGCAAAAACCAATGATTGCAATAAGTCTGCCATGAGAAAAAATCATAGCTTCCGACAACACTGTATTTATCAAATTCATTGCCTGTTCGGGCATAAATGTCGCGAGAAAGCGCAGAATTGGCGTCATCATGGATTTATGTCCCATCCAACTAAAAACGGATGTCAAAAACAGCATAAACGGAAAAATTCCGATAACCATCATAAATCCCATTTCTGCAGCCATTCCGTAGAAATCATTTTTTATGACAGATATTATTAATCTTTTTAATCCTCTTACAAAAGTCTTAAAATCCATTTTTTACACCAAAATTGAAATTAAAATTCCCGTTTCCCAATTTCTTTCAACATTTTTTTGACAGCTTCTTCAACATGAGCTTTTATTGTACAGCCTGCTGCATACTTATGTCCTCCACCACCGAAAGCTTCGCAAATTTGAGCAACATCAACAGATTTGCTACGCATAGAAAATTTAGTTCCGCCGGATTTCATTTCTTTTGCAACAAAAGCAATTTGAGTTGTCACAATAGAGCGTAACTTTTCTGTCAAACCTTCCATACATTCTTCATTTGCATCAAATTTTTCCATATCTTTTCGATAAACAATAGTATAAGCGAGTTTGTTATCGTACAAAAATTTTGCCTTACTCACGCAATGTGCTTGAAACATCACAAGAGTTTTACTGTCAGACTCATAAACTTTTTTATAAATATCAGAAGGGTTAACTCCTATTTCTACGAGTTTTGAAGCGCAATCAAAAGTTTTTGGTTTTGTGTTATCAAATCTGAAAGAACCTGTATCTGTGAGAATTGCGTTATAAAGACAAATTGCAGTATCAAGATTTATTTTCCATCCGAGTTGTTCAAAAATTCCAAACAAAACCTCGCCGGTCGAACTTGCATCACTGTCAATGATATTCAAATCCGCATAACCGTTGTTTGTTTTGTGATGGTCAATATTAACGGTATTTTTTGCTTTTTCAAAAAGAATTTTTGCATCACAAATCCTATCGAGTGATGCAACATCAACATTTATGACTAAATCAAATTCTCTGGATTTGTCGATATCATCAAGATTTTTTATAGAATGTATGTTTGGCAAAAACTCATAAACTGTAGGAATTTTTGAAACAACAATCATATCACATTTCTTTTTTAAATTATCTTTGATTGCCGAATACAACCCGCACATTGAACCTAATGTGTCGCCGTCAGGATTTACGTGCGAGATAATTAATATATTTTTGGACGATTTTATGATATCATTAAACTTAGTGTAATCCATTTCTTAATATTAGCATAAAAAATGAAAAAAGTCTTATATACAGATTTTGTAACAACTGAAACTATTATAGAAGAATTGCTCAAAAATAACAAAGGAATTAAAAGAGCAATGACTCGCAGCAATTTGTACAAATTTTGGTCAAAGGTTGCGGGAGAAAAGTTTGCACAACGTTCAAAACCGTATTCAATGATGGGTGGAGAAGTAATGGTTATTGCTTGTGAAAACGCAATTGTTGCACAAGAATTAACCTTGAGAAAAACTCAGCTTCTGGCAAAATTAGAACCATACCTAAAATCCCTAAAAATGAACGTAAAAGATTTGCGCTTTGACCCAAAACGCTGGGATGCTCAATAAAAAATTTTTGTTTAAACAATAATTTTTATTGTACAATGTTTTTATGAATATTGTACTTATTGGGATGATGGGTTGCGGAAAAACGACGGTGGCAAGAGAACTTGCACAGTTGCTCAACGATTTTACATATATTGATATTGATGAAGAAATAGAAAAAAGTACACAAAAAAAGATTTCTGAATTGTTTTTGCGTCATGGTGAACCGTTTTTTAGAATGTTGGAAACCGAAAAAATTAAACAATTTTGCAAAAAAGATAACCAAATAATTTCGACAGGCGGCGGAGCGTTTGAAAGTGAAGAAAATCGAAAAATTTTGTCCGAAAATAATCTCGTAATTTATTTGAAAGCTTTACCGGACGAGATTTACAACAGAATAAAAAATGAAACTCATCGCCCGTTATTAAAGAAAAATTTTTCTATTGAAAAAATTACATCACTTCTTTTAAAACGCGAAATAAATTACACAAAAGCGCACAAAATTATTGACACAAATTCAAAAACACCTTACAATATCGCTCAAGAAATCATTGGAGTTTTAAATGATAGAAGTAAAAATTAAATCAAAAGAAAAAAGTTATCCAATAATTATTGAAAATGAAGCGATTTCCGTGTTACGCGAAAAAATATTTTCAAATTTGGAAAATTATCTTGTTGTGATTTCTGCAAAAGTTGAAAAACTCTACGGCAAACAATTAAACATTCCCGCAAAAAGAAAATTCATTTTAAGAGACGGCGAGAAAGAGAAAAATTTCAAAAATTACAGAAAAATTCTTGAATTTGCACTGAAACTCAAACTCACACGCAAAAGTACAATTGTTGCAATCGGTGGCGGTGTAGTCGGTGATTTGGCGGGGTTTTGTGCATCAACTTATATGAGGGGGATTGATTTTATACAAGTTCCGACGACTCTTTTGGCATGTGTTGACAGTTCGGTTGGTGGAAAAACCGCTATTGACACGAGTTTTGGTAAAAATTTAATCGGAACATTTTATCAGCCAAAAGCCGTTTATATCAACCCAAAATTCTTAAAAACACTTGATGAAAGGCAATTTAAGACAGGATTGGGCGAAGTTGTTAAATATTCGTTTATCGAAAAAAGTTGTTTGTGTGATGAGGAATTAAATTTAACAAATTTTTTGAGCACAGAAAATATTTTTAGTCGTGATGAAAAAACTCTTGCCAAACTTATCGAAATTTGTATAAAATTAAAAAAATCTGTGGTTGAAAAGGATGAAAAAGAAAGTGATTTGCGTCGTATTTTGAATTTTGGACACACGTACGGGCATGCAGTTGAAAAAATTACCAACTACAAAAAATACACTCACGGTGAAGCAGTTGTTGAAGGTATGAGATTTGCATTCAATTTAGCTGTTAAAAAGAATTTAATTGATAAAAATTATAAGTTTTTGGCAGATGATGTGATAAAAAAATTCAATTTCCCAAAAATTCCGCAATACAAAATGGAAAAAATGCTAAAAATAATGTTGACGGACAAAAAATCCGACGGAACGAGCATAACTTTTGTTCTCCCGACAGACTATTCGACTGTCGCCACTTTTGATTTGTCAGTAGATGAAATTATGCAATAACCTTTCCGAGTTCAAAAACTGTTTTGATGTCTTCTTCCGGTGCTTTGCCGACAGTTGTCAGGTAGTTGCCGACCATTATGCCTTCTACACAAGTTTGGAGCGCTTTTTTCTGGTTTGCTTCCGACAATCTCATTCTGCCACCGCAAAAACGTAACACGGAATTTGGGTTTGCAATTTTAAAGATTGCGAGGGTTCTTAAAACATTTTCCTCATCAATTTTATCTAAATAATTTTCAAACGGTGTTTCCGGTATTGGCATCAAAATATTGATAGGAATTGAATTTGGCTCGATTTCTGCAAGTTCTAATGCCATTTCAACACGCTGTTCAACGCTTTCACCCATCCCTAAAATTACACCGCAACACAATTCCATACCATATTTTTTCACGAGTTTACAAGTATTAATTCTGTCCTCAAACGAATGAGTCGTACAAACTTCAGGGTAATACGAACGAGAAGTGTTAATATTATGATGAAATCTTGTCAAACCTGCTTCGGCAAGCTGTTTTGCCTGTTCTTCATTTAAAATTCCGATTGATGCACAAGATTTTAAACCATCAATTTTGTTGATTTCTTTAATCATATCGAGTTCGATTTGAAAATCTCTACCTTCATCCGGAGTTCTACCGGAAGTTACGATTGCAAATCTTGATGCCTTATGTGATTTTGCTTCCAATGCAACTTTTTTCACCTCATCAACCGATACAAGTGGATAACTTTCGATATTTGTGCAATAATGTGAACTCTGTGCACAGTATTTGCAGTTTTGTGAACATTTTCCGTTGCGTGCATTTATCAGTGAGCAAAATTCAACTTCGTTTTTGATATATTTTGATGAAATTTTTAAAAGTTCATCAAGTTTCATATTATAAAGGTTTAAAAGTTCTTGTTTATTCATAGTAGTTCCATGTTATTACGCTCATTGACTAAAGTCAAATCGTATGATAGAATTGGCACGAAAAGACAAAGAAAAGGAACAACAAAAATGTTTTGCCCAAATTGCGGAAAAGAAGTAAAAGAAAATGACAATTTTTGCAGGTATTGCGGACATAATTTGCAAGAGGAAATATCGATTGTTGAAACACAAACGGCGGAAGTTGTTGAACAAACTCAAACAACAGATGATGTGGAAGAAGTTGTGTTATACGTGGTAAAAAAACACTGGATTGATCTTGTTGTGCCTGCATTTTTAATACCGTTGTTCTTTTTTTATTTTTGGAACATTTTTTTAAATACTCACAGTTTTTTCAGTTGGATTATAACTTTTGCACTGCTTGGATTTATATT
>CAYPDZ010000001.1:16432-21561 GCA_964409575.1 uncultured Muribaculaceae bacterium | reverse complement strand
ATGTTATCGTAAGACCTTGTTGCAACTTTAACAGGTTCAACATGACTTTTGAATGCTCCGTTATTAACCCAATTTGTAACCTTTTCGGTTATGGGGTCAATTCGTTTTATAACACTAATAGTTTTTCCGTCACGTTTATAAATCGAAACTGTTATAATTTTACCTGTTTCAATATCGTATTCTTGTATAGAAGAAATTTTTGTTTCATCTTTTACATTGTAGTTAATGGTGCGGATTTTTTTACCGCTGGTTAAATCGTATTCATCAATGGATTTGTATAAAACATAATTAATTGTACGAACTTTTTTGCCCGATTGTCTGTCAAACTCATCAATAGAACGGATTTTTTTATCATCAAAATAGTCATAATGAGTTGTTTTTATTTTTGAACCTGTTTTGGTATCAAATTCAATAACCTTATCAACAGATTTGCCGTTTTTACGATAAACAACTTTTTCTTTGATTTCTTCATTTTGATTTTGAAAAAGCAATTTTAAATTGGCATTATCTACTTTTGGTAAGGTCTTTTTTGCATTCATATAAATTCTCCTGCTCATATAGTAACATGTAAAAAAAATTTTTGCTATTTTTAGTATTATATTTAATTTAAAAAAATAAATTACCCTATCGGTTGGTTTTTTCGCGTTTTTTTAATAATTTCAAGAAGGTTTTGTAATCGGTACCCCAGCTTGCCATAGCGTTCAAAACCGGCGCAAGACTATAACCGACATCTGTTAGAGAATATTCGACTCTCGGCGGAACTTCTTTAAAAACTTTTCTGTTCACAAGTCCGGCATCTTCCATCTGGCGCAAATTTACCGTCAAAACTTTTTGCGAAATTCCACTGCAAACACCTTTCAATTCACCAAAACGCCTTGTACCGTTTAGCAAATCTCTTATTATAAGTATTTTCCATTTGTTACCGATAAGTGCTAAAGTTGTTTCAACAGGACATTTTGGAAGTTGCTCTAAATCCATAATTTCTCCTTATAGTATCTAATGGTAACAAAAGAAAACAAAATTGTCTATACAAATAAAAACTAAATTTTTTCTAACATTACTACGGCATGAGCTTCTATAGCGAGTTCATTACCGACAGCATCCATTTTTTCGTTAGTTTTTGCTTTGATAGAAATTTCTTCGGTTTCCAAAATTTTTGATAAAACATCTTTCATTTTTGGGATATACGGCATCATTTTTGGACGTTGAGCAATAATATTGCTGTCAATGTTTGAAATTTTATAACCTTTTTCTTTCACGAGTTCATAAACTTTTCTCAATAAAACCGTGCTGTCCGCATCTTTGTAAAGCGGATCAGTGTCAGGAAAAAGAGTTCCAATATCAGACAAACATAAAGCACCGAGCATTGCGTCAATTATTGCATGGATTAAAACATCCGCATCAGAATGTCCCAAAAGCCCTTTTTCATGCGTAATCTTAACCCCACCGATTATTAAATCTCTACCTGTTGTTAATTTGTGAATATCGTAACCTAAACCTACTTTGTACATTTTACCCTCTTTTTTTTCAAGTGAATTCAGACTGTCATGCTGAACTGGTTTCAGCATCTCACATCTATGAAGCGAACTTATATCTAATATTAACATATGATGTACAAAATGTAAATTTATTATAATATTCAAAGGAAAAGGAAGGTTTTTATGATATGGATATTAAATTTAAAAACAGTTTTTGAGCATCCGATTACAAGCATTATTATAGTACTTGTTATTATAATAACAGCATTGATTGCATACGATAAATCAATAAAATCAAGAAAATATTACAGATGTCCGGAATGTGGCGAAAGTTTTCGTACAGAACACATGGACTCAAAATGTTGCAAAGTTTGCGGAGCTCAACTTGTTGAAACAAATGACACTAATGTAAATGATAAAGCATAGGAGAAAATATAATGATTAATCGTGAGGATTTGTTATCAGGAACGCGTCCGGAAGTCGGACACAGAATTCTGGTTACTGAAAAAGAAAGTTTCCAAGGCTATGAAGTCATGGATTATAAAGGAATGGTTTGGGGCATTTCAATGCGTTCAAAAGATGCTATTCAAGACATGTTTATGGGATTTAAACAGTTTGTCGGCGGAGAATTGTCATCTTATACTGAACTTTCAGATGAATCAAGACAAAAAGCTTTAGATAGGCTTTTAGCTTCTGCCAGACGAATTGGTGCAAATGCCGTTATCAATTTTAGATTTGAAATTACAAAATCTATATATACCGGTAATGCGGAAGTTGTTGCTTATGGTAATGCAGTTGTTATCAGACCTATCAAAAATTACGTTCCAACAGGCGGTTTAGGTAATATTTTAGCAGAATTTGTAGATGCATATACAGCAGGAAAATCAGTTGATTTTTTCACTGAAAAAACTTATCAAGAATCACCGGAAGGTCAAATTATTGAGAATGCAGGATTTAGATTTGTTGTATGTCCAAAATGCGGAATGAAATATAAAGTTGATGTTGATGAAAACGGTAAATCTCACATCAAAGGTTTGGCAGATGTTGACGATACAGAGCCGGGTATGCAGATTTATTGTTTGAAATGTGGTACTAAATTTACAATTCCGGAGGTGTGCTAATGTTAGTTTCAGCAGGTGAAAATTTACATGGATACAAAATTGCTGAATACAAAGATATTGTATTTGGAGTTTGCAGTTCTGTTGATGGCACAGGTTTTCGTCAAGCCGCATTGAAAAAAATGGTTGATAATGCTGCAAAACTCGGTGCAACAGCGGTTATAAATTTTAAAATGGAAATATATCCTCTGTCCGGTACTGTTCAAGAGGCAACTGCGTATGGCAATGCCGTAATTGCAGATCCTATTGATGGGGTTGCACCTGTAGAACAGAAACCAAGAGTTAATTTGGAAGCTTATACAAGAAAACCTAAACTCTCAACTCCGGAAGGCAAAATTTATGAAGTAAATGGCTATAAATTTGTTGTTTGCCCTCAATGCGGAACAAAATACAAAGTAGAAACTAATGAAAATGGAGAGGTTCATCTCAAAGGCTTTGAAGATGTTGATGATATCGAACCGGGATTACAGGTATTTTGTTTAAGATGCGGGGCGAAATTTACTGTTCCCGAAAAATAACAAATTTTTCAACAGCTTTTACAAAACCGTCATTTTGAACGGTATCAGTTATGAAATCGGCATATTCTTTTAATTCGGATGTGCCGTTTCCCATTGCAACTTTAACTCCGCCCGATTTTAAAAGTTCAATATCATTATTTTGATCACCAATTGTTAAAATTTCTTCTTTTTTTAACCCCCACATTTGTGCAAGAAATTCCACACCTAAAGATTTTTTTGCATGATTGCTTCCGATTTCGCAAAAATAAGGAGTTGATTTAACAATATAAAGTTCGGGGAATTTTTGTTGGAGTTCGTCTACCCAATCAGTTACCCTGTCTGCGTTGTTATAGTCAATCGCAAGAATTTTATTGACATTGTCAATCTCAAGAGTTTCAAACGGGCACACGGTATATGGAACAAATTTGCCGTCAGAATATTTTTTTACAAAATCGTTATCTTGTTCCACATACAACTTGTCATCAATATAGAGATTAATGTGAATATTTTTGTCTTTTGCCCATTTAATGATTTGTTTGGCGGAGTTTTTGTCCAAATTTTGTTGGTATAAAGTTTTTCCATTCTTATCTTTGATTAGTCCACCTTGATAGGATACGACCGGTGTTTCAAGTCCGAGCTCGTTGACAATATGGTTGCAAGCACAGTGCATTCTGCCGGTCACAAGAACAACTTTAACTCCATTTGCACAAAGGTTTTTGATGCAATTTTTGACAGCGGGAGTAAAATCGCCCAAATCCCAGTCAATAATTGTTCCGTCAATATCAGTTGCAATCATTTTTATTTTTGACATGGTATACCTCTAAAAAACGCACAAAGAGTCTTTGCATCACAAATTTCACCGTTATTAATCATTTTTATTGCCTCATTAATATTGATTTCAAGCGGTTGTAGGATTTCACCCTCATCAGGATGACGTTGGGTAAAATACAAATCTTCCGCTTTATAAAGGTAAAGTTTTTCGTCACTATACCCCGGAGATGTGTATACAAACCCTAAGTCAGTCCATTTTTTTGCACAATATCCCGTTTCTTCTTCCAGTTCTCTTTGAGCGGCAAGAAACGGGTCTTCACCTTTTTCGAGTTTGCCTGCGGGAAGCTCGAGCAAAACTTCTTTCATAGGATAGCGGAATTGTTTTACAAAAAGTACACTTACTCCCTCGCCCTTGAGAGGTGCTACGCACTTAGAAACCTCTGATGGTTTTGATAATAATTTTTCTGTGCCCTTGAGGGGAGAGGGTTGGGGTGAGGGTGTTTTTATAGCTAAAACAACAACCCCACCCGAATGTTTTACAACTTCTCTAAAAGATTTATGACCGTCGGCAATTTCGACATCATCTTTCAAGACTGTTACGATTTTGCCGTCGTACATTATTTGAGAATTTAGTGTTTTTTCTGTGAAATCCATTATATCCTCATTTGCACAACTCTTTCAAATAATTTGGTAGAGCAAATCTTGCATTGTGATAATCTTTGTTATAGATTTTGCAAGTTTTGACAATATCTTCATATCTGTCATCAGCAAAATATGACAACGGTTTTACGTCTTTTGAACAAAACGCCCAAGCCCAATAACCACCGGGGTATGTCGGAATATTTGATGTATAAGTATCGCAAATAGGGAATACTTTTCTCAATTGAACATACATTTTTTGTACAGCATCTTTTTGTGCAAACGGGCTTTCTGATTGAGCAACCATAATACCGCCATCTTTTAATGAAGCTTTAACATTTGAATAAAATTCATCCGTAAATAATCCTTCTCCCGGTCCCATTGGGTCAGTAGAGTCAATAAGAACGATGTCGTATTCATTCTTTTTATCTTTGATAAAGTCGATTGCGTCAACTACTTGGATATCAACTTTCGGGTCAGAAAGTCCGCAAGAAATTGTCGGTAAAAATTCTTTGCAAGCATCAATTACAAGTCCGTCGATTTCGGCAAGCACAACTTTTTTAACTGATTTGTGTTTCAAAACTTCTCTAACCGTACCGCCGTCACCGCCACCGATTACAAGAACG
>CAYPDZ010000001.1:0-16332 GCA_964409575.1 uncultured Muribaculaceae bacterium | reverse complement strand
GTATTAATCAATGTTTTATATGATTTTAAACCGATTTTTTTTGTAGTTTCTTTTACAGCTTGCAAAAGTTCACCCATCAAATTTTTATCTTCAAGTTCATTGAGTGATGCGACATGCACTCTCGGAACAACAAGAAGATGCACGGGAGCTTTCGGGTTAATATCTTTGAACACAACGACATGTTCGTTTTCGTACACAAATTCCGTGTTAAAATCTCCGTTAACTATTTTACAAAAAATACAATCCATTTTTTTAATCCTCTCTGTAAATTCTCTTAATGTAAAATATTATAACCTAAAAATGTAAACTTGCTTGCCATTTATATTTATGTAAAGTAATATAGTAATATATTTGTGGGAGGATTTATGCCGGAAGTAGCAAGACGGGAATATGATAGCAGATATTATGCGCGACGCGAATACAATTCATCTTTGCATACTGTTGAAAGAAGGGTTGCTCAACCTTATCCGCAAAGAAATCAATATCGTTCAAACAGATTGACTGCTGACAAGAAAAAAATTGAACGCAACTATCTTATCCATAAAATTGTATCTGTTACTTTTGTTTCTTTACTTGCTTTTACTGTTTTGCCATACGGATTTAACAAAGTTACAAAAAACATGTTCAATCCGACACCTTACAAAAATGTTAAAGCTGATTATCAACAATTACTTTTTCCGACATCAAATTACCTTTCAAATCACTGGTATTTAGGGATGCGTTCTTTGGAGGGAGCAAGAGTCAAAAAACCGGAAATGACACCTTTGACAGAAGGTAATGAACTTTCTGCATTGGAAAACCAATTAAAAGGACTTGCGTCGGCTTATCCTTCTATTCATCCGTCTATTTATGTTTGGGATTATCAAACGGGAAATTACGCGGATATTAATGCTGATGAGATTTTTGCAACCGCAAGTATAATTAAAATTCCTGTTCTTGTTCAGCTTTTTCGCTCGATAGAAAAAGGTCAAATTCATTTGGATGATAAAATGCCTTTGACAGAATTCTACAGAACTGAAGGTTCGGGAAGTTTACAATTTAAGGCACAAAACTCTCAATATACAATTGATACACTTGCAAGAATGATGATAACAGAGTCTGACAATTCGGCAACAAATATGCTTATGGCACAATTGGGCTCTATGACTGATGTAAATTCAGGCATAAGACGTTGGGGTTTGAAAAATACTTACATAAAAACATGGCTTCCTGATTTAGGTGGAACAAATCATTCTACCGCGCGTGATATGGCAACAATTTTGTACAATATTGATAACCCGAAATTTTTAAGCACAACTTCGCGCGAAAAGATTTTTGACTACATGGGACATGTTCATAATAACCGTTTAATTGCAGCAGGATTGTCTGCCGGTGCCGAATTTTTGCACAAAACGGGTGATATTGGCAAAATGCTCGGTGATGCCGGTATTGTTTATGCACCAAACGGCAAAAGATATATTGTTGTAATTTTTGCAAAACGTCCGCATAACTCTGTTCTGGGTAAAGAGTTTATCGTAAAAGCTTCTGAAATTATTTATAACTACATGGTGAGATAATGTTGAAACAACTTCTTGATGAGAGAAAATGTTTTAAACTCGTTTGCGGAGCAGGAAATGAGGATGCAACAGAAGTTGAAAAACTTGTTGCACTTTATTCAACTGCCGGATGTAAGTTTTTTGACCTTTCTGCAAAACCTGAAATTGTTGATGCTGCAAAAAGAGGTTTACAAGGTCGTGAGGGCTATTTGTGCGTAAGTGTCGGGATAAAAGGTGATCCACATATTCGTAAAGCCCAAATTGATGTCGAAAAATGTGTAAAATGTCATAAGTGTGAAGAAGTTTGCCCGCAACACACTATAAAAAATTGTAAGGTAAATGCGGTGCGCTGTATCGGTTGTGGAAAGTGTTACGACGTTTGCGCTTGTGGTGCAATTTCTTTTGTGTCTGAAAACAAAGATTTAAGAGAGGTTTTGCCTGAATTAATCAATATGGGCGTAGACTGCATTGAGCTTCATGCAATGGGTGAAAATGATGACTGGATTGAAAAATGGGATTATATAAATTCTGTTTATGACGGAATGCTCAGTATTTGCACAGCTCGAGGGCACTTAAGTGATGAAAAAATGCTTGACAGAATTAAAAAAATGATTGCAAATCGCAAACCTTATTCCACAATAGTTCAGGCTGACGGATTTCCGATGAGTGGCGGGAGTGATGATTACAAGACTACTTTGCAGGCAATTGCAACGGCAGAAATCGTTCAAAATGCGAATTTACCTGTTTATATAATGCTTTCAGGCGGAACAAACTCCAAAACAGCAGAACTTGCCAAAATGTGCGGGATAGATTACAACGGAATTGCAATCGGTACATTTGCACGCAAAATTGTAGGTAAATACATTGAACGTGACGATTTTTTACATAACGAACAAGTATTCAATAAAGCATTAAAAATTGCAAAATCATTGGTTGAAACAATTTAGTCATGTTTTAGTTTTTTGATTAACAACATTAGTGGAATTACGGCAAAACAAAGAAGTCCGAAAATTCTAAAAGAGTCAATAAATGCCCACAATGTTGATTGTTTTATCAGTTGTCCATATTGGGAATATTGTGCCATGTATTGAGCAACGGAACTTTCGGTATATTGAATTAATGTTCCTGCGGTTGCTTGAATTCGCTCTATAAATACGGGATTGAGTTCATTCATTTTGCCCACCAGCATGTATTGATGAACTTGTGCAAAACGAGTCAACATTGTTGCAACCAATGATGTTCCGATTGCACTGCCGATATTTTTCAAGAGGTTTTGAATACCTGTTGCGTTTGTCATCTGGTCGTTTCTCAAAGTTGCAACAGATAAATTCATAATCGGCACCATCGCAAGTCCCATACCTAAACCCATAAAGTAATTTGGTATTGCGATATTCATGTTAGATATTTGCAAGTTTAACGACCCGAACACAAGACTCGAGCCGCCGATAAATGCAAGTCCGATTACAACCATAAGTCTGTTATCTATTTTGTTTGACAAAGTAGCTGTCAAAAGCATCGCTGTCATACTTCCAAAACCTCTGGGCATCATTGTTGCACCGCTCAAAAACGCCGTATAGCCCATCATACTTTGCAAAAATTGTGGTAGAATTGCCAAAGAAGCATACAATACAGCTTGAATTACAACTTGAATTATCGTACCGGCTGAATAATTTCTGTCTTTAAATACGGATAAATCTACAAGAGAATTTTTGTTTGTAAGTTGTGAATGAAAAAACAAAACGCACGCAACCATAGAAATTCCAAATGTCCAACAAATCCAAGTTGTATTGAACCAATCGGCATTATTACCTTTATCTAACACTGTTTGAAGTGTTACGAGCCATATTGTAAGAAACAAAAACCCTTTGCCGTCAATCTTTACGTTTTTTTGTTTTCTTGCATAAGGCGGGTCTTCAACGAGTCTTTTTGAAAGAATTGCCGCAATACAGCCAAACGGAACGTTTATGTAAAAAATCCACGGCCAAGACCAGTTATCGGTAATCCATCCGCCCAAAACAGGACCAATGATAGGAGCTAAAATTACTCCCATCCCAAAAATTGACATTGCAAGTCCGCGTTTTTCTTTTGGAAAAGCTTCCAGCATAATAGCTTGAGAAATCGGTAAAATTCCGCCACCGCCAAAACCTTGTAAAATACGTGCAAAAATCATAAATTCAATATTTTTAGCCATACCGCAAAGCATTGAGGCAAGAGTGAACAGCAAAATACTTATAATAAAGAAATTTTTACGTCCAAAAACCTTGCTAAAAAAGTCAACGGCGGGGATTACGATACCTGCAGCGATTAAGTATGATGTCAAAATCCACATACTTTCATCACGAGTTGCCGAAAAACTTCCCGCCATGTGAGGCAAAGCAACGTTTCCGATTGTACCGTCAAGCACGTAAATAAATACCGCAAGCATTACGGGTATAATCATTATCCAAGGGTTGACTGTAGGTTGCCATTGTTGGTCGGTTTGCATAATATTTTAGATGCTTAGAAGCCTAGATGCACAGATGCATAGTCTTTATAGGTGAGCTTTGCCCACGAAATGGACTTTGCATCTATTCCTCTTTGCCTCTATGCATCTTGTTATACCTTTCTCTTTTCGTTTAAATTTTTTTACTTTCACCCTTCAATAAAAACATAAACGGTACCAAAATAAAACATGCAATAGCAAAAACTTTAAATGTTGTCATGTAAGCACACAGTGTTGACTGCTGAATTAATTGATTATAAAGCATTTTACTTGCCATATAAGTTGAATTTGCCATATCACCGGCTTGATGAATAAATGAACTTGCATACATCTGTAACCTGTCAGTGAACGCAGGATTTAATTCCGTCATGCTTTTTACAAGCCCGTTTTGGTGAACTTGAGAAAATCTTGAAAGCATTGTCGCAACAAGAGAAGTTCCGACAGCACCGCCGATTGTTTTGAGCAAGTTTTGAAGTCCCGAGGCGTTTGTCATTTGGTCGTTTCTTAATGTTATACAAGATAAAGTCGTAATTGGCATAAATGAAAATACAAGTCCAAAGCCAAATATAAAGTTTGGAATAGCAACATTCATCGGGTTAATTTCAAGGTTTAACAGTCCGAGCATCCATCCGCCCAAACCTAAACAAGACAGCCCGATAATACCATAAGTTCTGTATTTGAGTCTGCCTCCAACAGCACCAAAAATACCCAATGCCATCAATGACCCGAGCCCCCTTGGCATTATCGCAAGACCGCTTGTAAAAGCATCATAACCAAGCATTGTCTGCATCATTTGAGGCAAAATCGCAAGTGATGCAAGCATTACACCGTTTATTAAAATCAACATTGTCGTTCCACAAAAATAATTTGTATCTTTTAGAACATCCAATTTTACAATAGGTCTTTTCCCTTTTACTTGAGATATGAAAAATAAAATACATCCAGTAACGGCAACAGCACTCAACCAACAAATCCAAGGAGCATTAAACCAATCTGCATCATTACCTTTGTCAAATACAATTTGTAACGGGATTAACCAAACACAAAGCCATAAAAACCCGAATTTGTCTAGATGGACGTCTTTTTGTTTTCTTGCGTAGGGAGGGTCTTCAAGAAATTTTTTAGCCAGTGCAATACAGAAAAATCCGACAGGAACATTGATAAAGAAGATGTAAGGCCATGACCAGTTTTCAGTTATCCAACCGCCCATTACAGGTCCCAAAATCGGTGCGATAATAACGGCAAGCCCAAAAATTGCCATAGCTTTATTCAAATCTTCACCTTTAAAGCTTTCCATACAAACAGCTTGTGCCATAGGCATCAAACATCCGCCGCCAAAACCTTGAAGGGCACGTGCAAAAACAATCATCCCGATAGAAGTAGATATTCCGCACAAAAATGAGGCAATAGTAAAAATAAATACACCGAGCATAAAGAAATTTTTTCTGCCAAAATATTTAGAAAAAAAGTCAATCATCGGGATAACGATACTGCTCGCCATCAAATAGCTCGTCAAAACCCAGATAGATTCTTGCGAGCTAACGGAATATGAACCTGCAATATGCGGCAGTGCGACGTTTGCGACTGTTTCATCCAGTGCATACATAAAAGTTGAGCACATTACGGGTACTAACATAAACCACGGATTGACCGTCGGTTTCCATTCTTGGTCGGTGTTTGTTTCTGACATTTTAACCTTTCTTTTAAAGTTACTAAGTTACTAAGGCACTAGGGCACTAAGTTCTTTACATAAAGCTAACTTGGTAAAATTTTATAATAATTGCTTTAACGAAATGCCTTAGTATCTTAGTATCTTAATGCCCTAGTATCTTTACTCACTTATTTTACTCTAACCTTCGGCACTACTGACATTCCCGGAACAATGTTAAATTCGTTAGGGTTAATTTCTTCCGTGAAAACGATTTTAACAGGTATTCTCTGTACGATTTTTACGAAAGAACCTACTGCGTTTTCAGGCGGGAAAAGACTTGATTTTGCACCTGATGCACGTTGAATACTGTCAATTTTGCCTTTGAAAGTATGGTTTGGATAAGTATCTATTTTAATATTAACTTCTTGCCCCGGTTTCATGTGACGCAATTGGTTTTCTTTGTAATTTGCAACAATCCAAACGTTTTCGGGAACGATTACAAACAAAGGTGAGCCAACATTAACATACATGCCTTTTTCAACACGTCTTGATGAAACTGTACCTGTTTGCGGAGCATAGATGTTTGTATAATCTAAATTTAATTTAGCTTTATCTCTCAATGCTTTAATTTCTTTTAAATCAGCATCGGCAACTTTGTTTCCACCTTGAGAAAGCAAAGCTTCTTCTGCATTGGTCAAATTTGCTTGAGCACTGTCATATTTTGTTTGAGCCTGATCTAACGTTTGTTTTGATACTGCACCTTGTTCGTACAAGTTTTTGTATCTGTCTAAATCTTTTTTTGCTGTGTCAATGTTTGATTGCATTGCTTTAAAGTTTGCTTGAGCATTTTTCTGGTTTAATAATGTTTTTTCATATTTTGCTTCAGCTTGAGCTAACGCAATTTCATAATCGGCGGGATCAATTTTTGCGACCAAATCGCCCTCTTTAACTTTTTGGTTATCTGTAATGTAAACTTCCGTGATTTGTCCTGATACACGCGGAGCAACCTGAACGGTAGTTGTTTCAACATACGCATCATCTGTTGATTGATACGTCAAAGCATCATGTATAAAATATCCGCCAGCTATTGCAATAACTACACTTGCGCCGATTGCAATAAATCTTTTAAGCGGTTTATGTTCTTGTTTTATTTCTTGTTCTTGTATATTTTCTTCTGTCATTTTTGTCCTTTCTGTTAAAGTTACTAAGTTACTAAGGCACTAGGGCACTAAGGCATTTCATTATATTGTTTTGGTATAATATTACTTAAATTGTTTTTGTAAAGAACTTAGTGCCTTAGTATCTTAGAGCCTTAGCATTTTCTTTATCATATATTTGTCTCCACTAATTGTTCAAGTTCTAATCGAAAATCTTTTAATGCACAAAAAACTCTGTCATAATTTTCATCAGACAATTTTCTTGTAACATTTTCAAAATGATGTCTGATTTTTTTATTAATAGAGTTGAGCTCTTTGTAGCCGTTTTCGGTAATTCCGATTTTTTTAACCAGTCTGTTATTCTTTGTATCAATAAATCTTGTAATAAACCCTTTTTGTTCCAGTGTATCTAAAATCCTGCCGGTATTTGCTCTGTCTTTTATAATAAGCTTTGCCAAATCCCTCTGACATATTCCGGCATTAATAGAAATTGTATCCAGTGCAGCGTATTCATCTGTTGTAATATCAATTTCCATTTTCTCAAAAAGCTGTTTACCCAACATTTTCATTAATCTTGAAGTTTGCGCCAACTCATAATGAATGCTGTCAGTATAATGCATTATTTCTATTTTTGATTTCGTAACTTTCATAATTTACTTTGTTATTTATGTTGTAAAAAAAATATGTTGCATTTACAACAATATTATGCTAACATAGTATTGTGAAAAATGCAAGTTATTTTTTACGTCATTCTGAACTTGCCTCCTTTTGCCGAAATCTATTGATTTCGTGCAAAATGGGTCCTCTGGGAGTGATTTCAGAATCTAGTAAATATTAGACCCTGAAACGAGTTCAGGGTGACAGAGACGAGGAAAAAATTAAATGAAAAAGATAATAACAACAGCACTTTTAACAAGCATATTAAGCCTAAATATCATGCCTGTTATTGCCGAAACTGTTCAGCCGAAACAATTCAAAAGTATGGCTGTGAAAAACAATAAAATATCTGATGATTATAAATTTGCTTATGTAAATATGAACTGGTGGGATAATTTTAATGACAGTTTGTTAAACAGTTATATTCAAAAAGCTATTTTAAATAACTATGATTTGAAGATGGCAACTATTAATGTTGAAGAATATTATCAACAAGTAAAAATGCAGTTTTCAAACGAATTGCCGTCAGCTACGGCAGGCTTTGGTCCGTCATTAATCAAAATGCCCGGTGCAACAAATACAACTGCCGGCTTTGGTGTTCCGATGATTGTTCAATATGAAGCTGATATTTTCTTGAAAAACAGAAACAAAACACAATCGGCAAAAAAACTCTACGAAGGTTCAAAAATGGATGAGCGCGCTGCATATATTGCGATTGCATCTGCTGTCGGAGCCGGTTATTTCAATATAGTTAAACTCGATAAAATGATTTCGTTGCAAGAGGATATCGTTAAAGCAAGACAAGATATTTATGATTTGATGCTTTTAAGAAACAAAGAGGGTTTGACGTCAACTGCTGATACGATTAGAGCTAATAAGGCTCTTGTTCAGGGTCAAACTGACCTGTTGGAATTGAAAAAACAAAGAGAACAATTGTTACATCAGTTCTGTGTGCTTATTGGTGAAAACCCTGAAAATGCAGGAAGCATAGAGAGAAATTCTCTTGACGAATTAGTTTATCAATTCACTATCCCTGAAGAAATTCCGTCAGAAATAATCGTAAATCGTCCGGATTACCTTAAAGCTGAACTTATGGTTGAAAAAGCAGGAATAGATGTAAAAGTTGCCAAAAAAGAATTTTTACCGTCAATAAACATCATCGGCGGTGGATTGTTTAATGCAGGCGATATTGGCAGTTTGTTTACTACAAAAAATATGCTTTTAGGTGTTGCGGGCGGAATTATGGCACCTTTATTCCAAGGTGGTTCTTTGAAAGCTAATTTAAGATTTAAAAAAGCAACATACGAAAGAATTTTGCAAAACTACTACAAAACCAATTTGACTGCAATTCAAGAAGTCAATGACGCTCTTGTTGCTTCGCGTTTGGATAAAGAAAAAATGGAACAAACAGATAAACAATACAGCCTTGAAAAAACTGATTACAAATACACTGAACAAAAATATAACCAAGGTACATTATCAAAACTTGATGTCATTCAACATCAAGAAAATTTGTTAACTATAGAAAAACTTGTTGCTCAACAAAAAGTTGAATGTATGACGGATGCAATCAGTTTGTACAAAGCAACAGGCAGTCGTCCGTATGACTTATAAACTAAATAATCTTAAGAGCTACGTACGTTACGTGCGTAGCACAATCATCACCTCTTTACTTCCAAGAGTAACATGCCGGTAAATACCGGCTTTTTTTTATGTTATAATGTTTGTTATGAAAACTTTTGATAAACTAAATTTTATTACGGCAGGCATGCCGTTGAGTACGGGAAAAGGCGGCTATCCGTCAGCTTTTGAAGTTTTAAAAGATATGGAACTTGACGGTATGGAATTGGAATTTGTCCATGGCGTCAGAATGAGCGATGAACATAGAAAATTCGTCAACGAAATGTCAAATGAGTTTGCAATAACAGCTCACGGACCTTTTTATATAAATCTCAATTCTAAAGAGAAAGAAAAGATTGATGCAAGTGTTCAAAGAATTATTGACACTGCATCAGTTGCAGAGCAGGCGGGAGCTTTTAGTATAACTTATCATGCCGCATTTTATATGGGTGCGGATAAAGAAACTGTTTATAATAAGGTGAAAACTCAAACTAAACGTATTATTGATGTTTTAGATCGTGAAAAAATTAATGTTTGGGTTCGTCCTGAAACTACGGGGAAAGCTACACAATGGGGCGATTTGGATGAAATTATCAGATTGTCAAAAGAGTTTGAAAAAGTTTTGCCTTGTATAGATTTTTCACATCTTCATGCCAGAAGTGCCGGTGAATACAATACTTATGACGAGTTTTCACGTGTTATGGAAAAACTCGGAACAGAAGTCGGACAGTACGCACTTGACAATTTTCACGGACACCTTGCTGGAATTGAATATACTGCAAAAGGTGAAAAAAACCACTTAAACCTTGAAAACTCCGATATGAATTATAAAGAACTGTTGAAAGTTCTAAAAGAATTTGGTGTCAAAGGTGCCTTGGTATGCGAAAGCCCTAATATTGAAGGCGACTGTAAACTGTTGAAGGATTATTACTACTCCATTTAGATGATTTAATTAAAGTTTTTTGTCATATTTGACGTAATAGAGATAAATGTCGTCAAAGAGGGCAAAAACGGGAACGAGCAATAGCGAGTGACTGACTAAAATTTTAAAAGTTGCATCAATATCGTTAGAGAGGGTAAAAAGATGTTCAATAACGTAAACAATCCTTTTGGTAACAGAGCGATTTCATCTTCCACATCATCTGACAGCAACGGCAGACGTCAAAAAGAAGATGCAAAAGAGGAACTCAAAAAATACATTGATGAAGATGAACCCGATGAGGTTAAAATCGGCGGCCTTCCACTGTTGACGGAGGATGATGTCATAGCTATGACAAATAGCTATATTTCTAACCTCAAGAATGAACACGAAGGCAATGAAAAAGTTATCAAAAAATTAGACAAATACCTTGAAAAGTTTGATGTTAAAAAGTTTATGAAAAAGAACCCGAATATGACAAGCCCTGATTTTTATATGGTTATGTATAACGAAACAGAGGGTCTTGTAAGGTAACGAATTGTAACATTATATACTTTTTATATAAAAAAAGGTCAATTTTTCTTGAGATTACTTTTTTATTAATATATAGGTATAATTATGAGAGATTTTGAAGTAATCGAAAATGAAAAACTAAAAGAGCAAGCAAAACCTAAAGTGCTTGCGACAAATCCGATTGCGAAAAAATTTGTCAAATTCCATGATGATAAAAAATTCAGTGTGAAAGATTTGTTTCAAAAATAAGAACACCATACTTAATATTTATAAATAAAACAGCAAATTTATTTTTTATCTTGTTTATATAATCAGGTAGGTATAGATGAATATTAGCAATTGTGTAAACTTATTGTCAAATTATTCTCATAACAACGTAAGAAATTCATCACATAATATGAATAAATGTACATACGTAAACAGAACAGAAAATGACTCATTCGTCAAAACAAAAACCATGCCTGTTTTAGCCTTTACAAGCAGAATGGTAAATGAAACTAATGAATGTGAATTGTCAATTTCTCAAAAGAGAGATTTATTAAATATCTTGACAGAGAAAGAATTTTTTGTACCTAAATTAGTCAGCTCTATTGGGATTAGTACAAAACCTGCTGACAAAAAAAGTTTATTAAATTATGAAAATGCATTAAAAGAAATGGCAAACCCAAACAGCGAATTTTTGAACACAAAAATAACTAAAGACGGTTATAAATTGGAATTAGACTATCCTCGTCAAAATTTTATTGATGATGTACTTGATAATGTAAAAGATTTATCGGAACAAGAAAAACTAAAAGTTTACAATTATTTCGGATTTGAAATAAAAGAGTGTGATAACGAACTTATTCAAATGAACGGTTATCCAAGTCTTTTAAATAATGATAAAAATTCTATAAAAACGTTTAATTCATCAACGACGGAAGCAATCAATAATATTGAACTGTTGGTTGATAGATTTATAAATAATAACGATGTATATCTGGAAGGAAAACCTGAACTGTCAGAGCAATTGAATTGTATAACAGATTTGTTCCCTGAATTTAAATCTATTATAGGCAAAAAACAACATAAAACTCATGAGTTTACTGTTGATGTACATATTTTAAGAGTTTTACAAGATGTTATGTCTAACCCCGATTACAAAACCCTGTCTGCAAAAGATAAAAAAATCTTAAGTACAGCAACATTGTTGCACGATATAACAAAAGAAGAAGGTGTAATAGACAAAACCCACCCGAAAAATTCTGCATTGGACGCATCTTTTATATTAGAAAGAACAAATTTCTCTAAACAAGATAAAAAGAAAATTTGCAAACTTATAAAGACTCATGATTGGCTTGAACATTACAATGGCAGAGTATATATAGGCAAAGACCAATATAGACCATTAACCGATGAAGAAAGAATAAAAGTTGCAACAGGTATTGCTCAAGAATTAAAAGACGATAATATGTTCAAAATGGCAGGCATATTAACAATAGCCGATTTAAAAGGCGTAAAAGAAAACGGCTATTTCTATGAAAGATTTAAAGATGCTGTATATAGAGGACTTGAAGAAATTCCTCAAATTATTGCACAACTAAAATAAGCTTAAAAAATTTTAGTAAATTCCTAGTCTAAGAATATAATTATAGGAACGTCAGCATCTGCAGCGTATTTACGCAGATATTTAGGAACTTGTGTTATTGAGCGGTCGTATGCAAATACACCTTGAATTCTTGGTCTTGAAACTAATACTTCATTATAATTTCTTCCGTATGTGTATTGACCGCCTTGCATTTCCATATAAATTTGTTTTATTGCGGCTGATACAAACGGATATTCTTTTCTTATTTCGCTGAGAGATTTGTTTTTGATATCTTGATAAAGAGCTTTATAACTATCGGCATCTATATGCAGTGTTTCTTTAATCTTTTGAGAAATGTAATCTCTTTGAGGTTTGTAATAACCTTCAAATAAATAATCAAGTTTTAGGTTATCAATATTTTTTGATGAGCCGGAACCGTAATCTTTAAAATAAGCGGCATGAATATTATCGCTATCCACATCCAAAATATATCCCTGCTGTCTAAAGGTTTTCCAATTACCTTTCGCAAGATTTACATAAGAAGAACTAATCAAAGTATCGTTATCAACTTCATCTATACGTTGAAAAATCAACGAATTTTTTTCCGAATCCAAAGCATGTACCAAAAAATTCAAATCATTTGGATCTAAGTTTTTATCAAACGGCAAACTTCCTTTTCCCATATTTTTGGTGAGATAAATAACTTTATTTTGAATACCGCCGATATTTGCATTTCTGACAACTTCGCCATCTGCAACCAATTCGCTTGCTTTTGGCAATTTGTTTTGCGGTAACGGTATTGCCGTTCTTTGTAAATCTCTTACATATCTTGCGACTTCACTGTTACCTTCTTGCTGTGCTTTTTCAAAAGTTTTAAAGGCTGCTTCATTTTTTTGCATACCTTTTAAGTCTGCTTCCGATAATATGCTTACTAATTCAAAAGCATTCCCTTCTCGCAAGGTAAAAGCAACCGTTTTGGCTCTTTCTATTTTTTGCAGTTCAGATACACCTTCTTTGTTATAATATTTCAACCATTCGTGGTTTCGTATTATTGCAAACAGTTTACTTTTGTCCGTGTCAGAAAATTCAAATTTATCAGCGATTTGATATGCATCATAAGCACCGGTTAGAGCATGACCTTTATCCACAACTCCTTCCGCTTTTGTAATATCATGCAAAAGAGCTGCTACAAACAATAATTGTTTATCGTTGTCGTTTAATTTTTGAAATCTTTCATTCTTTGCGACTTCTTGCATAACTCTTAGTGTATGCACAAATGTGTCAAAATGATGCCATTCATTTTGAGGTTTTTGAACCAGTGTCGTTAATTCCGGAATGGCAGTGAATAAGGTATTGAACAGCTTGTTTGTTTTTCTGTCATCACAAATAGTAACTTCATTTTGATTGATGAATTTATCTATGTGAGCTGCAACTTTTTGGGTTAAATCTTTGTATTCCGGATCTTGAGCTATACCACTGTAACGTTTTGGAAGCTGAGGATATCCTATGATTATATTTTTTGAACTCTTGTTTGATGAGAGTACAAAGCCAAACTGGTCGGTAATTTGTTCTTTTTTATCATCCGGACAATTTTCAAGAGTTTTTGCAATATCTTTTTTAAAATCTGCTAAAGAATATTTTAAGTGTGGAACAAAATTTGTGTTTTCAAAATCCAATTTTAAGAATTTGCTATCGTGCGCATACAATTTTTCCAAAACTTGAGGTAATTCTTTTATTGCTTGTTGTGATTTTAGTGACGTTTGCATTGAATTTTTATCAATAGACTCTGCTATAACAGGGAGTAATTGACAGTATTCCTCATTATTTTGCGGTAAAAATTTATACAATTTTGTAATACCGTTTTCTTTTGCATTATCACTAATAGCAGAATTATGCTTGATTAAAGCCGAAATAAAGGCTTTTCGTTCAGTTCTGTTCAAATAAGTTTTATCCTTGAACGGATAAAAATCTTGCACAACCGAATAATCCTCTATCTCATCTTTGATATCTCTCGGAATAGTCGCAAAATAATCAATCAATTCATTACAAGTATGTTTATTAATAAACATAGTAGTGGCAATTTTTGTTATGTCTTCACAAGTAAAATTCGGATTTGCCGCCATTTTATCAATACATGACAACAAGTATTTGTCTTTACTTTCACCATTTATTTTATCAAGTATTTTTACAATAGCAGTGTTATTAAGTGAGTCAATGGTCATTAAATGTTCAAGTGCATTTAATTTTGCCTTTTCGAAATCAATATTTCGTATACCTCTTACTATTTTTGCAACTTCTACAGGTGTAAATTTTTTGTAATTCATAAGTTTTCGCGTTGCATCAATTTGAATTTGTGCAGTTTCCTCTTTTAACAGTCTTGCAACAATATAAGTAACAGCATCACCGGTCATACCGGGAATTTTAATAAGTTCTTCCGCGGCTTTGCTTTTTACTCTCGTACTTTCTTCATTATGACAACCCGCAATTATATATCCTATCTGGTTTCCTGACAGTTCATCAATTTGAGAAAGATTTTTCGCAGTTTTTACTTTAATTTCTGCACCATACACAGAATCCACATTTGTAACAATATGTGTTATGTCCTTACCTTTGAACTTATCTATTTTTGCCAACATTTTTATTACTGCCATTTTCAGTTCGGCAGTTTCAGGACTTTGAATATCTCCCAAAATCTTTAAAATATCCTCATCCTCAAATTCTCTTAAACTCAGAGCTTCTTTAATAATATTTTTCTGCATATTAAAAACGCCTTTATCAGGGATATTACACATTATCTTTGAAGCAACAGATGTCTCCATGTTTAAATCCTCTAAAAAATAATCCGCCATTTCTAAATTGAGCCTTGCAATTTTTTGTTTTTTAATTTTTGGAATTAATATTACCAAATCATCAGCCTTAAAACCTTTTTCTATCAACGCAAGAATAGTGTTTTTCTTTATTTGTCCCTTTTCCTCGTCTTCTATATTCATTAACAAAGACATTGCGGTAGCCGGTGAGGTTTCTTTATACTCCATTAAACTATCATAAAAATCTAATTGAATATTTGCGACTTTCTCGTCTTCGACGGAAGACAAGAGTTCCGTAAATATTTCAAGATTTTTTGAGTCTTTTTCATCTTTGTTTGGAATATAAATTTTTTCAATAAACTTATTCTGAATATCAAGTTTTTCCGGTGATAATCTAGGTACAATCGCAACCAGTTCTTCTGAGGTCATGTCCGGATATTTTTTTGTAAGTCTTTCAGTTTCTTTAATAAAAAATTTACCGCGTTCGACAGTATTTATTTGAGAAATTATTTTGGTTATATGTGAGCCTTTTTCAAATGCAGGATGTTTTGCAAAGAAAAGTAGAGAAGATAACTGAAACTCTCTTACTTCGCCATCTCTTAACCCCTCAATTAATGCGCAAGCAGCTTTATCGTCCTTGAAAGGCACAATGCCATTTGGTTTTGATATTTTCTTTATAAAGTTTACTTCTTTGGAGTTAATATTTGGGTCTGCTATGTAATTTTCTCTCTTAAAAAGCGGTTCTTCGTCAATCATTCTACTGCCGAAAACAGGTCTGTAAAGCATTTGAAAACGTAATGCGTTCAATAATTTTGCATCATAAGATGTCGGAACATCCGCTAAAATCACATGCGAAGCCCCATTTTCCGCTTTAGATGAACGTTTTTTGTAAGAAGTTATAAATTGAGGATAAATTGTATTACTTACTTGCATAAACACACCTTGTATATTTTAAAACAGGTAATATTTTTTTTTGCTACTGGTGTACACTTTTGTACTAAGTTTTGTAAATATCCGTAAATAAAGAAAACGATGAGTTTGTTATAAAATTTATGTTTTTTAGTATGAGATTTTATCTTCATTCAAAACTTTTGCTGCGTTCTCATATCAAAATCTAAACATATGTAAAAAGACCCAAATATTTGGGTCTTTTTACATATACCCTGGATGCGATTCGAACGCATGACCTACCGCTTAGAAGGCGGTTGCTCTATCCAGCTGAGCTACCAGGGCTTACATCTCTCATTCTATCACGAAAATTTTTGATTGCAAGATTTTTTTGCAGAAAGTTTATTTAAAGTGAATAAGTTCATTACGGTTTGCTTCGCAAACTGAAATAAATTCCCTCTCCTATGGGGGAGCGAATTTATGGACGGACGGAGCAAAGCGAGTCCGGATAACGAGCAAATTGAGCAAGCCGTGGC